>DATGWS010000306.1:0-16104 GCA_035299365.1 Candidatus Didemnitutus sp.
GGGAAGTCCGTGATTACGTCAACGAGATAGGCTGAATCTACCAACGCAGGCATTGGGTAGTCCCACGTCATGGTAAGCGTTCCGCCTGTCCAGAGGATGTTCACATTGTAATCTTCCCTGAATCGAACACCGGGTTTCAATTGGCGAACATCCTTGGGGCTGAGCCAGAGATATTCTGAGGCTGGCGGTACCGTGTAGACAATAAAGATGCCGGCCGGTGGAGGAATCGATGGGATCTCACGTTCACCTAGTGCCGTGTCCAATTCAGACGTACCGAGAGGGTGTGCAGCAAATGTGAACATTTGCCCCTTTACCCCTGATGGAGTCTCATTGAGAAAGGAGATCGGAAATTCAACGAGCTGAGCATATGTCGATGTTGTTCCGACAACAAGGATGACATAGGCGAGCAACGATATGGATCTGGACATGATGACACCTACCGTGAATAAAAAAGGGCAGCAGTTACCTGCTGCCCTTTCTTTGATTTGACCATTTGCTTAGCGAACAACAGAAACCGAGTTCGTTGCTGTTGTGCCGTTCATCGTGACCTTTACGATGTAGCGACCTTGTGCAAGCGAAGCTGCATTCATGTCGAAGCCATAGATACCTGCAGTCTTCTCTTCGTCGACGATCGTCGAGACGAGTTGACCAACTGCATCATAGAGAGCAACAGTTACGCGACCCGCTTGTGGGACCGTTACGTTAACCATACCAACAGTGCTTGTTGGGTTTGGTGACACCGAAACAGTAAGAGCTGTTAGATCAGCTTCTTGACCCATAAGGCGGATATACGGCGTGCGGCTATCTGTGATCGTGATCATGTTATTGCGACCTGCAACGATCGTACCAAGCACTGCACCCGAAATCGGGTTTGTGACTACATACGAACGGCTTGGGTTGTTTACAACAACGTTGATCGGGAAGGTAGCACCCTGAAGTTGAATCATTGGATTCACTTCATCATTCACATACGTCTGATTAGAGAAGCGTACATCGAAGAGGTTGTTTGGTGGAAGCGGTGGAAGTTCGAAGACATTACGTGCTTCGAGTGTTCCTTGCTGCGCAACATATACTTCGCCAATGTTCTCTGCATCATCGCTGATCATAACACGAGTTGCATTTGCCTTGATGGACTCACGTACACCAGAGAAGTTTACACCGCTCTTTTGAAGTGTGCCGCAGCACATCGAAAGGTATGCTTGACCGCTGATCTTCATCCAGTAACCGAGGCCTGGTTGGATCTCAGTAACAGCCTGATAACCACGGTTTGTTACGTAGCCAAAGATGTCACCAATGATCGCAGGGAATGCACCAGAGCCGAATGGCAGAAGTGTTACGTTCTCTGTTGATGTTGGCGAAGAAAGCGAACCAATCGTGTTCCAACCATCATAGACACGTGTTGGGAAGGTAGATTCGTTGATAACGCGGATACGGGATCCGGCAATCGTCTTATCTACTTCATCAGAGTACTTCACAAAGTATCCGTGGCCAGGTTGGAGACTTGTCTCGTTGTTCTGGTACGAATTCTGAGCGAAACGGATTGGAATGTTCAGAGCATTTTTGAACACGTCTTTCCAGTAGTTCGACGAAGGATTCACAGGAACCGAAAGAAGGTTCCAACCCTTGTTGATGACTGGGAAGCGAGCAACCTTTGGAAGCGTATACTCAATAACGAATGCATCGATGTCTGCATCACGGATCGTGAATGACTGACGTGTTCCACCAAGAACAGTGCCTTCGCGCATGTTTACATTGAAACGCGAACCGTTCAGAATGTCACGAATGAAGAGTTCCGACTCTGGAGTGAATTCGTCTGTATCCCACGATACAACAACTGGGTAATTCAGTGCACTACCTGCATTGAAGCGGCATGTGTACAGAAGCGTTGTGTCTGTGTAGATCGAGCGAATGTCACGGGAAGCACCCTTTGGACGTTGAGCTGTTGCGGAGAACAGATCACCAAGACCATACTGGTAGATTGGTTGACCATCTTTGTCCATTGGATACCAACGAGCACCAAACGAGTTGAGTGCGTTTTGATAAACAGTTTCACCAAAGAGTGTGTCTACGAAATCAGTAGCACGATTGCCAACACCAAAGGTGATGTATGTGCGCTCAATAGGGCTGTTTGAGTTACGGATCTCAAGTGTTACACCGCGACCGAGGAACTCTTGACCACGTTTCCAGCTTTCGTTCTCATCGAATACATTCGGCTCGTACGGAGTACGGAAGTAGATGAATGTAACCTTGAGACGAACAGGCGAAACTTCGAGTGAGTTTGACTTGAAGGAGATGTAGCCTACATAGGTACCACAGACTTCTTGCTCATCGCCATTGGGAAGCTCATTCGGGTCACAGATGATGCGGAAGTTCAAGTCACGCTGTCCAACTGTTGGATCACCGAAAGGTGTAACACCAAGTGTGGTACCAAGGATACCCTTGTCCATATACTGAACATAACCTTCACGCACTGGCTGTGGGAAAGGATTAAGTTCGCCTTGTCCACCCTTGAGGAACGAGCGGAACTTGAGCCACTTTGCGTCGGATTGAACCATGATCTCATACGCACGTGTACCGGTCACTGCATTGATAACGTCAATGTCACGTGTACCCATGCCGTTTGGCTGATCATCATAGGTATTGCCATAGTCGATCGTGATCGGGTCTACAACAAACCACTGCGAGCCATTCGATTGATCAACTGAGTCTACAAGACGGAATGCAGGATTTGCAACGTTAGTGAACGACAAACGTGGCGAAATGTCCGTTACTTCTAGCCAGATCATTCCCGGCTTTGAAGGACGAAGTGGATCGCGGATTTGTTCTTGTCCAAGACCATCAATGTAGTAGTTGTCTACACCACCGAGACCAGCGAATTCACCCGGAGCAACATCACCTGGGAAGGTGACTTCTTTGCCCATTTGGAAATCGTTGTAGAAGAGCGTGTCATTCGTCAGAATGATTGGTGTACGTGCGCTCTCTTGGTTAAGGTTCGGATTCGCAACAACACGGAAACGGAGATACACAAGTTCTGTGTATGGACGCTGATCACATGGTTGCGTTACGTCGCCTGTTTGTGGAAGTGGCTTTGCAGATACAGCCGTAACCATAACACGCTTGCCACGGAGACGATTTTGAATCGGTGCAGCAATAACACTTTGGAACGTTGTATCACGAGCCACAAATGTTGTGTACTCAAAATCACGGCCAAGGCAACCAAGGGGCGTGAATTGAGGACCACGATTTGGACCATTCTTGTCGATTCCGATCATTTCAAGAGCAGTACTGTCGTACTGAACCTTGAATTTGAAGCTATAGATCGGGAAAGCGTCATACTCAGAGGTAGAACGCCAGCAGTTCTTAATGAAGACCGGAACGAGGAGTTCACGATCGCCATTCGGTCCGCGGCTAGACGTCCAGATGCGGCCGTCAGGATAATACGTTTGGTTCCAGCCTCCTCCAGAACCTGTCAGCGAGAGCGTCGGCAACTCGGGCTTGTTCGTCTGTGCTTGAAGCACTTGCGAACCGAGGCCGATCAATGCTGCAAGCAGGATAACTACGCCAAGCTTGGCGCTATTACCCCAGAGAGCATATCGACGATTCATACGGAACTCCTCAGATGAGTTGATCAAGAGATTCTTCATTTCATTTTCAGTATTACTGATTTTTTGAGACCACAGTAACCCACGATAACGTAGGCACCATGTGGAAGACCTTCAATTGACAAAAACGTTTCACTCTTGGAAGGACCACCTGTACTAGATACAAGCGTTCCATCTATTGAGTATACGTTGATTGCATTCGTCTGTCCATGATAACACTGGCATCTAATGTTTTGGTCATTAACCACTAGATTAGCAGTGTTCTCATCAGCAGATGATGAAACATATACCATTGGGTTCGTACTGATAACTCTGATACTGTCTACCTTACCCGGAAGGACACATCCACATGTGTCATTGAGCTTAAGAGATGCTTGTATAACGGTATGTGCAATCTCTAAGTTCGAGGTTGACCGTACATCCAATTCTACTACAGGTGAATTCGAACCTTGTTGTTTGAAGTGCACAAGTATTGTGCCGGCATCAATCTTCTCGATTCTTTGAAGTTCTGCAGACGTTATAGCGAGGCCAGTGATATGAGCAACGTTTGTGTCGAGTAGTCTAAAGGTTGCACTTGCTTCTACATTTTGCAAGCCTCCCATTTGTACCTGACTAACAACAGTCTTTACGCTATCCTTGCCCCTGATCGTCACACTGTCTGATTCTACTTCCATCCCAACGTCGTTCCGTGTTCTTGCATTCGCAACTGCAATTATCGGCTCGGTGTTGTAGATCGTTACAACCTTCTTGAACTCTTCGTTAAAACTTGCAGGCCACGTGAAGGACATTGAATCCAAAGTGTTACACGTTCCACGAAATTCCCCAGCAATGGCAACCAGTGGTTTGTCACCTATCATTGGTGTCAAGATGTTAAACCCTGCAATCCTCAGCTCTCCAGGCACAACCAAACTCATGGTTGGTTTGTAGTCAAGATTGGCAGATAGGGTTCCTTCAGTAAGGACATCGGTCGGTCTCGTAACCGCCGTGTCGTACCCAATCGTAATGTCAAAGGACATGAGGCTGTCAAGCGACCGTATGGTCCCAAGAGTTGGAGCGATCAGCCATCGCCGTTCCGAGGAACACACATCAACTACACGATACGATCGTATCGTTAATGTGTCCTGAGCGGTGAGGTTGCTGGCCGCCATAACGGCGGCCAGCATACACATCACCAGATATTTCAACGTAACGGTCACTGACTGGTTCGATTAACGAACAACTGTGACCATGTTTGACGAATTAACACCGGCACCATCAACACGCACCACATATGTACCAGCAGCAACCGGAGCACCAGTTACATCGGTGCCATTCCATGAGGCGGAAAGTGTACCAGCATTTACTGCAGCATCGAAGATGGTGTTAACAAGCTTGCCGAATGTGTCGTAGACACGGACAACCACGTTACCAGCTTCTGGAAGAGTAACAGCCATCGACATGTTTGAGGATGTTGGATTTGGATAGACTGATACGGCCGATCCATTCTCATTCTCAACCATGTTCAATGTGTGTGACCCAACGATTGCTTCATTGAAGCGCACGTTCGAGAACTCATAAGACGCCTGTTCCTTAAGCGTTACATACGCAACAGGTTGCGATGCATCAAATGAACCGTTACCGGCAACAACTGCAACATCTGCTGAGTTGTCAATAGCAACCGTGTTCTTCTCATTCATAACAGGTGTTACGTCAACGATCTCGCTGTTTGATTCGAAGCGAACGCCAAATGCACCGCTATGCACGCCATTCATGTACACTGGTACACGAACAAGGCCATTACCGATGTTTGAAGGTGTGCCAAACGAAACGTTATCAGCATACTTCGTTTCCTTTACCTTGCCAAAGTCAGGACCTGTTGTGTCATTGTCATACACCCATGGGAGGTATGGAAGACGTCCTGAGATATAACGCATGATCAAGCCAGCGTCATATTCTGTTACTTCGTAGTAGATCTGGTTCAAGCTACTTACGTCTGGGGCCTTGCCACCAACTCCGTAAAGGCCATCGCCTTCATACATTACGCGAAGAACTTGCTTGCCCGTGTTTGGACCTATGGTCTGACCAGGGAAGAACTGCTCTACGTCGATCGTGCGGCGCCAGATGATGATCTGGTTGCCAACCATCGAGTCAGCAGAGAAATCGCGCTTCAGCTTCGTGAAGTAGTAGCGACCAGAGTGATTAACGTCTCCCTGATATGCTTGACGCTTCCATACAGAATCGAGCGGACGCTTTGTAACGATCGAACGCATGATTACGCGAGCGTCGTTTACTGTTACGCGGCGGTTTTGTGGAAGTCCATCATGACGCTGTCCACCAGCTGCAGACGTGTCTGCATCGCCAAATCCCCACATGTCAAATGTGAGATAGATGATCGATCCAAAACGGATACGTGCATCAGAGCGACCGCCCGAAGGCTGCCAGATGGAGGTAGAATCTGTTCGCGAGTTAGCACCAGCTGCCGGTACCCAGAGAAGACCATTCCAGAAATCTGAAAGGAATCCAGGGAAGCCACCGTTACCCTTGATACCAACTGTTGCTCCGCGTGTTACCACGGTTGTGTTGGATGTGTAAGGGTTTCCACCAACTTGACCGTATGCAAGTTCGATCTCGCCTTGGTCGTTGTTAGCAGAACCACCTAGGTAGAGACGAGCTTGGAAATTGCCAACGCTAGAATTAACCGAAGCATCGTTGATGTTCAGATTCTTCCATTGTACGATGATACAACGGCGAACCGGGAAGATCGTATCACAAGCTTCGTTGCGATCGACATCAATAACCCATGAAATCTCCGAAGGCATATAGCCTCCGCCGATGTCAATTCCCGTACGGATACGGTGGTCACCCCAGAACGGAGCGATCACATTGTCCGGATACGATGACGAGTTAATGAACAATCCTTGCGACTGCTTTGCGGGTACGAGCTTTGTGTTGTCAAAGGTCAAAAAACCATTGACGCTGACATAAACACCCGTGTATGAACGACCATTGTAATTGTATGCAATGCCCGATGGGAACTGGATGAAGGCATAACCATCGTCCAGGTCATTCACGAATGTAGGTGGCAGAACGAATTGCGCCGGCGAGATGACTGTCTTGTTCAGACGCGCGGTGTTGCAGTTGTCGATGTCCCGGTATGGGAGACCAACGATAAGTTCTGGTTGGCGGAACTGATTAAAGATCTGCTGAGCCATTCCTTCTACTGCACCGATCGCGAACGAACAGAGTACAATCGCCGAAGCAATTAATACCTGTTTCTTCATAGTTACTCCAAGATTTACGACTTGTTGTTTTTCCGTTTCGGTTAGAGTGGGGCCGGACAATGTCCGGCCCCATCTGAGATGTTTTAGCGGACGAACACTACTTGTTGTGTCGATGAGCGAACACCGTCTGTTACACGTACTGTGTAGAGACCGCTCGACATCATCACACCGTTAGCCAAGCCGTTCCATTCGATCGTATGACTACCAGCCGTGAACATGTCATTTGCAAGCGTTGCAACTCGTGTTCCGATCGCATCATAGATCTCTACCGATACATTCTTCGTTGTTGGAACGTTGAACGTGATCGATGTTGATGTAGAGAATGGATTTGGAGCTGTGCTTGTAATGGACAAGCCTGTTGTTGGATCCTCATCATCAACTCCGGAAGCGAAGTCATAGACGATGATAAAGCCTTGAACAGCGTCACGAGAGATGACAAGTGTGTAGCAGTTGCCAACCGTATCGAGACGGATGTCACTTGCTGAACGACCAGCACCTGTCTTCATGTCATAGGCGAACAATGCACCGTTCGATTGATCATCACGCAGGTAGTACGATCCCTTGTTGGCTGAGAGTGCAGGAATTTCTTCCGGACACCAGCTGAGCTTGACTGGATAGTATGCCGAACTCTGACCCGTTTCGCCACCAGCTTGGAAGCGAGCACGATAGATCGCTGAACCTGCTGTGTTTTTGAATGGGAAGATGTTACGGAGGATACCGTTGCGTGTTGAGATCGTCCAACGAGCGTCAAAAACGTCGATGTACGGTACAGGTGGCAACTCATATTCACAGTAGTTGGAATCAAGCTGACCGAACGTTTCCTTCTCATCACCAGTGGTTGCAATCGTCTTGCTTCCCGTACCGAATTGGAGGATCTGGAACGCACCAAGGTTGTTTTCAACGCGAACGTTGGCAACAAATTCAGTTTCGTCAGAAACGGCAACTTGATAGACGAGTGTGTCCTTGACACCTTGACGGTCGGTAACAACAACCTTGATCGTGATCCGACCATTGACCGGAATATCGGTAAGGTTAGTTGTGCTGATAACGATTGTTTGTGTGTCAGCGATTGGGCTAGAGAGACGCTCTGGGGTGAACGTCCATGTAGCTGTTGATTCGATGACTTCAAACGTGAGTTGTTCGTTGTCTGCCTGTGTGCGACGAAGATCAATATCTGTTACACGAAGTGTGTCCGTGTATGGCTCACCAAGTTCAACGCACTTAACGATAGGCGAAGAGAACAGACGCGGATCGTGGTTACGAGCGCGAATGGTAAGGTTATACGTACGGATATCCTTGAGTTGACCAGCATCTGTTACAACAACTGTTACAAGAACTGTTGTGTCAGCATATGGAAGGTCAGTTACGCGTGGTGTGCCATACAGCAAGCCACTTGTAGGATTGATCTTGAGCCACTTTGGTGTTGTCTTGCGTGATGCATCAAGTGTAAACGAACCAGCTTCTGGGAAGTATGGATCAATCTCGATTGAGTCGCGAGTTTCATCAACATAGATGAGTTCGAAACCTTGAGCTTGACCGAAATTCGGATCGTAAACCTTGATACGACGTGCGGAATCGAGAAGTGCAACATTGTAGTCTTGGTCTTCGATAGCTTCAGCAAGATCAACAGCAAGAAGCTGTGGCTGAACATTAACGAAGAGACGACGTGTGAGTGTGTTAAGTCCACCGTGTCCGTCATTGACAACAACTGTCATCACAGTGTCTGTATTCAGATCACCATTTATCGGATTACCAGGATTGTAATCGTTCGTAGGCTTCAGGATCTCACGGGCTTCTGTGCCGTTGATGCGCACTTCGATGCGACCGCGAGTTGTGAAGTCTTCAGCAAACTGGTCAACTGTTCCGGCGTTCTGGTAACGGCGCATGTAGCGCGAAGCAAGCCAGATCGGACGAGCCTGAAGAACCTCGTCTACAACTACATCATCTGGATTCTGACGAACTGAAGTGGAGAGGAAGCCGTATGCGGTCTTACCATAACGGAAGTCCCATACGCCATACTTCTTCACAACTGCACGATTGGTATCAACTGCTGCAAGATCCTCGTACTCATCATCTGTGTTCACGTCAAGACGGAAACGAAGTGAGTCTGTAAGGTTCGCAACGAATTGTACGTTTAGATCATCCGGCTGCGGAGCTGCTGGATCGTTGTATACTTCATCAAGGATGGCGTTTGGTTGAACCAAACGACGACCAACGCGTGATTCAGTGTTGTACATACGAAGCGTATCGAGATACGTTCCGGTTGCAACATCATAAGAACCAGCATCCGTTGTTGTTGGGTCAAGAACGATAGTCGTATCGCCCTTCAACATGCCTTGATACGTAACTGCCTGGGTCGCGTTTGCACGGAAATTCCAGAGGAAACGTGGCATCGAGTCAACAACGTGGATACGGAAGCGATACGACGATGTGTCGAGCCAACCGAAGTTCACCGTATCCTGCTGGAGGAAACGAGCGTTCGTGTTGTCTGGATTACGTTGATCAAGAGCGATCGAATTGTTATCGTATTCTTCAGCGTGGAAGTACGAAGGATAGATGTAGAACCAACGCGAGATCACGTCTTCGCCAATACCCGACTTACGAAGTGTATCAACGAGTTCAAGTGACGGCGGGAAGTTCTTCGCAACTACTTCAACCTCTTCTCCACCCGGTACGATGTACGGGTTGATCGGACGGCCACGTAGCATACGATATCCTTGAGCACCCCAACGTGGGTTGTTCTGGCTAGCAGCTGTCACGAGTGTATCGCGGAGCCAGTAGCGCAGAGCGGAATTGCCAGTTGTGATGTTCCAGAAGTACGACAGTTGCGAATTGAACGTTGAATCGTTCACTACGCGTGGGTCATAGAACTTGTTGATGTCTACAGCTGTGATCGTAAAGATCGAGTCACGCTCGTAGATATCACGTCCAGGAATCGGTGTTCCCGTTGCATCCGATGGGTAGCTTGGAGGCTCATTGAACCAGCTACCACGACCACCACCACGTTGTGATTGTGCTGCCGTTACCGGTGTGTACAGACGATTCTCTGTTACGAATACGCGGTTGCGCATTTCAGGGTGGATAAGCGGCGATGTTCCGAGCGTATCTGCTGAGCCTGTGAATTGCGGAGGAGTAGTGTTGTTACCAACCGTGAACGTAAGTCCACCATTGATTGCACCTACAACGCCGTCTTTCCAAAGGATCGTACGCGATACGATTGTTACTTGGTCACCTTCGCGTACCGGGAGTGCGCGATAGCGCTCACCACCGAAGTATGTTTCCTTACCACCGTCGCCGTTGAGGGCGTTGGATGTTGGGAGTGTTGGACGGTTACCAAGACGGAAGCCATTACCACCAAGCTCACCAAGAATGGTTGAACCTTCCCACTTGCGACCAGGAAGAGCTGAAGAATCTTCGGCTACTGCATTGTCTGCAATGAAGGAGAGGAGTGTGGCGCCAGTACCATACGTTGCGAGACCTTCGTAGGCGCGACGGATGTTTGGATCACCACCATTTGTTGAGTCTGGAACGAGTTCAACACGTGAACGGAAGATTGTATCCGTAAGGTTCTTCTGCTTCATGTTTGTACGGATGTAATCACCAGTACGCTCATTGATTACGAAGAACACTGTCTCGTTGATTGCACGTGGGTCGTTGTTGCTGATCTCAGCTGTTGAGCTGTAATCTGCACGTGCTTCGAGGAATACAGGGTAGCCAATTGGATGGTTACCAATGAATTCTGTCTGTACAGCTGCAATATCAGCAAACATCTCGGCATCGAATGGATTGCGAGTTGTGCGCTTAACATACTTGTTGTACGATGGCATTGTTGGGTCTGTGTAGACCTTAAGCACCGGAGGGATTCCAACAGCGAAGTCTTCGATCGGCGACATGCGACGATTTGAATAGTCCGCCGTCTTAATGTCCGTTCCCTTGTCAAAGATGTCATAGATACGTCCTTCAAGAAGGAGTGTATCAGGGATCGTCCATGTTGGGATTGGCTTGTAGTTATAACGCCATGCTGATTCGAATGGACCCTGCTCAGTTACGTTATTCGTTGCCTGACGGAGGAAGCGCATGTGCGTCTTACCATTACCAGCAATGAAGAACGTTTCTTGGATACGGCCAAACGAAGAGTTGTTTGCAGATGCAGGAAGAATCGTGTTAACGTTTGCTTCCGTGCGTCCCCAATAGTTACCACGAAGTGTGTCAACACCACCAAAACCGATACCAGTAGTGCCGGCAAGTACACCCTTGGTGTCTTGGGCATCTGGAAGACGGATGATGAAGCGAGCATCATTATCGTAGATCGAGTTTGCAGCAAAGCTGTACGTTGTCCAAGGAAGTGGGCCAGTGACTTCGCCATAGAGAACTGCACCTGCGAGGTCGCTCGATGCTGGGTTTTCTGCGTTGACAAGTGGTCCAAGGATTGAATCGTTTCTACGACCGATGTCGGATGTTGCCTTGTTTCCTGTTACGAGACAGCGTGCAAATGCAAGTTTGAGATCGTAATTGTCGGAGTAGACGGCAGCACCAGTGTAAGCTGTATTGTTTTGGAAGCGAACACGGTCGAACGCAATTGTGTCAACACGAACACGAACGCTATCAAGAATATAGTATGCACCACCAAGACCCGTTCCGTTTTCACGAAGCGTTGTTCCAGGGTGAACTACTTTGATATCGCCACGTTGTGTTGTACCACTACCTTGACGGAGTGGGTTCTCGGAGGCAATATTATCATAGAAGCGCGTGAGCATACGCTCATCCGCACGTGGCGAAGTTGTCTGGAGAGTGAAGACTTCGTTGCGCGGGATGTAACCAGTAGCTACGCCGAGTGTGTTGTACGTGATCTCATCAAGATCCGTTACAAAGAAACGCTTACGTGTAAGCGTATCCGGTGTAACAACAGCAATAGCACCACCATTACTATTCCATGCTTTATTCGCGCGGAATTCAACACCCTTAACAACGTTAAGATCGGCATTGATCGAATAGATAGCACCACCACCACGAACACTTGGCTTAAGAGCATCAGCAACTTCACCAACACGGTTGTTGAGGAAGGTACCACGCACATAGCGAAGCGTACGACGCCAGATCGGGAGATTCTGCGGGATATTAACGCAGATAGCACCACCCGAGAAGTTGGCCGTGTTGTTCTGGAATTCTACACCGTAGTTGGTTCCGTAGATCCAGAGTGGACCACTTGTTCCACCGGCACCATACATCACCATGTTGCGAGCTGTGAATACAGCACCGCCGTCAACGGAAGCACGGTTGTCGCGGAATTTAATGTTGAAACCAAGGTTGCGAGCTGTGATGATACCGTCCGAGCCACCGATCCACGGAGACACGAGAGTATCATTAACGCCTGCCGCAACATAAACAGCACCACCACGCGCGGACTCGTTGCCGAGGAAGTGCGTAGGTGGGTTGTTGTCGAGATTACCACGGATTTGAATCTGACGTGCTCCGGCGGCTGCATAGATAGCACCACCCTGGGAGAAGTTGCCGATCGAATTGATCGGGTCAGATGATACATCTGTGATGAACGGTGTTGTTGTCTTGTTTGTTGTGTAACGACCGGCGAAGATCACGCTTGTCTGATCTGCCACGTGAACAGCACCACCGCGTGCACCTGATGTGCGAACGTTGTTGCCTACTACAGTGGAAGGTTGACGGTTCTCGGCATAGTTGCTGTTGAACTCAATAGTGTCCTTGCCTTGGAAGTCATTGATACCAAAACCAACGATCATTGGAGTGCGACCAGAGATGTAGACAGCGCCACCGAAGGATTCGTTCTTTTGTGAACGGCCTGGTGTTGCGAATACAGTAGCCGCGCGATTTGCATCTGTTACAACACGAATACCACCAATGCGGACAGTGTCCACATCAGAAAGAAGTGTGCGGTTCGATGTAAAGCGGATCTGGCGGATACGGCCGAGATACATGGCGAGACGAGCATCGTCGATCGACTGGCGATCAACATCTGAGAACGTCTCAGCGCCTGAATCATAGATACGGTCCGTGATACGAAGACCTTGATCGATCGGCTGTGCCGAAATTGGATCCGTAAGGAACGGATTTACAGTTGCCGGATATTGCGGCAGTGCATTGATCGTTGCTTGTGAAATGACCGGCCAGAGCTGCAAGCTTGAACCTGCATATTGGTCGACCGGTGCCTGAAGGACCTGGAGAGCGCCACCACGGTAGCGGGCCATGTTGTTGCGGAAGGTGCAACCAACGATCCATGTGCGTGAAGAGAACGTTGTAATCGCTCCACCGCCACCGTTTGAGGCGCGAAGGAGAAGATCATTTGCCGTCTCTGATTGCGTACGTGAGAAGGACTGACCTGTATAGTTCGAAAGATACACCGGCTCGTTGTCGACCGTTGTGTCCTTGCGGAAGTTCAGGAAGTCTACATCACGGAAGAACGCTGCTCTCGAACCAGGAAGGACCACGATGTGACCCCACTCACGCGAGAAGTTGTTCACGTCGCCAGCCACGAATGTGATCCGTGCCGGACGAACGTTGATCGCCTGACCCGTTGGACGGAACCAAGGATTCAAACGGATGGCCGAAATTACCGATCCAAGCTCGAGACGGGCAGCCTTGTACAAGATAGCCTTGGCTGGCGTCAAACCTTGAAGGTTCGGATTCGAACCGAGATCCACGTTGAAGATCGTAGGATACTTCGACGGGTGAATGGTCGGCTCCGTAGCGATCGTGGAATTCACGACGCCTGGTGCTCCAAAGTACGTCGGGTCATCATAGCCCGTGTACGGTGGAAACAACGGATTCACTGCATTCGGATCATACGTCGCAGACGCACGACCATCAGCAATGATACGACCACCTGTTGAGTCTACCAGCCGACCGTTCGGCAGGAACTCAACACGTGTTCCGGGCTCGATCAGAAGCGTTCCACCTACGGTGTACGATCCACTGATACGATAAATGGTGTCACGTACGAATACGCGCACCGATCCCGGAGGAAGACTACCACGAACCTCCACGTAACTCTGAGACAGAGCCACATTAAATGCCGTGGTTAGCACAAGCAGCAAGCTGCTTAGACGAAACCAACGTTGCATACAACCTCCAGTTGTAAAAACCTTATGCTTTAATTCTTTCACTCTTTTTTCGCTTCAAATAGGGAAAAGGGCACAAAATGCCGAGGGTTCCTAATCAATTGCCATGCCAAGCCTTGCCAATCCCCCGCGAGCGGAGGCTGCAATCTCTGACATTTCGAATTTCTTCACCACTAAGGTGTATAATTCTATGGCTTTAGTCTTATTCCCGGCTTTTTCAAAACAAAGTGCGGCATTATAGAAACAACGGTCCTCAAGGCCACTCTTGGCTCCTTGTGTCCCAGCCTGCTCATATAATGACGCTGCGCCCGCAAAATCCTTCGAAGCCTCTTTGCAGGACGCAAGTCCTTGCAATGCACCAACTTCGACGATTAGAGCATCCGAAGACTGGGCTCGCTCAAACTGAGGTTGCGCCTCAGCGAATCGGCCCAAATTCAACAGCGCATTACCAGCCATCAATGCGGCAACCGAACCTGCGTCCGTGCCTGCATATTCCTCGCTGATCTCTAGAAGCCCCTTAACCTTGTCGGCTCCTACAGGCGGAAGAGAATCTCCCGTTAATGCCTTTGAAAAATCTCCCATGTCAAATGTCATCCGTACACGCGATAGCTGCGTGGACGCTTCTTGATTGCGCTCAGCCTTGTCATTGGTGTACCACCAATAGGCCCCAACCGCAAAAGAAATAACAACCACCACACCAACAACGGCCTTCCATTGTGTGCGTGCCTGTTCTACAAATGACTCTACTCCGGCTCCACCGGCTTTTGGCTCGGATGGCTTACCTAGTACTGTTTCTTGCTGTTCTGTGCTCATGCACTCCTCTATTGCTCTCGTATGCACGCCCTCACATGAAGACGTACGTTCATTGTCGAAACTTCGTCATCCGTTGGCCATAGGTACGCAGGGGGCGTACCAAGCCCACGGAACGAAGAGTGCAAATATATCGCGGTTCTACGTACCCACCAAGGGGAAAGATGAGTGAGGCCAATTGTCCTAAGCCATACTTGCAAAACGGCTTACGGGCAATTTGACTTTACACTGTCAGGAGTTATTCACACCGACCCTAGAATGCCATGGTCTCGCGTATAGCTCGAACCACGTCGTCTACATCAATGAGAATGGCCTTCTCAAGGCTCTTTGCAAAGCCTACAGGGGTGTCCTTTGACCCAAGACGGGCTACAGGAGCATCGAGATATCGGAAGAGTTCCTCACCGATCGCAGAGGCAACCTCTCCACCAAATCCGCCGGTCTTCTTGTCCTCGTGAACAACAACACACCTGCCGGTGCGCCGTACGCTCTCGAACACCATTTCCTTGTCCCAAGGAGCTAATGAGCGCAGGTCTATCACTTCTACACTCACACCCTCGTTCTGGAGGATCTCGGCTGCCTGTAGACTCCAATGAACCGGTGTTCCGTAGGTCACAACTGTCACGTTCGTACCGGGCCTGCGGATCTTAGCCTTACCAAAGGGTATGATAAAGTCGTCAGGTGGCATCGGCGTAGACGTTGGACGATAGTTATAGAGGAATTTAGGCTCGAGGAACATGGTTGTACCGCGCGAACGAATCGCGTTACGCATCAGTCCAATTGCATCGTCTGCAAAGGACGGGCATACTACTCGGAGGCCAGGGAGTGTTGTGAAGGTGCCTTCTAGATTCTGAGAGTGATAGAGTCCGCCTTGGATGTATCCGCCTGATGCCAAACGAATCACAACGGCAGGTGCGAACTGACCCTTTGTCCGCCAATAATCGTGCGTACATTCAATGAGCTGCTCCATCGCCGGCCAGAAATAGTCGGCAAACTCTGCACCCTCTACCACCACGCGGATATCATCACGATAGCGCGTCATTCCATTTGCTGTACCAACGATGAAGTCTTCAGCGATCGGAGCGTTGAAAACTCGGTCGTTACCGAACTCATCCAACATTCCCTTGCACACATTGAAGATTCCTTGCTTCTTCTCAGAAGCAACGTCCTGACCGAAGAGGAATGTTGCGGGGTTGCGACGGAACTCACCCTTCATTGCCTCAACGATGCCTTCGCGGAACGTAAGCAATGGCGCATCGGCCGGTGGATCCCACCTCGATTCCGACGTGTCATCATATCCCGCTACGGGCTCTGGCAAGAGAAACTCTTTGTACGATTCCGGTG
>DATGWS010000307.1:0-4365 GCA_035299365.1 Candidatus Didemnitutus sp.
ATCCAACGAAATCGTGTCATCTCCTGTGAGTACATGCCATCTACTTTGCAGTCTCACACCCGCAGCAAAGTTTGAACCGTCATAGCTCACTTTGGGATGGATCACGGTGTCGTACGGGCCGTATTTCTCACCGTCTACAACCAAGCCGATAAACTCTTGATACGGCTTGGTCAGGGCCCACCACATCCCCGTAGAATCAAGACCAACCTCGTACGCGCGGTCATTGGCATCTAGGAGCAGCTCGTCTCTGCAGTCCTGCCCACGTGCCTCGTATAGGGGGCTCATCAGCACAGTGATGATACAAACAACAATTATCGACACGATGTTGTGCCTACGTGGATGGAACATACCAGCGTTCCTGCGTTGCGACGCATGTGAGAGCAACATCGTGTGCCTCGGGAACAACACTTGCCACGCGTTGCAGCTCGTAGGCTATTCCAATTGTTGGGCTCGTTGTGTTGCGTAGGAACTTATCGTAATAGCCTTTCCCATAACCGATGCGATGGCACTGTCGGTCAAAGGCAACCAATGGAACAATAATCGCAGATCCCGTATCAAAAAACTCATCGTTGGTGATCACATCCGCATCATCCTCAACAACTGGTTCAGGAATACCAAAAGCCCCTTCTCTCCATTGTGTACGCCACGTGATGCGGCAGTGCACCATAATCCCCTTCCCTGGGGGTATCATCGGTACATACACATCCTTGCCTATACCCCAGGCATACTCGATAAACGGCATGGTCTCGATTTCGCTCCCAATGTTGCGATAGATATGTACCCTCTCTGCTATTTGAAAGGCGCGAACCTTATGTGCTCGTTCAAAGATGATCTGATCCCACAAGCTTCTGTCATCGGATTCGATGTCAGCACGTCGTTGTAGGATATCAACGCGTAGTTCACTCTTTGTCACGATTCTCTCCGTGAAGCAATGATGTCAGGCAAGACGATAGCCGCAAGTAGCACTCCCCCACCAATGAGTTGGCGGACGGAGAATTGTTCATTGATTGCCACCCAAGCAATGAATGATGCGGCAAGGGGCTCAATAGCATAAATCACACCTGCTCGGACCGGATGTGTGTATTGTTGAAATCGCGTCTGGACAAATGTTGGGATCACAGAGGCAAAGATCCCGCAATAGATGAGTCCAAGGACAAGCTCGCGGTCGAATGTAACATGCACAGATGTTCCTTGGGATACATCAAACCCGACTCCTATTCCGGATAGAATCACGGTTGCCACGAACTGCAAAACAACGAGAGCATTCTGTCTGTGTGTATCCTCTCGCATCTCCGTGGTCCATACATCGATATAGGTAAGATACACAGCCCAGAGTATGGCACTGAACAATGTGAGCACATCACCAAGGTTCACCCCTTGAGACTCCGGGGACGTGAAAAGCCAGAGTCCGATGAGAACGAGGATGATCGAGAACACATGATTCGGTCTGATCCGAGCTCCATCTACCACGCGGTGAACCAGCGGCACAAACACCACCATCGTTCCCGTGATGAAGGCCGATGACGAAGCAGACGTCATCGTGAGCCCGATCGTCTGAAGGAGAAACCCTACACCATACAATACACCAAGAGCAAGCCCCTTACTCATAGTATCTCGATCGATACTACGGAGAGATCGAGGCCAAAGAGCTAGGGCTACAACGGTAGCAATCGCAAATCGAAGAAGCACAAACATGCTCGGACTCACGTCCACCATTGCTGTTTTTACAACAGCAAAGGTGCCGCCCCAAAGGATGGTTATGGCAAGGAGGAGGAGCTCCGCATTGTGTCTCTTCATGTTCGTGGAGTAGACGCCATCAATTCATAGTACCTGGCTGCTGCCTTCATTCCACGATGAAAATTGCCAAGGTCAAAATGTTCATCGGGTGAATGCGCATTTTCATTGTTCAGTCCAAATCCCATCAATACCGTAGGTGCCTTGAGGACTGTATCGAACAAGAGCACAACAGGTATCGATCCTCCCTCTCGCGTAAACCGACACTTCGACCCAAACGTCTCCTCAAGTGCCTGCACGGCTGCAAACATCGCCGGTGTATCTCGGGGTACAAGAACCGGATCTGCTCCATGCAGGTCTTGCACGTGCACCTTTACTCCCGGAGGAGCGATCTGACGAATGTAGTCCATCACCTTCTGCGCTATATCAACGTGTTTCTGGTGCGGAACCAAGCGCATGCTCACCTTTGCCATTGCCCGGGCCGGTAGAACGGTTTTAGCTCCTTCGCCGGTGAAACCACCGAGGAGACCGTTCACATCAAGTGTTGGCCTAGCCCATAGGCGCTCAACTGTGGTATAGTTCTCTTCTCCAACCAATTCCGTTGAACCAACATCGTTGAGCAAACGGTCTTCATCGTACTCAAGATCCATCAATGAAATGTGTTCCTCGTGTGTGATGTCCAGTACGTCGTCAAAGAACCCCGGAACAAGGATGGTACCGGTTGGACTTTTCAACTGCGCTATGATATGGGCCAATGCGTTGAGTGGGTTTGCTACAGCGCCACCATAGGAGCCGGAATGGAGGTCGCGATCAGGACCTTGTACGTCGATCTGCAGATATGCGAGTCCACGCAGACCATACACGAGCGATGGCATACCAGGTGCAAACATTGGTGTGTCAGAGACCAGCACTGCATCGCATGCAAGCATCTTTTTCTTTTCGCTTACAAAAGGAGCAAGGTTAGGGCTACCGATCTCCTCTTCACCCTCTATGAGTAGCTTAACATTCAGTGGAAGCTTGCCATGAACGGCAAGCATTGCTTCGAGAGCCTTGATATGGAGGAACACCTGCCCCTTATCATCTGTTGCTCCACGTGCATACACCTTGCCATCACGCACTGTTGGCTCAAATGGTGGGTTTGTCCACAGCTCGATAGGATCTACAGGTTGTACGTCGTAGTGACCGTAGAACAACACCGTGGGAGCAGATGGCCCCGCATTGAGGTACTCTGCATAGACAATTGGATGACCCTTGGTAGGATACACTTCTACATGGGGCATTCCAATTGATCGTAGATGATCAGCTACCCAGTTCGCACACCGCTCCACATCAGGCACATGTGCCGGATCGGTGCTAACACTTGGGATACGCAGGAATTCCATCAGTTGCGCTTCTGCCCTGTCCTGATGCTCTTGGAGATAGTCGGCTACGGTCATAGAGGTTGGCGTATTATGTAATGAGCGAAAGCACAAAAATACCAAAGGCTTGGTGTAGAGGTGCCCGTAGACGATGTTTGTTGGAATACCTGCTGCGAGAAAGGCCCACATGAACAACGAAACGATCCTCGGGATCGAAACTTCTGAGCTGTTGCTGCATCTGTCCTACTTGATGCTCATCGCCGGTTCATTGGTGCGCACCATCCTCCCGCTCCGCATAATGATCATCGTTTCTACAATTGCCGGATTCATTTCCGGGTACCTAACCGGATACGATTCTATGGTGATGTGGGAAGCAGGCTTTTTTGTGGTAAACGTCGTTCAAGTGGCCATCATTATCAGAGAACGTCGGTCTGCAAAACTCACTGAAGAAGAACTGGCGCTTCACAAACACAAGTTTTCGAGCCTTTCTACAGTAGACTTCTTTCGATTGGTCAAACGCGGAACGTGGGTTACGGCAATGTCCGGCGAGCACCTCACCACCCAAGGCGCTCCTGTTGTTAGAATTCTGATCGTAAGTAAGGGGGCGGCCCAGGTAGAGATAGATGGCACGATCGTTGCGTTCTGTCGTAACGGTGACTTTGTGGGAGAAATGGCATTTGTCTCGGGAAATCCTGCCAGTGCAACAGTAACAACAGTCACCGAGACTCGTTATCTTATGTGGCGTTCGGAGGAGTTAAAGGGGCTATTGGAAAAACATCCTGACATCAAGAACGCTTTGCAAACTGTTTTTTCGAAGAATCTGATCGAGAAACTCTCTAGAGATGTCCGGGCTTCAGAGCCGGAGTCGATAGGTGCTTCGGAAAGTATTGCGTAGATTTTCGGAATCGTACTACTAGGGATCCTCATGGTCGAACAGCCAGTTTCCACACCGTTAGCGCTCACGAATGACGGCACGTTAGAGATCGTCTTCCTGGGTACGGGAACGGCATTCGCCCGTCGTCTTTTCCAGACCAATCTGCTCATTATCAAGGGTGAGGAGCATATTTTGGTGGACTTCGGCATGACCGGACCGCAGGCACTGCAGTCTCTCGGCCTCTCTGCGATGGATATCCGGACGATCCTCCCAACACACTCCCATTCCGACCACATTGGTGGTCTAGAGTATCTCACGCTCGTTAACAGGTATTTCGCTCGGCCATCAGGCAGAGACAAACTCAACATGATCATCACTGACGAATACCGTCCGCTTCTG
>DATGWS010000308.1:0-5544 GCA_035299365.1 Candidatus Didemnitutus sp.
CTTACAGTCGCCGATAGGGGGCGAGCTGTTCTCCACCTGTGACACTGTTTTGGTAAAGTGGGCTGGTGTGTTACCAACACAGCCGATCACAATTGAATATTCCGAGGACAACGGTACTACCTGGACGAATATCACGTCCAATGCAACGGGTCTTGTCTACAAGTGGCTTCCGCCACGTCCGGGTGTCTCCTACAAGGTCCGTGTGAGCGTTTCTCCTACTGCTCAATATGTATGGGCAAAACAACTCGGTGGTGCTGGTGCAGAAACAGCAACGTCTGTTGCTGTGCAGCCTAGCGGACTCAAGGTCTATGCAACCGGCTACTTTGACGGACCAACGAAGATCGGTTCAGCAACATCGGCAAATACGGCCGGTAATATTGACGGCTATTTCACGGAGTTCGACAGCGACGGCAACATCACAAACACGATGCTGCTCACCGGTACGGCCTCCAACGATGAACGTGTGATCGGCGTTGTAACCGACAGAGACGGCAACGTTTACGTAGCCGGCTATACGTCCAGTCCTGCCGCTACGTTTGGTCTCTTCTCTGTAGCCCCTCGTGGCCCAAGCGACACGCGAAACATGTTTGTATACAAGTTTGCTCCTGATGGATCACTTGTATGGTCGAACATCAGCAAGGGCTCTGCAACACAAAGCAGCTGGGCCGATGTAACAGATATCGGCATCCGCTATTCGTCTTCAAATGCGCCTGAAGTGATTGTCGTTGGTCGATTCCAGAGATACATGGAGGTTGGAGTCAACAGTGGTGGAGTGATCGAACGTTCGCCCGTGTATACGAACACAACTAATCGCAACTACTATGTTGTGTACGACGCCGCAGGCTACCCGCGACTTACCGTGAATGCCACGGCACCGGCTG
This sequence comes from Candidatus Didemnitutus sp., assembly GCA_035299365.1. Lineage (GTDB taxonomy): Bacteria > Bacteroidota > Ignavibacteria > Kapaibacteriales > Kapaibacteriaceae > UBA10438. Next base: position 882 of record DATGWS010000308.1, read on the forward strand.
CTGTTACCGGCGTAACGTACAAATCGAAGCGCGCAACGGACACGCTAGGATTCATCTATGACACGGATTCCTACACTGGTCCGAAGTCCTTCTCGCCCCCTGCCATCACCCTTCCGAATCTTGGTCTCACAGATGTCTTTGTAACAAAGAATGGTGCCACACCGGCGTCGAATGCTGCAAGCCCTGCCACGTTTACCGTGCAGGCTCCGCAACTTGTCTTCACCGTTTCCAAGATCACATTCCAGGCAACTCCGCAGGGACAAACTGGCAGCGCAACTGCAACATTGAAAAACACGGGTTCATTCCGAGTTGTGATTCAGAGCGACAATATCGCTGGTACCAATAGCGGAGACTTCCGACTCAGTAGCCAGATCATCGGAGTCTCACTTGCTCCGGGAGAATCGACATCACTTGAGATCATTTTTGCACCGAGTGGCACCGGACTTCGCACGGCTCTCCTTGAAGTGATCGGCAACTGCAATGCCACGGCGCAAGTAGTGCTCGAAGGCAATGGCCTTGCCCCATGTGTATGGGAGAACCAATCCAACATCGATCTCGGAAAGGTCCCACTTTCACAGGGTACAAATCGCGTTGTAACGTGTGTTTTGAAGAATACGGGGCCTTTGCCTCTTACCGGAACATTGAGTGTAGCTGCTGGCGATCCGGATCTAACTCTTACGAATGCCGGACCATTTACACTTCCTGCAAATGGTGGTTGTCATCCGCTCAACATCGATATCGCTGCAGCCTCTCCCGGCGTGAAGACCATGACGGTAGCGTTTGGACTACCAACGGAATGCGGAGTGCCATTGACTACGGTAACGGTTGAGATCGTTGAACCACGAGTTGCTATCGACAGTGTGGACTTTGGACGAATCCGTCTTCTTACTCCTGTAAGAGACACGATCACCATCACGAACTTGAATAACGATCCTGCCGTTATCACAGCCTTTGCGCTATCGAATGCCGCAGATCCAAACTTTGCGTTCACCCTCCCTGCGCCGCAGACACTTGCACCTGGTGCCTCCGTAACGGTTCCCGTAACGTACACGCCACAGACACGTGGGCCTCATGCTGTAAACGTCATTGCCAATGTGCAAGGCCAAGCTACCCCACTCATTGGAGAAGCAAAGGGTGTTGGGTTCTTGCCAGCCATCAAGGCTGAGGGATACATCTTCAATTCATGGATCGTTGGCGGTACATCACCCGAGGCCGGTAAGGTTGTGATCACGAATACGGATTCTGACAGCCCCCTACGAATAGAAGGTGTTGTGTTTGAATCCCCTACTACGTCATTCACATGGGTAGGTGCTCAACCAACTTTGCCAACAACAATTCCGATTGGTGGCTCAATCGAACTCCCTGTATCGTTCACTCCACAGATCGCCGGCATGAATACGATCCGCGTCTGTGTAACGCACGATGCAAAGACGGGGCCGGGGCCGGTTCCACCATATGTTGATACGTGTGTTGTTGTAGCAGGTGTAGGGCTCGATCAATCAGACATACCGCCGATCAACTTTGGTCGGACGTTGATTTGTGCAAATCGGATTGACTCGTTCACCATCATCAACCCAAGCGCACAGTTCCCACTGAATGTCTTGGCACCTACTTCAGTTGGAGATGCAGGGGCCTTCATCATCGATCAAAACGCAGACTTCCAGATCCCGCCTAGTGGATCAAAGATCATTCGCGTAACGTTCCAGCCATCAGCCGTAGGACCAGTTGCCGCAACATATTCGTTTGCGAACGATCAAGCATTGAAACTCAATGTAACGGTCTCTGGCGAAGGCATCACAACACCAGTGGACTTCCGGTTCAACAACATCATACCTGGCACGTCGGGGCAGATCATCTCTACTCCGGTTGTTGTGAGTTACAATGCCGCCGACTACGGCAATGCAATGCCAACGGAGTTCAGAATGACATTTACGCACGATCCTGACTATGTGCGATTCAATTCATTCAAAGCTCCATCCATGACCGGTTGGACCTTCACGCCAACGATCAATCGTGGTAGCGTTGACGTTCTTGCTCAGTCAATAGGAGCGCCTCTTACAATCGGAAGTTTTGTCACACCGGCTTTTGACATCTACCTCAATGCAGACTCATCCTTGCCGATAACGATGACAGTTACAACGCCTCTCAACTGTCTTATCCCATCGGGCGACGTAGGTAGTATCGTAATGAACCAGATCTGCTTTACAGCCGGACGTCTGGTGACGTTAGGCACGCAACAGTTTGCATTGAAGCAGCCGAAGAACAACCCTGTACAAGACCAACTCGTGGTTGAGTATGCAACGGGGATTGCCTTGTCTACGTCCTTCCAGATCGTAGATGCGATGGGCAACGTTGTAAAGGAGCTTGCCACCCCGGTTGTACCTTCTGGTGTGTATCTCTTTGAGACCAGCACCGAATCACTTGCGAACGGCATGTACTTCCTTCGAATGAACAGTGGACCATACGTAGCAACAACACAATTCGTTATCGTTCGCTGATCAAAGGTTGGCATTTGAGACTCGTCACCACCTCTCTCCTTGCACTCCTCATTACCATAGCTCCTGCCCTTGGGCAGGAGCTATCGGTATATAACGTGGTTACCGACGGCTTTCCGAGGATCACTGCGAACTACTTTGCACTCGATGAATTCGGGAAGGTGATCGAGGATCTTTCCTCGCGAGACTTCCGAGTTGTAGAGTCCACCATTGATGGTAAGAACCAAGACCTCACGGCAACGGTCACGCATAACTGCATCACTAATGCATCGAGTACATCGGCCAGCGTGGTCCTCATCGTTGACGAGTCACTTTCAATGGACCAGATTCTTCCGTCAGGGAAACGCCGGATAGAGTACGTAAAAGAAGCACTACGCGCATTCGTAGACAAGCTTCCCTGGAATGGCGAAACCGCTGTTAGCATCATCGGCTTCTCTGGCAAGTCACGATTGTTGTGTGACTGGCAGACAACAGCGGGTCCGGTTTTACAAGCTATCGGGCGTCTCACTCCGCTTGGCGCAACGAACTATGAAGTTCCGTTCTTCGGTGTACCGAATGTGTTCGATCAAATGAACCAGCGCCCACCGTCTATCCCCAAGGTTGCATTCTTCATCACAGATGGTCAACCAAACCCGGACATCAAGAACAGACCGGACTTTGAGCAACGTGCAATTGCCGCATGCAGAGCTCAGGGCATTCGGCTCTTCTCTGTAACGTTGATGATCGGCAAGACCGATCAATCCATCAACTATATCTGTAGATCAACCGGCGGCAGAAGCCTTGTTGCCACAGAAGAGTCTCTCATCAATCTCGTTAGCGTTCTGGCTCTTGAAGCAACCAGTAAACGTGTCTGCACCATCTCCTGGATATCTCCACTTGTGTGTGCAGATCCGCTTCGAACACGTACCGCTACAATTCAGTTGAGAAGGGGCAGGCAGCCCGATGTAAAGGTTACCTATACTACCCCCGATAGTTCGATCATTGAGATGAATGTAGTTCCGTCTACACTCATCTATGGCGACATCGCACCGGGACAAAGCCTCACTACCTCTTGTGTTATAACGGCTGTGAACACCGACCTGACTGTTACGTCCGCGAACATCAGCACCCCGGCCTATTTCCAACTCGTCAACTTCAGCCCCTTTACATTAAAGAAGGGCGAGTCCAAACAACTCAGCGTCAAATTCACGCAGGGGGCTGATCGTGGTATTCGCACAGGCACACTTACACTAACAGGTACACCAGCGTGTATACCCGCAATTACGTTGGTTGCCGGTGGTGGTAATGTTGTGCTCACGTCTCCGAACGGAGGAGATGTTCTCAGCACCTGCAATGAGACACAGATCACGTGGACCGGTGTTCCGTCCTACCAACCGGTGACCATTGAATATTCGTGCAACGGGAGTGACTGGTTCACACTTGTAGACACCGCATTTGGTGGTTCGTATCCGTGGCAACCATTAGTGGGATGCCCTACGGGTAGGGTCCGCGTTCGCACATTGGCCGGCGAACGGTATATCTGGGCCAACCGTTTTGGAGGAACCGGAACGGAAACGGCCACATGTATCGATGTTTCTCCCGACGGAACACGCGTTTATGTCGGTGGAACATTTCTCGATAGAACAGAGATCGGCATCAACACAGCTAACGCAGTATTTGGTGCACCTGACGGATTCCTTGCAGAGCTTGATGTAAATGGAACCGTCCTCGGCGCCATCTTCCTCAAGGGAGAGGTTGGGTCAACAGAAAGAATCGTACGCGTCAGCACTGATCGAGATGGTAATGTCTATGTAGCCGGCACCGTAACAGGTGCACGCGTGACGTTCGGGCTCGATACGTGGAACCGTATGCAGAACGACCTTCAAAATGCGTTTGTGTACAAGTTCCGGCCCAATGGAACCATGGCATGGCGAATCACCTTAGGGGGCAATGAATTCACCACGGGATATGTGAACATCAACAGTCTGGATGTGAAACCCAATACATCTGGAGAAATCGAAGCAACGATTACCGGGACGTGTGAATACATGGTCTCCGCCCGTGGCTTTGCCGGTACAGTTCTTGATGAGGTAGACGTACCGGATCTCGGACCTATGCCCTACTCAGTTACGATCTCACCAACCGGTCAGCCAAACATTCGTGTGAATTTCGATGCCGTGAACCCTTCA
>DATGWS010000309.1:0-2041 GCA_035299365.1 Candidatus Didemnitutus sp.
GCACGCTTTATGGTTGATGCAGAACAACGCAAGTTTTTGGCCGGTGAATCCACCCTTCTGCAGCTCAATTTGAGGGAACGGTTCTTGGCAGAAGCACTTCTCCGACAGGTCTCGGCACGTGCCGACTGGGCTCGAGCAAGATTGATGCTGCGTTGGGCCACAGGAACCATTTGATTCCCGTATCTTTGTGGTCTTATCCAGTCAATTCAAACGAGAAGTTCATGAACATCCTTGTCTGCATCAGTCAGGTGCCGGACACCACCACGCGTGTTACCGTGGGTGCCGATGGAAGTAGTATCAACCCAGCCGGTGTGAAATTCATTCTTAACCCGTATGACGAGTTTGCCATTGAAGAAGGCCTGCGTCTAAAGGAAAAGAATGGCGGAACAGTTACCACCGTCACCGTTGGCCCAGACACGGCAAAGGAAGTGCTGCGCACGGCCCTTGCTATGGGATCGGACACGGCCGTCTTGGTAAAGGATGATGCACGTTCGGACTCCTTTGTGATCTCTTCGGCCATTGCCGAGCTTGCAACAGAGACATCTCCCGATGTGATCATCTTTGGTCGGCAGTCCATTGATTTTGATTCATTCGTCGTTCCATCCATGGTTGCCGAGATCCTTGGCTGGCCAAATGTATCCATGGCCTCTACACTCACGATCGATGGAACCAACGTATCTGCCGAACGTGATATAGAAGGTGGCAAAGAGATCGTTTCGTCATCATTGCCTTGTGTGATCAGTGCTCAGAAGGGGCTCAATGATCCTCGGTACCCAAAACTGCCCGACATTATGAAGGCGAAGTCCAAACCGATAGCTGAGCGCGCAGCCTCTTCTGCAAGCACACGCGTTGCTACTATAGGCATGACCTTGCCGGAAACAAAACGCATGAATAAGATGATGAGTGACAGTGAAGCCGACATCGAACAATTGGTACGTCTCCTCCACGAAGAAGCAAAGGTGATCTAATGAGCATTCTGATCTTCCTCGAAACGTCCGGTGACGGACTGAAGCGCTCCTCTTACGAAGCCATCACTGCTGCACGCGCGGTTGCTTCCGGCGCGCCACTCATCGGAATCACGATCAATGCAACCGAGGCTCAAATAGCAACGGCAGGTACCTATGGCCTTTCCCAGTGTTACAACGTAACCGGTGCTGAATGGACGTCCTTTAAGAACAGTGCGGTTGCAGCTGCTGTAGCCGAAGCAGCAACCACGTGTGGAGCTACAACGGTACTCTTCTCTGCTAATGCAACCGGCAAGGATGTAGCGCCACGAGTTGCAGTACGTTTGCAGGCAGGATTGTTGCCGGACTGCACGGAGCTTCACGGCACACCAACCTCGCTTGAAGCTACACGTCCGGTCTATGCCGGCAAAGCAACGATCCGCGTGAAGGCAACAACACCAACAACCGTTGCAACCCTACGTCCAAACGTCTTTACAGCACGCGAAGATGGCGCTGCTACTGTTGCCATCACAGCCTTTGCCCCAACGTCAAGTGCCGGCGTGCGTTCAACGACTGTTACCGGTATCTCGAAGAACGAAGGTATGCTTGACGTGGCAGAAGCCGATGTGATCGTATCGGGCGGTCGTGGACTCAAGGGTCCGGAGAACTTCCATCTCGTGGAATCTCTCGCACGCAGTCTCGGTGCAGCTGTAGGTGCATCCCGCGCCGTGGTAGATGCTGGGTGGCGTCCGCACCGCGAACAAGTAGGTCAAACAGGAAAAACCGTGAGCCCAACAATGTATATCGCCTGCGGTATCAGCGGGGCTGTGCAACACCTTGCCGGCATGTCAACAAGTAAGATCATTGTTGCTATCAACAAGGACAAGGACGCACCGATCTTCAAAGTGGCTGATTATGGCATCGTAGGAGATGTCTTTGAAGTGCTGCCGAAGCTCACGCAAAAGATCTCTTCTGTCACTGGGCGTAGTTGATCGGACACGATGATGAATAAGATCCAGGTAGACATCCTCGGGCTCTCTATCAACCCCAATTCTCAACGGGCCTATGCCCTGTTGTTAAAAGAGGTTGACGGAACA
>DATGWS010000310.1:0-6449 GCA_035299365.1 Candidatus Didemnitutus sp.
CACATCTGCGTTGCTGACTCTAACGGTACAATAGCCATGGGCAGCCAACTGGAAGTCGCGTTCGTCATCGCGCTCTTGTTGAACGGGAGAATGATGGAATTCGCCATCAACTTCGATGATCAGACGCAGCTCATGGCAATAAAAGTCGGCGATCGAATCGCGCACGACGTGCTGGCGTAGAAACTTAAAGCCACCAAGTCTCCGACCTCGAAGCCTCTCCCATAGCTTCCTTTCAGCTGGCGTCATCTTCTTACGCATCTGCCGTGCGATCTTGATCATGTCGATCTGTTCGTAGGGGTTCCTCATACCCACTACGTGCTTCCCAGCGACCTCACCGTGACATCAATTGCACTACAACGGCGCTCTAGAAACACTCACATTACGTACCGGCACCCCCTCTCTAGCGAAGCGTGAGAGAGGGGGCAGGGGGGAGAGTTCTTGAAACTCTGATGACTAATGACTAATGACAGGTGACGTACCGGCACCCCCTCCCTAGCAAAGCGTGAGGGAGGGGGACGGGGGGAGAGTTCTTGCGAATCTGAAATCAAATGACTGATGACCGATGACAAATGACTAATGACAAATGACTGATGACGATTGACTGATGACAAATGACACGCTACAGGTGATGTCAGGCACCCCTCCCTAGCGAAGCGTGAGGGAGGGGGCAGGGGGGAGAGTTCTTGACAAACGTCGGGCTTTAGCCCGATGTTGTGAGGAGCCTCGACTCCGCTCAGGACGACTCATTTACCTAATTTCCCCAATGATCCTCTTCTCCCTCCTCCTAGCGTGCTGCACTGCTTTGGCACAGGTCTCTGGTCCAACCGATTACCGTCCACAGATCTTTGATGTGCAGAGTTATGATGCATCAATTGAGTTTCCCGATCCTGCACAACGCACGATTATTGCGGATGTAACGATGATCGTAAAGTGGACGGCGGGAGCCCCTTCTGCATCATTCCCGTTTCATCTTCGGGGGTTAACAATCGACTCAGTACTGGTGAATGCTCAACGTGCAGATGTAGTAACAATAGGAGATGCTTCATCGGATACCATGCATCATCGTGTGACTGTTGCGCATGCTGTAACTGCTGATATGATGGACACGGTTCGTGTGTTCTATCATGGCACCATGACAAATGAAGGGGGCGCTTCGCCGTGGGGTGGGGTGCATTATAACGACAGTGTGCTGTACGCGTTAGGTGTTGGTTTTTCTAACAACTACGTGAGTACAACACAACATTGGCTTGCGTGTTATGATCATCCTTCAGACAAGGCAACGTTTTTTGCTCGATTTACGGTTCCGTTCTCACCGTGGAAGGTGGCATCCAATGGTATTGAGATCTTCACACGTCCGCCATGGCCGGAAGGCAAGGCCATCTTTACATGGAGTGAGAGTCACCCTACCTCTACATATCTGCTAACGTTCGCTGTAGCCCCCTACAGAACAATCGAGATGGATGGCGTAGTGCCACACATCTTCTACACGCTTTCTCGTGACAGTGCAAGAAGTGCACGGTCATATTCTCTTGTGCCAAGGATGACCCAGACGTTTGCCGACATCTATGGTGCATACCCATTCGATAAGGTAGGGTATTGCAATACGGTGAAGGGGGCGATGGAACATCAAACAATGATCTCCTTCCCGGTTTCGATAGCGCAACGCAACGACACGATCAATGTAACAGCGGCTCATGAACTGGCGCATCAGTGGTTTGGCGACTGCGTGAGTCCGCTTGATTTCCGTTATGCCTGGCTTACGGAGAGTTTTGCTACATATAGCGAGTGTGCGTGGTTGGAAGAATTACGAGGAGACTCCGTGTATCGCAAGGCCGTACAGGAAAAAGCGAACTCCTACATGAAGACGATCTCCAAATCAGAAGGTGTTTTTGCACTCGAGAATTTCCCACGCATAGCCCCCTCATCGAACTATCCGCAGACGATCTATCAAAAGGGTGCTGTTGTTGTAGCAATGGTGCGGGCCATAGCCGGCGACGAAGGATTCACTTCCGCAATGAAAAGGTATCAGTCAGTTCGCAAGTATGGCACAGCTACAACACTTGATATGAAGGAGGCCCTACGTCCGGCCATTGGTTCGAAGACCGACGCCTTCTTCGATGAATGGGTAACCGGCATCGGTTGGCCGCAATTGAATATCGGTGTTGGCCAGGTCGGTAGTGACACAAGGGTCACAATTGTGCAAGTGCAGCAAGAGCAGCATCCTACATGGCCAATATTTACATCGCTACCGTTGAATGTAGTGTACACGCGCAATGGTTTTGCAGGCATCGACACTCTTGATGTTGTGATGTATTGCGATTCAACGGGGCTCTTAGAATTCAACTGCACTAATCTGCTCAGTGTTAATGCAGGAACAAAGTGTAGATCACTTGTTGAAGTGTTGCATACAACAGCGGTCTTTTACGAAGTTAATTCGGGTTATGACAATGCCTCGTCAATCGCGGGTTTCACGCTCGCACCAAATCCAGCGAATGAAAGCATTACACTTGACCGCCGCTTTGCGGGAGCTTCGATCAACGTCCACATTGTAAATCTGCAAGGGTCAATATTGCACACACAAAAATTTGCGGCCAATGAATCACACTGTTTGATCAGCACCCGTTCATTTCCAAACGGTGTGTATAGCGTAATCATTGAAGATGGCAAAACGCCAATTCGTCTCCCACTTGTTATCACACGCGGAGAGTGATCCAACGTGCGATCTCTTTTAGCGTTGGCTTCTTCCCGTAGGAGAGGATACCGATACGATAGATGCGTGATGCAAGCCAGATAGCACCAAAGAAGCCTCCGATACTCAGGGCGATTGACGTAAGCAATTGCCACGCCGGCACATCTGTGGCTGCCACACGTACCGTCATCAAGATCGGCGAGAACAGCGGTATCATGGACGCCACCACTGCAAACGTTCCATTTGGTGCAGCTATAACATTACCGATGAAGAGCATCGTAAGGATCACCGGCAATGTAATCGGAAATGTCAGCGAGTTAGCATCGGATTCTTGGTCCACAGCAGAACCAACTGCAGCAAACAGCGATGCATAGAGGAAGTAGCCAGCAAAGAAGTTAAAGATGAACATCAGGATAGAAACCACAGAGATGTTCGGAAGCACAATGCCACTCGCTGCCAGCGCACCACCAAGCCCCATACCTTGTGAAGGATTGTTTGCTTGCATCTGCTGGACCTGATTCAGTGTCTCCGGAGAGACAGACGGTGCGATGAGTGCGCCAACGCCCATGGTAACCAGCGACCCTAATGCTACCCACAGGACAAGTTGCGTAAGACCCACAAGCCCGATACCTACAACCTTGCCCATCATGATCTCAAACGGTCGGGCAGATGAGGCAATCACTTCAATGATGCGGTTCGCCTTTTCCTCCACCACACCACGCATCACCATCGTTCCATAGAGAAAGATCAGCATGTAGATCATAAATCCGCCGATATAGCCCACCATGGCTGAGGCTTGCGACGAATCGGCTTCAACGCCCTTCTCTGTCACCTTCAGAGACACAACATCGATTCCCCGCTCCACAAGACCAATAACCGCCGTATCGGTGCCTACCTTTTGTAATCGAGCTTTGACGATAAGGGGCTCTATGGATCCCTGTACCGACCCTTCAAACGCGATGCCCGACCCTCCGCGGGAATACATCGTGATTCTTCCGCTATCGAGAACGTTGGACGGAATAACTACATAGGCTTGAATCTGTTCCGATTTTACTGCCTCTGCAAGTTGAGCCTCTGTCCTATCTCCGGCAAGCTCAAACGTGGCCGTATCAGACTGCACCACTGCCGCCGCCAGCGTGCCGGTGCGGTCAACAACTGCCACCTTCCCCTCGGCCCCATCACCAGCCAGAATAGCGGCCAGGACAGGCACGGCAATAAGCAATGCAAGCCCGAACGGGGCTAGCAGTGTGGAGATAATGAACCATTTGGCCCGTACACGTGTACGGTATTCATGCGAGATGATAACGGAGATCTTACTCATGGGGCTCACGAACGATTGCGAAGTCCGAAAGTTACGTTCCTCCGTAATCACTTCCGTTCGTAGTTTTGCATGCTATACCCACGGAGACAACCCATATGAGCATCCTTCACGACAAGTTGACCGTCCAGGCAGAAGCCCTGCGCGTACAACGCACTGCACTTCTCAAAGAACACGGCGAGACCGTCCTAGGTAGCGTAACAATCGAGCAAGTGCTCGGCGGTATGCGTGGTGTTCCGGCCCTCGTCTGCGATACTTCTAGCGTATCAGCCGATGAAGGTTTGCGCATTCGCAACATTCCTATCCTTGAACTCACGGATATCTCGCCGGAAGAAACGTTCTGGTTGCTCGTAACGGGTGAGCGAGCTACAGCTACGGAACTCGACGAGCTTCGCAAGGTTTTTGCGAAGTATTACGCCGTGCCGCAATACGTGGTGGATACGCTAAAGGCCATGCCAAAGGATTCACATCCAATGGCTATGCTCAGCGTTGGACTTCTCGCGATGGAACGCGAGAGTGAGTTCCGCGCTGCCTATGATAAGGGCGCAGGCAAGGACGCACTGTGGCAGTCGATGGTAAATGACTCCGTTCGTCTCATCGCTTCGATCCCCGGCATTGCCGCAGCCATCTATCGCATTCGATTCAATAAGGGAGAGGTGATCGCGCCCCTTACGGACGACAATGATCTCTCGAACAACTTCGCCCACATGCTTGGTGTGAGCGATGATGCATCGTGGAAGGAACTCATTAGACTCTACCTCGTGCTTCACTCCGATCATGAAGGTGGCAATGTAAGCGCCATGACGTCCTACGTTGTCAGCTCGGCCCTTAGCGATCCATATTACAGCGTCAGTGCAGCCATGAGCGGACTGGCCGGCCCCCTTCACGGACTTGCCAATCAAGAATGTCTGCGTTTCATCATTGACGTGCGCGAGCAATTTGGTGGCGTTCCAACGGATGAGCAGCTCACGGAATACACTTGGAACCGACTCAAGAACGGTCAAGTGATCCCAGGATACGGTCACGCCGTTCTCCGCGTCACAGACCCACGCTTCACAGCCTTTTATCAGTTTGGCGAGAAGCATGATCTGCAGGACGAAAACGTGCAGATCGTCCACAAGATCTTCAAGCTCGTACCGGGCATCCTCAAGGAACACGGTAAGGCAAAGAATCCGTGGCCAAATGTTGATGCCGCTTCCGGCTCCCTGCTGTATGCGTATGGCATGACGGAGTTTGACTTCTACACAGTAATGTTTGGTGTTTCGCGTGCTATTGGCCTCTGCTCGCAGATGGTTGTGAATCGCATGATGAATTCGCCGATCGTACGTCCGAAGTCGCTCACATTGACAGAGCTCAGCAAGTAAGCACACGGGAACGGATTTCGCCTTTCCCAGATAACACATACCACTCCGCCCCTTCTCTTTTTTTGAGAAGGGGCTTTTTTTTTTGCAACCCAATACGTTCTCTTTCGTTATACCCGATAAAATTGTCCGTTTCTCTTTCTTTTCATACTTTCGCCGTATGATTGACACCTCAAAGAACAAGAACACTGGGGTTGCACTGTATCTCGGTTCTGCAATCCTCTGGTTAATCATCGGGACATCTATCGGTGAATACCTTGGCATCAAATTCGTTTCCCCCGAGATCGACACCCAACCATGGCTGAGTTTCGGTCGACTTCGTCCGGTCCACACCAACATGGTTTTCTGGGGATGGGCCTCAATGGGCATGATGGGACTAGCCCACTATGTTGTTCCTCGTGCTTGTTTGACACCCAGTCAACGCCCGGCTCTTCAGATATGGTCGGCATGGTTCATCAATGCTGCTGTTCTCCTGGGTAGTCTATCGCTCATGATGGGCATCAATAACAGTGGCGGCGAGTATCGTGAGTACATATGGCCAATTGCCGTTCTCTTTGGTGCTGGAGTTGTGTTGAGTTTGACTTCACTCTGGGCAACAGTACGGGAGAGGACGGTGAAAGTCATCCCGATATCTGCGCAGTACATTATCTCGGCTCACATCTTTGTTCTTGTGATCTCCTTTATGGCCTATCAGCCCTTTTGGCAAGACGGCATTGGCGAAACGATCATCCAGGGCTACTACATGCACCAAGGCGTTGGAATGTGGTTCATGATGTGCACTCTTGGGCTGTTCTACTATTTCATTCCGCAAATGACTGGGCGATACGTCCTCTCGGAGCAATTGGGTCGTGTTGCATTCTGGTCGCAGATCGTGTTCTACACGGTTATCGGAACACATCACTTCATTTTCAGCTCCATCCCCTGGTGGCTGCAGGTTGTGGCCATCATCGGAAGTGTTGGCATGATCATACCAGTAGTAGCGGGAACCATCAACTTCTTGAGTTGCTTCCGCACCAACTGGAGAAAGGTTGGCAGTACAGCGCCCCTTGCCTTCTTCCTAACCTCCGTGGTGTTCTATATC
>DATGWS010000311.1:0-8897 GCA_035299365.1 Candidatus Didemnitutus sp.
TCGACACTTCTGTTTATGAGGAGTGTTGCAAACGCATCTGTGTTGTTAACCACGATATCTAAATCGCCATCGTTATCAAGATCCCCATATGCAGCACCATTCGATACTTCGGGCTGACCAAGACCCTCAGAAATTCCGGAATTTGAGAAACGGAATCCGCCCGTATTTCGGAAGTAATAGTCTTGAAGTTTCGACTGCGGCATACGTTTGTAGGCATCTGCTCGCGCCAGACTGTCGCCTGCAAAGAGGTTGTTCGTGAAGTCCTGATCTCCGATGTCGCGCTTCGTCCCGTTAGTCACGTACAGATCCACCAACCCGTCAAGATCGAAGTCTTGCGCAAGCACACTCCAACTCCAGTCCGTTGCGGCAATACCGGCTATGTAGCATACGTTGGAGAACCGGCCGTTCCCTCTGTTGATGTGGAGTGCATTATGTACGCGCTGCACAGAGTCAAAGAATGGACCGTAGATAGACATGCCACCAATCTGTGTCTGCCTCCGGTAGTTATCTCGGGGCAACATGTCCACGGTGACAACATCAAGGAGGCCGTCGCCATTGATGTCGGCTACATCACTGCCCATTGACGCCCACGACATGTTCGCCATTGCCTTTGCAGATGAGTCAGCAAAGGTGCCGTTCCGTTGATTGATCCAGATCTTATCTCGTTCTTCAAAGTCATTGGTGACGAAGATATCTGGCCACCCATCGTTATTCAGATCACCGATACTCGCACTGAGACCATAACCTTTGTCTATGATCCCCACACGTGTAGTTATATCAGCGAAGCGCCCGCCCCCTTCATTTTCAAAGAGCCGATCATTGACGCCTGGATTCAAATAGCCTTGACGGCGAGGTTCGCCACTGTTAACGAGGAAGACGTCGAGATCGCCGTCTCGATCATAATCGAAGGCATTTGCACTTGTGGAAAATGCAGCCACGGATAGTGCAGATCCCTCAGATCGGTCGGTGAACGTTCCGTTGCCATTATTGACAAAGAAACGATTCGGCAGATATCGTCTGCAGAGATAGATATCGGCGTGACCATCGCCGGTGAGATCGGCGATCAAAACGCCGGTATTTACCCCTTTGTCATCGATGCGCAATCCGCTGCTCGTGGTCACATCTTCGAACTTCAGATTTCCACTATTACGAAAGACCGACATTCCGTTCGATGTGCTAGTGAACACTACGTCCAAAAGTCCATCTCCATTCAGATCGGCAACGCCAACTCCTCCCCCATTATAGGCGTAGAAATCAGCTAACACATTAAACGTGTCCGATTCAACAATGTCGTTTCGAAACGTGAGCCCTGATTCCTTCGATGTTCGCTGTTCAAATGTTTGCGCATGCGCATACACCGATGCTGTGATCACGATGATCAGCATCACTCCTGCAGACTTCAATGTTTACCCCTGCCGACGTGTTTACTCAGAGAATATCAAGCCCGGGTCCTAGCCAAAAGCACTAGCCCGATCATAAGGAATATGCCGTTCGCACCCCATCCAACTACTTCAACCGGAAGATCCATAGCTACACCTGCAGCTTGACTGATCTTCGTGAACGCAATGTACGTAATCGCGATGACCATTGCTGCCGCGATGTTTACGGCCATTCCCCCCCTACGTCTGACGGATGCAAACGGAACGGATATCAGGACAACGATAAGATTGACAAATGGGAAGGCCCATTGCCCGGATAAATCGATCTCTTGGCGACGAGTGTCCTTGCCCCCTTTTTCTAAAGTCCCGATATAGTCATCCATCTCCGGGAACGTCATTTCCTCGGGATTGAGTTGCAGTTTGGCGATCTGGTCCGGACGTATGGAGAAGGGGGCTGTATACTGCGTAATCGTTTCTATTACAACGCTATCGGGATAAAACGTGCGCCGTGTTGCCTTTGGCAACATCCAGGATGTGGAAGCAGAGTCCCACGTCATAGAGTCAGCATCGATCCGCCATTGTTGACGAGGTGAACGGGCTGAACCGAACTCTTCAAAGGACACGGCGGTACCCACGTGGTGTTCAGCATCGTAGCGTCTGAGCGAAACGTTCATCGTGGGGCTTTCACGAAAGAACAGATCTTGAAGTGACGTTGGACTGTTATTACTCGCCAGCGACATCCGTTCAATTGTAAGCCGTTCCGTTGCAGCTCTCGGAACAACCCACCCATTGAAATACACTTGAGCTACGCTCATGAGGAAGGCAAAGGCCAGGATGGGGAGCAAGAAACGGATCGGGCCCTGACCACCGGAACGCATTGCCGTGATCTCATTGTTATTGCTCAGACGTCCAACGGAAAAGAGCCCGGCTAACATCAGCGCCACGGGATTGACCAGCTCTAGAGCATACGGCAGAAACGCAACGTAGAATACGAGTACCGTCTCTATTGGGGTTTTGTTGTCGATGAATTTATCGAGCCGTTCAAACAGATCGATGATGATGAAGATCGAGCACAGGGCCAGAACAGCAAACACAAACGTCAACACGAACTGCCGAAGCACATAACGATCTAGGATGTTCATGGTTTGCGCTCAGCCCCTTTCACGGTGATAATGGACTGCCACCAGCTCAATCCCATACCGATCACCACCACAAACGACGTCCATATGAAGATCTCATCAATGCGAACTGTCTGCAACCAGGCTGCATGATGAATGGCGTATGGCCGGGCGATAAGGATGGAGCCCACACCTAGGACCAATCCGATGGCGCCAGCCACGAGGCTCACGATGAGATGCGGTGCCGCTATCCAGGAAGCTGTAGCACCGAGCAACGAAGCAACACGCAGATCAGAACCCGCTCGATGGATCTCTGCACGGAACGCATACATCACGGAAAGGAAGAACAAGATTAGACTCAGGAGTCCGGCAACCCCACCAAGTACGATCACGTCCCTCCGCCCGGCATCAAGCATCTCCACGTAGGGGCGTGGCCAAACAATGCTGGCTGTTGCCTCAGGATACATATCGTGTAACGACCGAACAAATCTATCCGTGGCATCTATGGAGACCATGTTTGGTCGGAGATTGAGTCGTAGGATCGTGGGTACCGAAGCGATCTCTCGAAGATCTTCTGCGTCGAGCTTCATCTCTTGTGCAAACTCACGCCATACTGCATCGTCACTCATGAGCCGAACGGCTGCAATGGACGGACGCTTGCGCATGTCTGCGGCCATAGCCTTGATGGCTGTGTTTGTGCTGTCTGCCGGACCGATCACGTCAACGGACATCTCCTGAGCTCGGCGATCAAGATCCCGCCATACGCCAACGCCCCATATGGCACCGGCAAGACACCAAACCGTTCCGATGAGGGCAACGAAGATCATTCTGATCACCGGTCCTTTTCGGCGGGTGAGGAGCCGACCAGCCCCCTGCATATGGAACCACATGTTCATGCTCGACCCCTCCGCCTTCCTATGGCACTCCGGACGTCTCCAAACGCCCTACCTAGGGCACTCAGCGGGAAATGAAGCTCTCGGCGCACGTGCATCGTACACAGGATGCCTACCACGATGGTATTGGCAACAAGTCCAAGTCCAACGAGAAGGGGCTGTCCCAGCTCGCCAACAACAAAGAGCACACCACCGGCCACGAGAAGTCCCACCGCTGAATACCGCACGATTGCTGTGCTTCGTCCCATGGCAGCGATTATGCTGCTCATGAGCACAAAGGGCATTCCGAGTGCTGCAATCGAAAGCACATTAAAATGGTCTACAGCCGCCGCGTATTTGTCTCCGAGGATCGGGATGATCATTCTGCTCAGTCCAAGCTCCAACACAACTACCGCTATGATCGTTGGGATGAGCGTAATGCTGATGGCCTTGGTGATCAAGATCTGCAGGTCCTCCATACGATGCTGCGTGTACATTCTCACGGCTGCTGGGTAGAGCAATGTTGTAACGGCATCAAAGGCCTGTTCGAAGAATCGATAAAGATTCTTGGCCGGGTTGTACACACCAACAACGCCAACACCAAAGTAGGCAGCGATCACATAGACATCGAGCTGACGTGGTGCGGAGTTCAACGCAGTGGCCATGGCAAGGGGCACACCATATCGCAGATACGTCCCAAATGAAATAGAGCCCGACCAGCCAAAAACGAGGTCTTTGCGTGTGAGTGCCATTGTTGCAAGCGAGCTTGCAGCCATGCCTGCAAAATCAATGAGCACGATGTCGTTTAAGGATGTAAGTGAATCATTAGCGATAAACCAAAACGTCATTGCTGTTCGCACACCGAACCATATGGCATCGGCAATAAAGAGATCCTTCATCCGCATCTCGCGGTAGATGATCTTGAGGCAGAACATTCTGGGTAGGGTGAGCAAACAATACAACGGAAGGAGGGTTGCAACTACTCCGAATTGTCCTACCCGAAAGACGTGAACAAGCGGCTCTCTCAGCAGATAAATTCCCAGCGCCGCAATACCCACCACCACGCTGTGGATCACCAACGCCATAAGATTCACACGCTTACGTTCAGCCGGATCCACTCCGTATTGGATGATACCAGCCAGAGCGGAGCCGTCGGATACGATCATGATCCATGTATTGAGCGCAACAAGGAGCGTGAATACACCATAGACATCGGCCGGAAGAGCTGCGATCTGCACGAATTGCACCAAGCCGTAGGCCACGTACAGGACCTTGTCCGCCAGCGACCATGTGATCTTACCGAGATGAGCCGTTAATTTCATTCTGCGAAGTTAGCGATTTGGTATCGCGAGAGTGTCCACGTAAGCGCGTTCGTACGGATACGCAAACACAACGTTGAGCATGCCCGAGCAAAACCGGGAGCGATGATCATTTTTTCTGCTACCACGGTTCCGTTGTCCCAGACGAGTAGGGCCGATACTGATCGCCCACGCAATACTGCCCTCCCGGCATCGAGTTCGATCTCGATGCCCTCTCCAAGTGGTAGTACCCATTCTGCCGTTTCATTGTTCTCTGCTGTGCCTGTGTACACATCACGCACGGATAGTTGGTCCGGATGAAGGGTAACGTGACGTTCATGTCTGCCACCGTTCTGCGACTCCACTATACCATGCCAAACGGTTTCGGTGTTCGCAACTACCTCCGTTTCAAGTTCATCATCGAGCAGCCAGAACAGTCCATCTTCTCCCGGTGGGATAAATGCTTGTTCGGATGATGGAGGCCACATGGTAGCATGATCATGCACGGATCGCTCGCGGTCTCTGCGTTGCGGATCCGAGGTGTAACATGATGTTCCGGGATCAACAACGAATGGTTCGCCCCCTATCGTAAGGGTCATCGAATTCTGGTCGTTATGTGCATGGCCACCCTTGCCGAATTGGCCCACCTGCCCATTCCGCAGTGAAGTAACAAACGAGCCATGTTGGCGAATGGTCAAACCAAGATCGGGAGCCACAAGGTCTGCACCACTCTGTTGTTCAACGCCGCACAACCGGTCACCCACATCATACATATAGTCGAGATGTGGAGCGAGGCCCGTGAGCTTCATCGCAAGTCCGTCATCATTATCTCCGATAAGGGGCATGCCAAGTCGCTCAAGAGTCCGACACCGGTCAACTGCCAGCGCAATCTTGCTGAGTTCGTGTGATGAGAACACTCCAAAGGATGCTGCCTGTACAAAGAGGTCGGTTACTTGCCTGTGGTATCCGGTACTTCCCTCATTTGCCATTCCATCGGGGAGGATCTGACGGTGCAACTCTTTACACAGTTCTGTCACGGCCAGTTTTCTCCAGTCATCAGCAGTTGGTTCTCCGATGAGATATGCCCCTGCCGCAAGAATGCCAAGGAGATTTGCCGCATAATGTGATGTAGATAGTCCGCCGCGAGACTCCCGTCGAGCAACAACACTGCGAGCATGATCTACCGCATACGCTGCCACGTGATGATCGCCAATTGCATGTATCCAACCACTTCTTCGCGCCCAATCCCAAGCAACAAGCATGGAGTGAAGTCGGATGCCGGTTCCCATTGGGAACTGCCAATGGACACCTACTTCTGCAGGTGTTTCGTGCATAAAGGTCGAAATCTCATCGAACAGGGCCTCACACCAATCATCTCTGTGATTACGATCGATATGTGCGGCTAGCGCGTATGCACACCAATGGTGCATACGACTGAGTTCGTGTACTGAACGGATATCTACATCTGTCGGATCTGAACCGCCAACACTCCAGGTTGTGATGCCATAGGCATCAACCCTACCGGCGCGCATTGCTCGTGCAAAAGTTATGACCTCTGTGCTGTGCGCCACAAACCATTGGGCAGATGGAAGGGGCGTAAGGCCAACATGCAGGCTTCGACCTTCGTGGACTCGCGTTGGCAGTTGCGCACGCAATCGTCGCACTAAGACGCGCTCACGCAGGGCATCGAGGACCTTTTTGACCAAGAATGGTCTCATCGGTCCGAGAAGGATTCGAGCTCTCCATGGAATATTCATCGGCACAATGTACTTCTTCGCGAACAACTTCGTCTCACGCCTGCATCACTCCTTCCGTAGATTTGCTGTTATGTGTGGAATTGCCGGACTTGTTGATGAACGCCTTGGAACATCGGATATTGCCGATGTAGGCTCCCGTATGTTGGAGGTCATGGCCCACCGAGGCCCTGATCATCGAGGAACGTGGACCACCCCGTCGGTCTTTCTCGGTCACAACCGATTGAGCATCATCGACCTTTCGAGTGGCTCCAATCAGCCAATGACGAGCACCGATCTAACGATCACCTATAACGGCGAGGTCTACAACTACCTCGAACTGCGTAGCGAGCTGGAGCAGGACGGATATACCTTCCGCACATCGGGTGATACCGAAGTGATCCTCAACGCCTATCACCGATGGGGAGCTTCATGTGTTGAACGGTTCATCGGCATGTGGGCATTTGCCATCTGGGATGGATCAAAACGTGAGTTATTCTGTTCGCGCGACAGATTTGGCATCAAGCCATTCCACTACATTGAGCGCGATGGCCGATTTCACTTTGCCTCTGAGATAAAGGGGCTTCGTGTTTCGCCCCTTTTCAGTGGAGGTATCAATGAATCGCAGGTAGCGCGTGGACTGTACTTGGGATGGATGCACCACTGGGATGAGACCTACTTTACCGATATCAAGGCGCTACCAGCCGCACATAATTGCGTGTGGAAGGATGGCTCGCTTCGCATTTGGAGTTACGCGGACATTGACACGTCCACGCAGAACACCGCATCATTCGAAGAGAACAGTGCAGCGTTTCGTGATCTCTTCATCAACGCCGTGCAGCTTACTGCTAGGCGGGATGTGCCAATGGGTGTTTGTTTGAGTGGTGGGCTCGACTCTACGTCCATTGCAAGTGTATTGGCATCCTCAACAGACGAGCACAACATCAAGACCTTTACGGCCTATTACACAGGCAAGGGGAATGTTGACGAGAGACCGTATATCAATCATGTGCTCGCACGGTATCCGCAGATCACACCACACTACATCTCACCAACCGATGACGATGTTGAACAAGCGTTGGATCGAATTACGTGGATGATGGATGCCCCGATGCCATCATCGTCCTACATATCACAATATTTCGTGATGCAATTGGCCGGACAACACGATGTAAAAGTTGTTCTGGACGGACAAGGCTCGGATGAGATCATGGGTGGATACATGCATTCGATGTATCGTGTTATCGCAGACAAGGTCCGAGGTGGAGATCTAGGTGGTGCCCTACGCGAGGTGAATGCCCACGCCACACGTCAGGGCTATGGCGTTCGGCGCAAGCTCGATATCGTGGCAAAAAGTTTGCTTGCCGCTTCGCGTGATGAGCAAGCATTGTATGGAATGGAGTTCGCGCGCACGTATCCGTGGATCATGGTGAAATCTGCGGCATCGTATCCCATTCATCTTGAAATGCCCTCCGGACCACGTCTCAATGCCTTTCTGTACAACCTCCTTCGTGTAACGTTGTTGCCAACGCTACTTCATACCGAAGATCTCAACGCCATGGCCTTCCATATAGAGAGCAGAGTACCATTTCTTGATCATCGCCTAGTGCAATTGTGCTTCTCGATGCCGAACGAACACAAGATTCATCTTGGCGAAACCAAGCGCGTGTTGCGAGCCGGCATGAGGGGGATAGTTCCGGATGAGGTGCTTGACAGAAAAGACAAGACCGGATTCATTACACCTGGACACATTGCGTGGCTACGGGGCGCGCTCTCGCACCTCATCGAAGGAGACTGGAAAGAACTCGATGGATATGTTGCGCGTACGGAGCTAACATCCGTTCTGAATGCCTATCGCAAGGGCGACAACACCAACGCACTCTTCGTTTGGCGCTTGGCCATGCTTCGGAATTTTCTTCGAACAGTGTAAGCCCCTTATCGTCTGCGAACAACATTCAAGGCGTCGAAGAGTACTTCTCGATAGCGTTCGGACACATCGATCTCATCACCATTGCTCATCTTTAATCTTGGCACCTTGCCACGCACAACCTTGCGGACATGCACAAGGTTCACCATATGTGAACGGTGAACACGCAAGAAGCCGGCACGTTGGAGAATGAGTTCGTAGTCCCCTATCGTCCGCGAGAGAACGATGGCCGGATCTCTTTCAAAGATCACGCGCGTGTAGTTCCCTTCACCATGGAGGTGGACGATCTGTTCGCTTGGCCGGATCTCTATTCCGGACGTTACGGGCAGTGCGATCACATGCGCTTGATAGGGGGCTTCTGGGGCCGCCTCACTGAGCTGCATGGCATACGTATGCCTTGCGATTCTCCGTGCACATCGGTCGAGTGCCATATGCACATCCACATGAGAGCACCGATCCATCAGATAGTGTACAGCTCCCGCTTCAAAAGCAAGAACGGCATAGGTTGGTTCTCTTGACCAACAAATGAGGACCGGCAGAAGCCCCATTTCATTCTGCCATCGAACCAGC
>DATGWS010000312.1:0-1694 GCA_035299365.1 Candidatus Didemnitutus sp.
ATGGCCGGAATAACTTCTGCTTCAGCCTCGGTATTGAGGACACGCAGCTCGTCTGTCTCGGAGGAGAATCGAGCCGTGATGTAGTCATTGAGCTCGTCGGTCAGAAACGTAGATCTCGTAGCCATAGTTACGGCACGTGTCCAAGTTCTACATTGACGTTGATGCCATTCTTACCAAAATCGCGCAAGAGCTTCCGCAACGTTAGAAGAGTGGTGTCGAGACGAGCAGCCATCTTATCGTCATACAGGAGCATGTTCACCAGGCTCTTGTTAGTGCGAATGTCATTAACCACGCCATTTATGCGTGCGATCAACGTATCTGCACCTACGATTGCACCATCTGCCTTTGCAAGAGTGGTCTCTAGATTGAGCAGCACTTTGTCGGCACGATCGATGATCTGGGAGACCTTGGGCTCGTTACGATCAACGCTCTCTCTCAGGGTAGTTGAGATTTCGCGCAAGTCTCGAATGGAGGCGGTAAGGGGCTCCCGGTTCGTGCTGAACCACGTGCGGACGTCTGTTACGAGGAGCGCACCATCGGAGGAAATAGTCTTGACGTTTGTCACAAACGAACCATCGCGCATCAACTCTGTGAGAGAAGCGCTGATGGTGTCGAGCCGGCGAACCAAATTCACGGCACTGCCACTCACTTCTCCAAGCGATGTAACAAGACCACCGATGTCTGCAGCAACGGTGCCGGGCATTTCCGTGTTGACATCAAATGTACCAGCAGCCTTACCGGGGTTGATCTCGATCTTCTTTCCGCCGGTGATTTCAAGGATCGTGACCGTTGCTGTGGCGTCCGTTTTGAGATCGGAAGCATCGTCAATGTTTGCATGAACAAGAACAGTTCCATTATCGCTGGCTACGTCAGCCACGGAGCCCCGTTTGACGCCATTAACCACAATGGGGCTCCCTGTTTCGATCCCGCCCGAGGTGGCCAGTCGAATACTAAGCGTTCGTTTGTTTGGGCTGAAACTGATTCCCTTGCCGATCATAATGCCACCTATGAGGACGGCGATCGAAACAAGGCTTACCAATCCAACGCGGATCTCGGTACTGCGCGAAACGTTCAAGTGAAATACTCCGGGATGATCAGAACGGGATGTCGTCTGATCCTTGAGAAGGTGGTGCATCGGGATGCTCCGCTTTCTTAGGATCGAGCAACAGAAGATTATCGGCAACGATCTCTGTTACGTAGCGTTTGTTCCCATCTCGGTCTTCAAACGAACGTGATTGGATCTTGCCTTCTACATAGATGCGCGTGCCACGCCGAACGAGCTTCTCAACAACGTCTGCCAAACCTCGCCATGCGATGATGGTATGCCAGTCTGTGTGTTCCTGCACAGCCCCATCCTTATCCTTCCATGTTTCGGAGGTTGCAAGACGGAATTGTGCAACCTTTACACCTGTGGGCGTAAAGTTGACCTCGGGATCTTTCCCGACGTTACCAATGAGCATCACCTTGTTGAGAGTGCGGGACATACGTCACCTTCGAAAATTGATCCAACGAATGGTTGAGGACCACTCATCGTTGCGGCTTCGAATATACCACGCACCGACAAGGCATCCGTTGTCTATGTGGTGTTGAGCAGGGAAAACGTGACACCGTTTCATCTGCGACGTCCGCCCCCTCCGCCACCACGAGAACCTGCTTGGCGCGTAGATGGCATGGAACTCTGACGTGAAGCATTC
>DATGWS010000313.1:0-7976 GCA_035299365.1 Candidatus Didemnitutus sp.
ACGCCAAGGGGATGGCGAACAGCCGTAGGGAACCGTCTATGGGGTCGTTAATGAGATCGACGCGACGTCGAACAGCGGCAGATGCAGACATGGTGTAGGTGCAATTTCAGCAATTGCCCACTAACGTAATACGAACATGAATGTTTCGTAATGGTACGCCAAACTCCAACGCGGTATCTTGACGTTGCATTCACACAAGCAACACGATGTTCACACTGCTCATCATTTCGGCAACGATATACGCTGCTCGATTGGCCTTCTTCCTGATCGGTCAGGCCCGACCTACCCAACAACGGGTTGTATGGAAGAATGTGCCATTCGTTAGCATCATCGTCCCGGCCCGCAATGAAGAAGCAAACCTTGAACGTTGCCTCACAGCTCTTTGCGCTAGTGAATACCCGGGAGACAAATACGAGATCTTGGTTGTCAATGACAGAAGTGACGACGCAACGGAGCAGGTACTTCATGAACTGTCTGCTCGACTTCCTCGGGTTCGCCCCCTACACAGAAGAGATACTCTAGACCACCCGAACCTCAAGGGGAAACCTGGCGCATTACAGCATGGCATAGACAATGCAAAAGGCAGCGTCTTTGTACTCACAGATGCCGATTGCCTAGTCCACCCTCTGTGGCTGGATACAATGGTTGCTCCGTTTGCCGATGAAACCGTGTCGCTCGTATGTGGCTTCACTGTCATACGGTTGCGTCGATTGTTTGACGTACTGCAAGACATCGAATGGCTCTACACGCAGACCATGGCCAGGGCCGGGATTCAAAATGGCGTCCCGCTTGGATGTTTTGGAAACAACATGGCAATTCGTGCTGAAACGTATCAAGAACTTGGTGGATATTCAGCCATCGAGTTTAGCATTACAGAGGACCTTGCTCTGTTACAGGCTATGTCTAAAGCCGGTAAGGGCGTGCGTTACCTCTGCGATGAACGTGCGACAGTTGAGACGTTACCGTGTGTCACAGTTGGCGAGTATCTCCGACAAAAACACCGCTGGGTGCGTGGCGGAATGGCTCTCGGTTCCAAGGCCGTTGCTTTTGTTATCAGTGGTGCAACGTATTGGGTAGGACTCGTTGCCAGTATCCTCAATCACGAGTGGTTTTGGGCAGGGGGCTTCTTGCTCCTCCGCATCGTTGGTGACGGACTCCTTATCACCACATCCGTAGCCCGACTTCGAAGGTGGAAGGTCTTCCCCGCCGTTGCACCGTCGATCGTTGCCTTGTTACTCCTTGAACTCCTGCTTCCGTTCATGACGCTTCGCAAGCGCATCGTGTGGAAGAACCAAGTGTTCCGTCAGTGACGCGTTGCACGCTCTACTAGGTGTAGCAACGAGACGTATGGTATGCCTGTTTGGCGTGTGAGTGCGCCTTCGCAGAGAACGTTGCAAGAGACTCCAATGGAGATCCCGTCTGGTATCTCGTTCTTCTCTGATCGCAGAGCTGATTCCACCAGCTCAGGATACATCAATCCCCTATCACCACCCATGCCGCAACAGCCGGCCGATGGTGGAAGTACAACCTCATGCGCACATGATCTCGCTATGCTCATGAAGGTTTCGGTCGATCTGAGTTTCTCAACACCGCAGCCGGGATGCACCACTACCCGATCCAGACGTGTGTTGATGGAAAGCCCCTTCATCACGAGTTCTGCAAAGCCCACTTGATCGATGATGTGGAGTCCGTGCAAAATGGACGCACCATAAAGTGCCGCCGCACATGTTGACGTGTCGATGACCACAGGAATATCGGTACGGGACGTGATGGAGACCAGGTGGTTGAGGAGCGCCGAGGATGTATGGTGTGCTGCTTCTCCGAAGCCCTTGGATGCAAAGGGCTGACCGCAACAGTAGGAATCAGTGTCAATCACCGTGAGGCGAAGTCCGGCCCGGCTGGCTAAGGTAAGGACCACCTCATCCATGGACTTCTCTCCTCGACCGGTACCTAGGGTCTTTGACGGACACGTTTGGACATAGATAACATCCGGACGATCAACTTTCACGGGGTCTGCCTTGTGTGACCTACCATACCGCCGAACGATGGATGATCCTGTTCGTGCAATACGGTTGACAATCCGCATGTTCTTTGACATCAGAGCGGCAAGCGTACGGGTGACGGATGAGGTGTTCTCGGCACGGAGGTCCTTGATGAGCGAACCGGTGTCGATGCCTACCGGACACACCACACTGCACATGCTATCGGCTGCACAGGTATCGATTCCACTGTAGACATAGGCCTTGTCGATCTCTGCTACCATCGTCGGGTCATGTGAATTGATCACACGTTCACGCTGCAAAACGATACGCTGTCGTGGTGTGAGGGTGAGCCCCCTACTTGGACAGACATGTTCACAGAACCCACACTCGATGCAGAGGTTTGCGGTGGACTCACGTCCTAGTGATGGAACACTCTTAATGTTCTTCACGTTAGCATGCGGGTCTCTACACAGCACAACATCAGGGTTGAGAATGGAGTGCGGATCGAGCAGTTCCTTCACACGATACATCACGGTGTAGGCAGCACTTCCCCACTCACGTTCAACATAGGGCGACATGTTTCGACCTGTTCCATGTTCGGCCTTGAGTGACCCGGCATAGCGATCGACAACGATCTCTGCGATACGATCCATGAATCGTTCATATCGGTTGACCTCATCCGCCGTTTCAAAGGACTGATTCACAATGAAGTGAATGTTCCCATCCTTTGCATGTCCAAAGATGATCCCTTCCTCATAGCCGAATTCATCGAAGCTTGCGCGCACATCCTTCACCAGCGAGGCCAGATGTTGTGGCGGAACGGCAATGTCTTCGTTAATCATCGTTGCGCCTTGTGGACGCATTGCACCGATGGATGGCATCAGCCCCTTTCTCAATCTCCAGAGAACGGCCTGTTCATGCGGATCCGACGTCCAAGCAATCCTGGAGGATGTTGAAGGGGGCTCCACATCATGGAACTCCACAAGCAACGCTGAAGCTCCGGGTGTTGTGATCCGAAGATGATCAGGCGTTGTTGCCAAATGCGCAAAGGATCGTAACGAGGCATCGTCCATGATCTCAACGGCAGCAGCACCTGCATCTCGCCAGAACGGTACCGTGGCACATGCTTCATCTACGGAGGCATAGACGATCATCGCCGTCCACTTCGTTGAGGCATCAGCAATAGTGTTGAGCGTTACATCGGAGATAAATCCCAATGTACCTTCACTCCCGATCATCAAACGCGCGATGATCCTTGCCGGTTCATCTTCATCTATGAAGGCATTGAGTGAATAGCCGATGGTATTCTTGATCGCATACTTCCGTTGGATCGTGGCCACAAGGTCTGCATCGGCGCGTACCTCATCGCGGATCTGGGCGATGCCATGGTGGATGTTGGGTGCTTGTTCCTGCAAGTGCAGATCGGCATCGGGATGTGACGTATCGATGACCACACCGTTGGCCAACACATACGTCATGCTACTGAGGGTGTTGTAGGAATTCTGCGCTGTGCCGCAACACATGCCGCTTGCATTGTTGGCGATGATGCCGCCGATCATTGCTGCGATAATCGATGCTGGGTCGGGTCCGAGCTTGCGACCATACCTACGCAGATGAGCGTTCACCCGTGCACCAGTGATCCCCGGTTGCATACGTACGCGTCGTCCGGAATCGAGTACGGATACGTCCGACCAATCACGCGAGAGGTCAACAAGGACGCCGTCTGTTACTGCCTGACCAGATAGACTTGTCCCTGCTGCACGAAAGGTAAGGTGAGAACCTGTGCGTATGCACCATGCAAAGAGCTGTTGCACGTGGTCAATTGACGATGGACGTACAACCGCTTGTGGAACGAGTCGGTACAACGATGCATCATGAGCAAAGGCTAATCGATCGATGACCTGCGTAGAGACGCGGTCTTCGCCGATGAGATGCCGTAGCTCGGTCACTGCTACACCTGGAAGACGCCGGTCTTAAGTTCAGGCAGCGCGCCTTGGTGCGATGCTACCGCAATACCACAGGAGATCACCTTGCGCGTTTCCGTTGGGGCAATGATGCCATCCACCCATAGACGCGAAGCCGCATAGATCGGCGTTGTTGTTGCTTCGTATTTCGCCTGGATCTCGCGCAGAAGCTCTTGTTGTTTCTCCGGCGTGAGTTTTTCGCCTTGTTTCTCGAGTGCTGCAACCTTGATGGTCAACACGGTCTTTGCGGCCTGACTTCCACCCATGACGGCGATCTGTGCCGTAGGCCATGCATAGATCAAACGTGGGTCATAGGCCTTGCCACACATGGCATAATTGCCAGCGCCATAGGAGTTTCCGAGCACGATCGTGAACTTCGGCACAATACTGTTGGCCACGGCGTTCACAAGTTTGGCTCCATCCTTAATGATGCCTCCCTGTTCGGCACGTGTGCCCACCATGAAGCCCGTTACGTCCTGCAAAAACACCAACGGAATGCCTCGTTGATTACAGTTCAAGATGAAACGTGCAGCTTTATCCGCAGAGTCGGAATAGATCACGCCCCCTACCTGCATCTCACCCTTGCCCGACTTACAGATCTCACGGTTATTGGCAACAATTCCAACCGCCCATCCATCGATACGTGCATATCCGCAAAGGATGGTCTGACCATATCCGGCCTTGTATTCATCGAACTCCGATGCATCAACAAGTCTGGCGATGATCTGACGTGTGTTGTACGGCTTGGCACGATCAGCAGGAAGAATGCCATAGATCTCATCAATATCAAATGCCGGGTCGCGCGGTTCAACGCGCGAGAACAGATCGCTCTTCCCTTTTGAGGGGGCGAACTTATCCACGAGTGAACGGATCTTGATGAGCGCTTCTTCGTCGCTTTCAACCTTGTAATCAACAATTCCGCTCACCGTGCTATGCATGGTTGCACCACCTAGGGGCTCGATGTCTGTTTTCTCTCCGATGGCTGCTTCAACAAGTGCCGGTCCGGCTAAGAAGACGCTTCCCGTACCGTTTACGATGATCGCTTCGTCGCTCATGATCGGGAGGTATGCACCACCGGCAACACACGGTCCCATGATGGCAGCAATCTGCGGAACTCCCATGGAGCTCAAGATGGCGTTGTTGCGGAACTGACGTCCGAAGTGTTCCTTATCGGGGAATATCTCATCCTGCATTGGCAGGAAAACCCCCGCAGAATCAACGAGGTAGATGATCGGCAATCGGTTCTCGATTGCGATCTCTTGTGCGCGCATGTTCTTTTTTGCCGTCATGGGGAACCAGGCGCCGGCTTTGACGGTGGCATCGTTTGCAACGATGAGACATTCTCTTCCGCTGATGATGCCAACAACGGCAACAACACCGGCGGAAGGACAGCCCCCTTCAGCCTCATACATATCTTGGGCTGCAAAGAGTCCGATCTCCAGAACATCCGTTCCTTCATCGATCAACAAGGCTATTCGCTCTCGGGCAGTGAGTTTGCCCTTGGCTTTATGTCGCTCGATGGCCTTCTTTCCGCCACCAAGCATCACATGTTGAGCCTTACCCTCGATAACTCGGGCCAATTGTTTGTTCGCATCGGCATTGGCCTCGTAGACCAGGTCGTGCGTGATTGTTGTTCCGATGACGTTCGCCATGTCGCTCTCGTTCGGTGGGGTCTGATACGACGAAGGCGCTCCGATGGAACGCCTTCTGGAACTTCGCTGTGCGGGACTTATTTGCCTTGTGGTGCAGCCGGTTGTGCCGGTTGCTGCTGAGGGGCGGCTTGCTGTTGGGCAGGTGCAGCAGGCATCTGTGTTGTTGGGACTTCTACGCCTTGCGAGACCGGTGCACGACCAGCGCCATCATCTGTAGCAAGGAAGAATTTGTTGACAACGATAGACACGAGCACCATAGCGCCGAGAAGGATCATGGTAGTGCTTTGCAACACGTTCCGTGACTGGCGAACGCCGAGGAGGTTGGTCATTTGACCACCGATGCTACCCATTCCCGAAATCATATCAGCCTTGCCAGGCTGGATCATGACGACAAGGATCAAAAGGACGGAGGCAATGATGCCGATGCTGATGAGCAAGATTTCCATAGCGCTTCAATTGGTTTCGTGTGAACAACAAATATACCACGCCTTTTGGTCATGGACAACCAAGTCCAAGACAGAGTGGTTTCTCAAATGACATCCCGTTTTCACTAAACCACACGAGGAACGTGTCATAACGGTCTTCATTTTGCTTGTAATGGCGCTGCATTTCTTGTTTGTCTCCATAGCCATAGAGCCACCAGAGGTACTCTTTAAGCCTTCCCTGTTCCTGTAGGCGCTTGTTCCAACTCAGGATGTCGTTAGGATAGATCTTGTCATACCCAGCCTGAGCCCATGCCCGAATGAACCTATACCGCAGATCAATGAGCTTTTCAATACTCAACCTCGGTAAGACGGAATCTTTTGGAATAAATGGCTGGGCAGCGAGGGCAATGTTGTATTCAAATGCAACGGGAAAGGACATCTTCTGAGCACCGAACGGACTGGGCACCTCTAGCAATGAATCAGAGCAAAAGTTGATCGGATCGTTGTCATCACCCAGGCGCATAGATCTATTCCAGGCCTCAAACACAAGCCTCGACATATCACGTGTACGAGGCGTATTGCGTTCAAGATTGAGGAACGCTTCGCCGTAGAACAACGTCCAGATCAGATCCCGCGTTTCGGAATACGATCGTGCCAGCCAATAATAATTGGTTGGGAAACTTGGCTCTGCCTGTGTTCCCTTAAGCCACCATGCGTTAGCTGATGGGCGGTCATAGGCTACGTAATATTGCTGTCCCATTTCAAAATGGAGTCTGCCCGATCTGGGATATGCTGCCAAGCCAGCTCTATAGACGGATCTCGAAGAGGCCGTGTCCTGAAGAAAGTCGTGACAATTCCCAAGCAGCTGATAGCCCCGTTCCTTAAGTGAAGTGTCCTTGTAGATGGGCTGAAGAATCGTGAGTGCCTCCAGATAACGCTTGGCCATCACCAGGCTCACGGCCTTTTCGTAGTGATAGGGGGCATAATCCGGCATGAATTTCAGCGCTCTATCCCATGCTTCGATGGCGCTCTCGGGAAGATTGGCATCCATGTACTCAAGTGCTTTGCCAGCTTCTTCGTCTGCCTTAACTGGGTCACGTTGCGCAAGAACAGGGATACTCATCCCCAAAAAGAGGACGAATGCTGCCAACAACGATCTTTGCATACGTTTCGATCTGATCATCAACGACATAAGGATTCTCCAATGTCACGCCAGTACATGTTCAGTGCTATTCTGCTCGTTCTCCTCGCGCTCTTCACCAGTGGGTGTCTTACTGCAGAACGCAAGAGTTACAAGATTACGATGACGGGCAAACAGTCCGGCACGTGTACCATCACCTTTCATAACATCATCTCTCCAAAAGAGGAAGGTCGAGACATTTCCTTCAAGGACTTTGCGGAACTTCAGACAGATTATGTTGAGGGCGACAAGATCGAATCGGAATTCCCCGGCTGCCGAAATGTGAAGAAAAAACTCTACGAAAAGGATGGCCAGCTCAATGGAGAGATCACGTTTGAGTTTGACTCCCTCTCCACACTCAAAATGTTCAAATACGACGAGAAAAGCCCCGTGATGATGTACTTCGGCTCTTCTCAGGAAACGTTCATCGAGAGTAATGGTACGTATGGCGGGGAGACGATGCCCGTGGCTTTCTGGCCAACATCTACCACGTCGATGACACTTACCACCAAACTATCAGACCCAAATCCTGATGCTGTAAGTCTCGTTGAACAATACAGGAAATGGAAGAAGTGACGCGATTCATCTTGGTCCTTTGTTTACTCTCTGCATCATTGCTCCATTCGGCTGAACTCCCAAACAGTCTGCTGTGGAAGATCACTTCTCCTCAGGGGGCTGTCAGTCACGTATTCGGCACAATCCACCTCCAAGATTCCACTGTGTTTCGTCAGCGCGACACCGTATTGAGTCTCGTCAGAACATGTCGCACGTAC
>DATGWS010000314.1:0-13552 GCA_035299365.1 Candidatus Didemnitutus sp.
CAAAGGCCTCGGGTGCCCAGCTTGTAAAAGACGTGCGCGACGAAGCAAAACTCAATGCACGGAAGGAAGCACAGCGCATCGTGCTTATGGCCATCCAGCGTACAGCATCGGATCACTGCGTTGAATCAACCGTATCTGTTGTGAACCTTCAGTCAGAGGAAATGAAGGGGCGTATCATTGGCCGGGAAGGTCGCAATATCCGCGCCTTTGAAGCAGCCACAGGTATCGACCTTATTATCGACGACACACCGGAAGCGGTTGTAATCTCGGGCTTTGATCCGTTCCGCCGCGAAGTAGCACGCACATCCCTTGAGCGTCTGATGGGTGATGGTAGAATTCACCCGGCACGTATCGAAGAAGTTGTGGACAAGGTTCGTAAAGAACTTGAAGAAGAAATGGTCCGCGTGGGTGAAAACGCCCTCATGGAACTCGGCATCCACAACATCCATCCGGAAATGGTACGCTACATCG
This sequence comes from Candidatus Didemnitutus sp., assembly GCA_035299365.1. Lineage (GTDB taxonomy): Bacteria > Bacteroidota > Ignavibacteria > Kapaibacteriales > Kapaibacteriaceae > UBA10438. The sequence goes on from DATGWS010000314.1 coordinate 472, forward strand.
GGAAGATGAAGTACCGTTCGTCGTATGGTCAAAACCTGTTAGCCCACTCCATCGAAGTTGGTTTCCTTACAGCCATCATGGCCAACGAGCTTGGTCTGGATGTAAACCTCGCAAAACGTGCAGGTCTCTTGCACGACATCGGCAAGTGCATCGATCGCGAGATTGAAGGTCCACACGCCTTGCTCGGTATGGAGTTGGTAAAGAAGTACAAGGAACATCCGCTTGTTGTGAACGCCGTTGGTGCTCACCACGACGATATCGAGATGGAATCTCCGATCGCCGTGCTTGTACAATCGGCCGACTCCATCAGCGGTGCCCGTCCGGGTGCCCGCCGTGAGTCGCTCGAGAATTACATCAAGCGTCTGCAACAACTCGAAGAGATCGCCACGTCGTTTGACGGTGTCACAAAAACCTATGCTATCCAGGCCGGACGCGAAGTTCGCGTTATGATCGAGCCCGATCGTATCGATGACTTGCGCGCCGACCAACTCGCGAACGATATCGCCGTTCGTATCGAGTCGGAAATGGAATATCCTGGACAGATCAAGGTAACCGTGATCAGAGAGAGACGCTCGGTCTCCATCGCCAAGTAAACCTACGGCGCGGCCTGCCGCACCTGATAACGAACATCAAAACGCGAGCATCATCCCCGGATGATGCTCGCGTTTTTCGTTTGTGCCCACTTTGTGCAAAGCCCCCTACATGACTTTCGTCATGCTCGCAAACATGATGCATGACGCATTTTTGTTCCGGGCGTTGATCCGGGCTACCGAACGTAACCCCGTAACTCCGTAACTCCGTAACTCCGTAACTATGACCGACATCCAGATCGCTCAAGCGGCAACCACTCGCCCTATAAAAGAGATCGCAACCAAACTTGGACTTGATGCAGAGGCGCTCGATCTGTATGGCCGATACAAGGCCAAATTGCCTCTTTCCCTCATCGATCCGGAGAAAGTGAAGTCGTCAAAGCTCATCTTGGTTTCGGCTATCTCACCAACGCCGGCAGGGGAGGGGAAGACCACGGTGAGTATCGGTTTGGCCGAAGGACTCAATCGAGTTGGAAAGAAGACCATCGTTGTTCTTCGCGAGCCATCGCTGGGTCCGGTCTTCGGGATCAAGGGCGGCGCAACGGGCGGGGGATATTCGCAGGTGCTGCCGATGGAGGATATCAATCTGCACTTCACGGGCGACTTCAACGCTGTTGAGAAGGCGCACAATCTGTTAGCTGCGTTGATCGATAACTCCTTGCAGAACACTACACGCAACATCGGCATCGACGCACGCACTGTTACGTGGAAGCGTGTGATGGATATGAATGACCGATCGTTGCGTGAGGTAGTGGTAGGTCTCGGCGGCACAAAGAACGGTATCCCACGTCAGGCCGGTTTCGATATCACAGCAGCCTCCGAAGTGATGGCCATCCTCTGTCTCGCAAACGACATCACCGATCTCAAGGAACGACTCGGCAATATTCTTGTCGGATATAAGATCGACGGAACACCGGTGTTAGCGCGTGACCTCAATGCCCATGGTGCTATGGCAGCGTTGTTGAAGGATGCACTCAAACCGAACCTTGTGCAGACCATTGACGGAACTCCCGCCATCCTGCATGGAGGTCCGTTCGCCAACATCGCCCAAGGCACCAATACCGTTCTTGCAACGAAGATGGGGCTCTCCCTCGCTGATTACGTTGTTACCGAAGCGGGCTTTGGCTTCGATCTTGGTGGTGAGAAGTTCCTCGACATTAAGTGTCGCTATGCCGGACTCTCTCCTGCAACCGTAGTGCTTGTTGCCACCATCCGCGCACTCCGTTATCAAGGCGGTGTGAAGGTCAAGGACGTTAGCCAGCCAAACCTCTCGGCCGTCAAGGCAGGGATGGTCAACCTGGAACGTCACATCGACAACGTGAAGCTCTTCGGTCTCACACCCGTTGTTGCCCTTAACTACTTCTTACACGACACACCGGACGAGATCAAACTCGTAGAAGAGTTCTGTGCCTCGAAGGGGGCGTATTGTGTAGTAGCAGACGTGTGGGGCAAGGGCGGTGCCGGTGCAGAACAACTTGCAACCGTTGTTGCAAACGTTGCAGACGGCAGGCCATCGACTGACTTCGGACGTCAGACCACAAACCATTTCACGCCCCTTTATGACTGGCGTCTGCCCGTTGAAGAGAAGATCACTATCATCGCCACAAAGATCTATGGCGCAGGCACCGTGCGCTTTACAGCCAAGGCCAAGGAAGCTCTTGCTACGATCATCAAGCTCGATCTCCAGCATCTGCCGATCTGTATGGCGAAGACGCAAAAGTCACTCTCGGACAATGCCACGTTACGAGGCGCACCACGAGGGTTCGAAGCCGTTGTCCGCGAGATCGAGATCGCCCGCGGCGCAGGCTTCCTCATTCCTATCATGGGAGACATGATGCGCATGCCCGGACTCCCGGACACACCGGCCGCCGAACGTATCGATATCGATGCTGATGGCGTTATCTCAGGCTTGTTCTAGGAGGTCACGCCGTTGAGTTTGAAGCCTGTTCTCGTGCAACACGGTCTGCAAGCTCAAGCAACTCCGTTAGATCGGGGAGATGACGACGTCATTACGTCACTACGTCATTTCTTAGTTGCGTAACTTTGCAGATGCACCCAACCCTCTCCTCCCTCGGACTCCCAGATCTTCTTGAAGATCCGGATGCGCTCGGCAGACTTACCGACGAACAACTTGATCAACTTGCAAACGTGCGCGAAGAAGCGGCTGATGCATTGGAGTCGGACCCTGACAACGAAGAACACATTGACACGGTCTACCTCGCACACATGACGCTCACGTCTGCGCTCTTCTTGCGCGCATTGATGGTTGATGTGCAGCCGCAAGCCTTGCCTCCTGGAGCAGTGCTTGCCAGATCTTGGAATGGTGGACAGCTTCGTCTTGTATCTAAGGCTGATACTGCCGACATGCTTGTGCCGACAACAACACTTGATGTCCTAAACAACTCCGGGCTTCCGGCAGTGGCCGAACCCGAACTCTCGTTCGATGAACGCCCTGTTCGTCTGTTGTCTCTCATGGACATCCCTGAGGACGACGAAGATTCCAGTGACGAGTTCTTCGGCTCCTTCTGGCGCATCGCACAAAACGCATTCGGTGATGCCATCTGCCTTGATGAACGCGCAGACGGCGTAGTTGTGATGTTGGATAAAGAATGGGGCTACTACGCCCAACAATTCGTCAACACATCCATCGGTCACTTCCTTCTCTGCCTCGAAGCATGGCGCGCGATGGAAGCCGACACAGGCGATGACGTAGACACCATCATCGAAACCTTCGAACGCGCTGTTGAACGCATCGATCCTGCCGCCCTTACAGAAGGGGCTTTCTGGTCGGATTGTTTGGATGCGATTGAGGAAGAAGAAGACTAGTTACTCAGTTACTCAGTTACTAGTTACTCAGGTACTAGTTACTCAGGTACTAGTTACTCAGTTACTAGTTACTAGTTACTAGTTACTCAGTTACTAGTTACTCAGTTACTAGTTACTCAGTTACTAGATACAGAGCTACAGAGTAACTGGTAACTGGTAACTGGTAACTGAGTAACTGGTAACTGAGTAACTTGTAACTGAGTAACTAGTAACTGAGTAACTGAGTAACTAGACTACGAGGATTACTACTCCAATAACCGCAATAGCAGCTCCTAACACTGAGCGCCAATGCAGGGGTTCTTTGTGGACGATGGTAGTGATGGCCATCACAACAAAGGGTACGAGCGAGAAGATTGTTTGGGCTACTGCTACATCGAGATGTTCAGCGGCTATCAGTGAACATGTTACTCCGATGATCGGACCAAAGAGGGTGCCGGCATACATCGCACGAGCCCCCTTTTTATCTCTGAATGCTTCTCGTAAGGGGCGATGTGGTGCGCGTCTGATCACGTCAAGGACATAGGTGGCGGCAAAGCCGATGCTCATGCGCATAAAGGTGGCGTGAAAAGGGGACACTCCTCCTCCGTCCGATTGTAGTCCAACCTTTGCAAGGACGAGGCCAGCGCCTTGGCACACAGCGCCGCCGATGGCAAGGAGCACACCGGTGGTGAATGTTCCGTAGCCCTCACGTGATACTTCCGAGCGTTCTTCGATGGCGCTCATGGCATACATCACGCCGGCGATCGAAAGCGTCATGCCGATGATGTCGGAAATGGTGAGAGATTCACCAAGGAGAAAGAATCCCGCTACGGCTGCAGCAGCCGGGGCAGAGGTGCCAACAACGCTCTGACGTCTGGCCCCGAGGATGCGCAGAGATGTAAACCCCAGCAGGTCACCAATTGTGAGTCCAACAATTCCGCTGATGCCAAGCCACAGCCATTGCTGTGCTCCCGCATCCGTGAAGATCGACCACGGCCATACCTGCATGGTGATGCAGGCAAGGACAAGAGTTGCACCAACGGCAAGCAGTAGGCGCGTACGGTTGAGCAAGCCGGGGTCGATGCGTCGGGATGCGTTCAGGAACGACAACGTTCCGAACGACCACGAAAGCAGCGTGCCACAGGCTGCGAGTATTCCTAGAAGCATTCAGTCACCCAAGTGCGAAACAAAAGAAAAAGGGCGCCAATGGCGCCCTTTCGTATTTACCTGCTCTTCTTCTTGTGGCGATTCTTGCGAAGCCGCTTCTTGCGCTTGTGAGTGGCCATCTTATGGCGCTTGCGCTTCTTTCCGCATGGCATGTGAACCTCGTCGGTAACTGTGAAAAATTCGTTTCGTTGTTTAGGTGTTCGTTTCTAATTGTGTGATCGCCAAGGAAGCACGCTTTCCCATGTCAGATGCCGGATTTGCATCCCTGCAACGTTTGAACCAGATGAGAGCTTCGTCGAAGTTTCTCTCCTGTGCATACATCACAGCGAGATTCAACAGTGCCACCTGATTGCGAGGTTCGCGGCGTATCACGTCTGAGAGGACCGATTTTCCTTCGTCTTGTTTCCCCGTTTGATACAGCGCATAGGCATAGTCTATGCGAATGGCTGTGTTGGACGGTTCAATGTTGTCGAGGAATCGTTTGTAATACGTTACTGCCTTGTCAAATTGTCCAAGATCGTAGCTGATGTTGGCCGATGAGATCAACAACATGCTGTCGAGTGGCCGCACCTGAAGAGAATCTTCAAGCGTGGTCAGCAGATCTGTCATCGTCTTTTGACGCGTTACGGCACTCTGCTGACGATTCCGTTCCGCTGCTCGCTCTTGGGCAAGCCCCTTTCCTTTTTCCACATCCTGCGCTATCCGATACCGTGTTAGGGCATAGGAACCGCCACCGGCAAAAACAACGATGGCTACTGCAAGAAGAACAACCTTATGCATCACGTGTTCGGTGTGCTTGGGCTATCTGCTCGAAGTTTGCCGTGTACCTTTTCTTGGAACTCCGAGCTTACCTTGAATGCCGGGATGAACCGTTCTTCAAGGGGCACCGGGTCTCCTGTACGAGGGTTACGAGCCATGCGAGGTTTTCTACTCTTCACACTGAAGACGCCGAACCCTCGTAGCTCGATACGATTGCCTTCGGCGAGAGCATCAATGATGCTCAAAAGAAACCCATCTACGACAGCCTTAGTCTCGAGCTTTGTGAGCCCGGTCTCGCTGGCGATCTTATCGACGATGTCGGCTTTCGTTACATTCAACGCGGCCTCGTGGTCAACGATACAATACTCCGCACTTATTTGCGTACCCAGTTTGGTGCTCGCACCATGTGGATATGGACGGCAAACATACGAAAGCCCCTTATTCTTCACAAACTTAGCCGCAAGCAAAGGCTCCAGTTCCTATCTTTGCGGCTTCGTTAAGCTTTGGAGGAAGAGTGACCTGGACCGAGGAATTGGCCACGTCGGAAAATAGACACGTTCAGCAGATGCTCCGGGACACGGGTCGGATGCCGCGCCATGTTGCCATCATTATGGATGGGAACGGCCGGTGGGCCCAAGAACGGGGTCGTCCGCGTATTGACGGCCATCGCGAGGGTATGGAAAGCGTGCGGGCGGCGGTCAAAACGTCTTCCCAGCTCGGGATCACGTATCTAACGCTTTATGCCTTTTCCATCGAAAATTGGAAACGCCCCCTACCTGAAGTCCGGTTCCTGATGTCACTTCTTGAATCGTACCTACGCAAGGAAGTGGACGAGCTCCATGCCAACGGTGTACGGATCTGTACCATTGGGAAGACCAATGCCTTGCCAAAATCTGTACAGAAGGTCCTAAAAGAATCGATCGACAGAACGGCAAAAAACGAGGGACTTACACTTACGCTCGCCTTGAGTTATGGGGCACGCTGGGATATTCTCCGTGCTGTTCAGGTCCTTGCAATGGACGTTCGGCGTGGCAAGGTGTCGCCGGAAGACCTCACCGAAGAGACTATCTCCGACTATTTGCAAACGTCGTTTATGCCAGATCCGGACCTTATCATCCGTACGAGTGGGGAGATCCGCCTGAGCAATTTCCTTCTCTGGGAAGCGGCGTATGCGGAACTCTATGTTACCGAAGGATTGTGGCCAGACTTCCGAAGCGCCGATCTCTACCGCGCTCTTACAGACTACGTTATGCGAGAACGTCGATTTGGAAAGATCTCCGCCCAAGTACGAACTGATCATTCCGCCACCACTATGTCTACCCTGGAACGGATACTGAATGCGCTTACGTAGGGGGCTGGCAGCACTTGTTGCACTGATCGTCTCGTCCGTGATGCTGGTTGCTCAACAACCACCGCAGCCACGGTATCCGATCATTGCGGGAATCACCGTGGACGGCCTTACGGAAGGGGCGGACATGCAGACGGTGATCGCCTATTCGGGACTACGCGTGGGCCAAGAGGCCCGTCCGGATGAATTGGTGATGGCCGTACGGAACCTCTGGAACCGAAGGACATTTAAAGACGTGCGGATCGAAAAAGAACGCGAAACCGCTCTTGGTGTGTTCCTTGTGATCAAGGTGACACAAATGCCTCGTCTTCGAACGATAAAGATCATTGGCAATGACGAACTCTCCACAGACGATATTCTCAAGGCAGCCGATAGACGCAATGGAGATATCATATCGGCTTATGATGAATATCTCGTGCGGCAAGCAGTGAAGAAACTCTACACCAAGGAAGGTCTGCTCTTTGCCAAGGTTCAAACAACACTTACATCGAGTGATTCGTTGAACTACTTTGATATGGAGATAACCATCACGGAAGGGGCAGAGTTCAAGGTTGCGCATATAGACTTCATCGGCAACACGATCTTCACTGATGAAGAACTCGCCGATGCATTCGATGAAACGCAGACTACTGATTGGTACGAAATTTGGGCCTCATCGAAATTCGATATCGAGAAGTACAACGAAGACAAGAAACTCCTTCAAGAATGGTTCCTCGAAAAGGGCCTTCTTGATGCCGAAATACTCGGAGACTCGATCATCTACGACGAAGAAAAACTCACCGTTACTCTTCAGATCAGGATCAAGGAAGGCAAACCTGTCTACGTCCGCAAGGTCTCGTTCACCGGAAACACGATCTACAATGAACAGGCCCTGCTTGGCAGACTTCGCGTGGAAGTTGGAACGGCGTACAATCAGAAGATGTTCAATGACAATCTTTTTGTGAATCAAGATCAGACAGACGTTACATCGCTCTATGCCGATAACGGATACCTCGGTGCACGCCTAGAGCCGGATCTCATTCGGGTTGGAGAAGACAGTGTTGACATTGTTATCCGAGTTGTAGAAGGGGAGCAGTTCACGATTCGACGTGTAGAGATTGTTGGCAATACAAAGACGAGAGATCGTGTGATTCGTCGTGAGTTGTATTTCCGACCCGGTGACTATTTCAATCGCTCAGCAATCATTCGCAGTATTCGTGGCCTTGGCGTCCTGAACTTCTTTAATCCGGAAACGCTCAAGCCAGACATCATTCCTGTTGATAAGACAAAGGTGGATGTGCAGATGAGGGTTGAAGAGCGTTCTACTGATACGTTCAATGCATCCGTTGGATTTGCGGGTGCCTTTGGTCTTACGGGCTCTGTTGGTGTTACGCTGAACAACTTCGACATCAGTGAACCATTCCGTGGTGGTGCCGGACAGGTGATGTCCTTCCAGTGGGAATTCGGTCAGGCATCGCGTTTGCAAACCTTTCAAGTATCGTTTACGGAACCTTGGTTATTCGGCGAACCAACATCCATCGGCTTCAACCTCTACGACACAAAACAAAACTTCAACATCTCTGTGCGACGCACGGGTGGGGCTGTAAATGTCGGTCGTAGGTTCCGCTGGCCAGATGATTATTTCCGCGGAGACTGGAGCGCGTCCTTTGAACGCATCGAGTCCAACACAGCCTCGGTCTTCTCCCGTGCCGGCATCAATACCGCGCTCACGCTATCACAGGTGATCTCGCGTACCAGCTACGATAACATCGTCTTCCCAACATCGGGTTCGCGTTTTGCTCTTTCCCTTCGTGCTGCGATGGGTTCCTTCGGACTGGGATCCACGGACTTCGGTAAGGTGGGCTTTACGTTCGACATGGTTAACCCACTGCTCTCTATCAACGGGTATCCGCGTCTTGTGATGTTCCTTGGGACAGAGCTTGGGTTTGTCGATGGATTCCAGGTAGACACAACCATCCCCCCTCAAGAGCTCTTCTACATGGGCGGTAATGGTCTAGGGGGCTTTGCGATCACCCCGCTTCGTGGATATCGGGATAATTCTATTGGACCTCTTGCACCTAACGGTCAAAACCTCGGTGGACGGGTTCAGGCACGATTTGTGGCCGAACTTCGGTTCGCACTTGCCCTCAATCCCTTCCCGATCTATTTGCTTAGTTTTGCAGAGGCAGGAAATGTATGGGCAAACCTCCGAACGGCCGACCCATTCGGGTTGAATCGAGCGGCTGGATTTGGTATGCGTCTTCTTCTTCAGCCGATTGGTTTGCTGGGATTTGATGTTGGATATGGCTTTGACGCAGACGCTTTTACAGGCCAACCGTCGGGCTGGAGATTCCACTTCCAATTCGGCCGATAACAACGACTTTTTGAACAGTTTTCATGATTGGATAACCGTATGCTGCAACGCCTTAGCGCACTGCTTGTTGTGACCCTTCTCGCCGGCACCTTTGCCTCGGCCCAACAGTTCAAAGTAGGTGTGGTGAACGCCGAAGTGATCCTGAAGGAACTTCCGGAAGCTCTCGCTGCTAGCAAGACGATAGAGGAGACGGGACTCAAGGTTCGCGACACGCTTCAAATGATGCAGAAGGAATTTGAGTCGCGTATTGAAAGCTACCGCAAACAGGAAGCCATGATGACGGCGGACGGTAAGCGCAAGGAAGAAGAGTCGCTCAATGCACTTCGCACGCGCTTCTTGCAATACCAAGAAGAAAAGCTCGGCAACACGGGCGAGATCGCACGTATGCGCGAAGCACTCCTGCAGCCGATTCGCGTAAAGGTGAACGACGCAATCGCTGCTGTTGCGAAGGAAGAGAAGCTCAATCTTGTCCTTGATAAGGTTGCCGGCCTCGTTCTGTACCACGAAGACAAAGCTGATATCACCTACAAGGTGTTGGATCGCATGAAGCGCGGGAACAATTGAGCTATAGGGTGCCTATGAGTGTTGATCCGCTCTTGTACACTGGGAAAACATCAATGTCAAAGTGGATCATCACGTCCATCACTATCGGTCTGTTCCTAACGGCGTTCACCGCGCAGGCACAGAAGATCGGTTACGTCTCCACCGATGCGATCCGTGCTCAATTTGAGCCGAACAAGCAGGCCGAAGAACGCCTCAACGCCTATGTTGAGGAGTGGAAGACAGAGCTCGCACAGCGCCAACGAGATATTGACGAACTCGACCTTGAGATTCGGAAGAATCGACTTATCTGGAGTGATCAAGAACGCCAGACGAAGGAAAAGGAGGTTGAGGAAAAGCGCAGGGACCGGGACCAGTTTGCCCGCATGAAGTTTGAACCCGGTGGAGAGCACGACCAACAGGCGGAGGTGCTGTTCAAAGCCGTCTGGAATAAGATCTATCTGGCTGTTCAAAAGGTGTCAGCAACAGAAGGCTATGATATTGTTTGGGACAAGAGTGTTCAGCCCCTTGTCTACGTCAACGCCAAATATGACATCACGGTGAAGGTCATGAAGGAGCTTGGGATAGACGCCGATGATTTGGAGAGGAAACAGAAGGCTGTTGTTGATGGTGATCCGCGCAATAAACGTGTAGAAGAGCCGCGTAAAAGGAAGTCGCGCACCAGGGCTGCAGATACCACGGCGACCCCCGTACCAACAAATGTTGTTGTTGATACTACCAATGCTCGTTCTCCGGTGCTGATGCCGGATGGAACGATGCCAAACGGACTTCCACCTAACGGCGAAATGCCTGGTGGTGGACCCGTCCGTAATCTTCCTCCGCCGCTTCCATTACCGTCAGATTCCACCAAGAAGGAAGACGTTCCGCGATGAGTCAACAACGTACATTCACTGTAGATGAACTAGCTCAACGCGTTCATGGCGTTGTTGTTGGTAACGGTGCATGTGCGATACGTGGACTTGGGAGAATCGAAGATGCGTCTGAAGGTGAGATCACGTTTCTTTCCGGCGAAGCATATGCGAAGTTTCTTCCCGTAACGAAGGCTTCATGTGTTCTTGTGAAGCAGATCCATCAGGCAGATGTTCAGTCCGAAGCATGTATCGTGGTAGAAGACCCGTATCGTGCCTTTGTTCTTGTTATGCAGGCCTTCTATCCTGCACAACATATGCCTTCCGGTATTCGCGCTCAAACGGCAACGATCGATGCGTCCGCGATGATCGACCCTTCGGCCTCCATAGGTCCGGGCTGCGTTATCGGTGCAGGCTGTAGCATTGGTCCACGTGTGCAACTCATAGCCAATGTTGTGGTGTATCCGGATTCGCAGATCGCTGCAGACACCGTGCTTCATGCCAATGTGACGTGTTATTCCGGAACGGTGATCGGTGAACATTGCATCATTCATGCCGGGGCTGTGCTGGGTTCAGATGGATTCGGATTCCTCGAAGATCCCGACAGATCGTTTGTGAAGATCCCTCAAGTGGGGACCGTTCGCATTGGAAACAACGTTGAGATTGGCGCTAACACAACGATTGACCGTGCCGCCGTTGGTGAGACGGTGGTAGAAGATGGTGTAAAGCTCGACAACCTCGTACACATCGCTCATGGCGTTACCATAGGCGCACATACGGCCATTGCAGCTCAAACCGGAGTGTCGGGCAGCACAACCCTGGGTAAGCGCAATCGTCTTGCCGGACAAGTGGGTATTGTTGGACACATCTCAACAACTGACGACGTAGTGATCTACGCCCAGTCTGGTGTAGGCAAGAACATTACACAACCCGGGATCTATTTTGGATCGCCGATCAAGGAACATCTCACAGCTCTCCGGATCGAGGCGGCAATCAGGCAGTTGCCAACAGCACTGCAAGAACTGCGCGACCTGAAGCGTGAGATCGAAGAACGCAATAACACGCACGAATCATGACCAGCAAACAGAAGACACTCAAAGAAGCAGTAACGATGGACGGCGTAGGATTGCATACCGGCAATCTTACGTCGATGACCTTCCGTCCGGCAGCTGAGAATTCAGGCTATCGATTCATACGCACTGACCTTGCTGGTTCTCCCGAGGTCCCGGCATTGGTAGACAATGTTGTAGACATTGCTCGCGGCACCACCATTGCCGTTGGCGAAGCCCGCATCCACACAGTAGAACATGTTCTTGCTGCGATGGTTGGCATGGGTGTTGACAATTGCATCATCGAATTGTCAAACAATGAGCCCCCTGTAGGTGATGGTTCCTCACTGCCCTACGTGGAGATGATCCAAAAGGTTGGCCTTGTTGATCAAGCTCAAGACCGTCAAGAGCTTGTTGTAGAAGCACCTATCCGGTATCTCGATGAAGCGCGAGGTACAGAGATCGTAGCACTCCCGAACGATAAGTATCGGGTAACGGTGATGGTGGACTACAAAAACCCTGCATTGGGCAGTCAACACACGGGACTCTTTGATCTCGACACAGAGTTTGTTACGGAGTTTGCTCCCGCACGAACCTTCTGTTTCCTCCATGAAGTAGAGGCCTTGTTCTCACAAGGTCTTATTCAAGGGGGCAACCTCAACAACGCCATCGTGATTGTCGACAAGGAGATGTCCAATGAGGAGCTCCGGGCCACGCTCAAGCGTATGGGCGTAGAAGGCAATGCGGTAATGGGCACGAATGGCATACTGAATAACAATGAACTTCGATTCAAGAATGAACCCGCGCGACACAAACTGTTGGATATGATTGGAGACTTTGCGTTGATCGGAGCCCGACTCCGTGCACAGGTCCTAGCTGCACGCCCCGGACACTCCGCCAATATCGAGTTTGCCCGCAAGGTGCGTCGTCAATACGAAAAGCAACAAAGTGTCCGCCGCTACCAGAAGTCACCTACCGAAGGTGTGGTGTTTGATATCAACGCCATCATCAAAATGCTGCCACATCGCTATCCATTCCTGATGGTGGATAGGATAACAGACTATGATCCAGAGAATAACCGCATTGTAGGTGTGAAGAACATCACGTTCAATGAGCCGCAGTTTACCGGTCACTTCCCGGACAGACCGATATTCCCGGGTGTGTTAATCCTCGAAGCAATGGCCCAAACCGGTTGTTTGCTCTTGATGTCGAAGGGTGTAGATCCCGATAAGAAGCTTGTACTGTTTACCGGCATGAACAATGTGAAGTTCCGCAAAGAAGTTACTCCGGGTGACCAACTCGTGATGGAACTCGAGATGACACGATTCAGATTCAATATTTGCCACCTTGTAGGTAAGGCATACGTTGATGGAAAGCTTGCAGCAGAGGCAGAACTTTCAGCAGCAGTAGTAGATAGAGGAGTTGCCTCATGATCCATGCTACGGCGATTGTTTCTTCAAAGGCGAACATTGCAGAGAACGTAGAGATCGGTCCATTTTCTATCGTTGAGGATGATGTAGAAATCGGCGAAGGGACCGTACTGATGAGTCACGTAGTGGTTGCCAATGGTGCAAGGATCGGACAAAACGTACGCATCCATC
>DATGWS010000315.1:0-4346 GCA_035299365.1 Candidatus Didemnitutus sp.
CCCACAGTACTGGAGAACTGATCGTCATAGCCGATCTTCACCGGCATCACGCGGATGTTCTTGCCTACACCGGCAACACCAATCGCATTGTTAATGATCGCGGCAACGATTCCACCAACATGTGTGCCGTGGAGATTTCCGGGTAATGGTTCATTGTCAGGTGTGCCATCAGCTCCAAGAAAGTCCCATCCATACCAATCATCCGGAAATCCGTTGGCGTCATCATCTACGTTGTTGAATCTCTTGTCTTGTTGGTTTGCGTCTAGCCCCATCTCACCGTTATTGTGCCACACATTGGCACCAAGGTCTACGTGGCCCGTGTCGATCCCGGTGTCTACAATCCCAACAACGATTGTTTTGTTTGGAGGGAGTACATCCCACGCGTCAATCGCCTTGATAAGAGGAAGATGGTATTGAAGTCCCACATCCGGATCGTTAGGCATTTCCAGTAAATGATGTCGGGAAAGGGGCTCTGCAACCTGCACATCAGGAAGCGACGAGAGCTTGCGAGCCACATACGTTGGGTCTATGTCCGCCTGATACTTCACAACCATGATTCTGGCGATGGTGCGTTCTGGTTGTGGACGCATCACCGTTGAGTTGCGAAGAGCATGTGCTCTTTCAACAGCGGCTAGAGTAGCATCGAGTATATACGGGGTTGTGGTATGCTCACCCAAGAGTGGAGTGAGGTCGGCAATAGCTCCGTGCCTGCCTGCCAACCGCCAGGCTTGATAGGAGGGAGAATCGGATCGCCACGTGATAACCACGGTTCGCGATTCTACGTCGGCTGCAAAGACATTCGAGCAGAATGTGATGCCGACCAGCAAAACAAGAGTAAGGGTGCGGAGCATAGGCGGATAGACAACAAAGACGGTCGAGATGTTACCTTAACGGCCCACCCAAGATATCCGCTTTCTCATGAGGCGTTCGCCACCAAGCCGAACCTCTGCGATGTATTCGCCGGCTAACGATGGTCTGCCCTTCTGATCACGTCCATCCCATGTGATAGTGTAGGCTCCCGGAGCCTGTATGCCCTTAAAGACCGTTTTTATGTTGATGGCCTGTGTGGAATAGATCACGATCTCAACTTCGATGGTTTCATCCACCACATATCTGATCACGGGGCTTACATCTTCGCCAAATCCAAAGACCTTGGCAATGTCGCCAAGGTTGATCTGCATGTTGCCCGTACCCATCGGGTACAGAAGAACACCCGGCACATACATCGCATTAGCGATGGTGAGCTGGTATTGGGCCTTTTCTTGGGGTGACGGTTGCAGAATCTTTGCCGGGATGTTCATGGTGTTGTTGATCTGCTCCCAGATCGATCGCGGACGTTGTAACTCGGCGTTGTAGCGCAGTGCCGTGGATGTTTCCATCAGCGATGTTGCGAAACGTATCGATGCAGGAATACGCAGAGCTAGGGCCGCAGCATACATGCTGTCCTGTTCCGCAGAAGATCGCGTCCGTACCTGGCCCGGAATGGCAATGCGACCGTTGTCGCCAAGTGAGTCGGCGGCAAGGAATTCTGCAGGGGAGAGAACACGCGGCTGGAGGACAACGCTTCCTTCACCGTCTTGGGCCACCGCCGTAGTGAGTGCTCCAAGAAGGATAAGGATGAACGATATCGTGGTTCTGCGTAGCGTCATAATGTCTGAAAAATACAGAAGCCGTCGCGATGGGTCACGACGGCTTCCAGAGTATTCGCGTGTAGAATGAACGATCACTTCTGCAAGGCAGACTTCTGAGCGTCCTTTAACATGTCTCCGAGCGTTACACCCGGTTGTTGCGGAATGGCCACAGATTCTCCTCTATGTCCACGGTCTCCGCGGTCACCACGGTCGCGGCGGTCTCCACGATCTCCACGATCTCCACGATCTTGGCGGTCACCGCCACCATACCGACCTTCTTCTTGTTGTGTTCCGCCTATCGTTCCATCTTCGCCCTTCATGGCAAGGATGAGCGATGCATTTTCAACGTTAAGGTCTACGATAACACAGGAGACTGAGTCGCCAACATTCAACGGAGCCTTAGCGCCTCTACCTACGTTGATGATCTTCGATCGTGGCATGAATCCATCGAACGCGTCATTAACGCGGACAACAGCCCCTTGCGTGCTGATCTGTTGAACCACTCCCGACGTTTCGGTGCCAATAGGCATTGTTGTTGTGAGTGAGAGCCATGGATTCTCAAGGGTTTGCTTGTATCCAAGAGCGAGTTGGTGCTTCTCTTCGTTCGCTGAGAGGATCTCAATTTCGATCTCTTGACCAACGTTCACAACTTCTGATGGGTGTTTCACGCGTCTGGTCCAGCTCAATTCGCTGATGCGCAACAAGCCTTCAATCTTTGGTGCAACCTGTACGTAGGCGCCGAAGTCTGTGATGCGACGCACAGTGCCTTTTACCCGTTTGCCTGTTGGATAGGTATCGCCAACGCCCTTCCATGGATCATCTTCGTGTTCTTTGTGTGACAGAGAAAGCTTCCTCTTTTCGCGATCTACCTCTGCAACGGTCACCTTCAGCTTATCGCCCTTCTTAACAACATCCGCAGGGTTCTCCACGCGAGTCTTTGACAGTCGCGATACGTGAACGAGCCCCTCAACACCACCAATGTTTACAAAGGCACCGAATGCGGTAACGGATGATACGATCCCATCGTATACAGCGCCCGGCTGGATGGCCGACCAAAAATCTTCGAGGAGTATATCGCGTCGTGTGACAACGGCAGACTTGTAGCCCGTGTCATCGGACTGAAGCTCGTGTACTTTCACGCGGACCGTCTGACCGATAAGACCATTAAGTTCTTCTTCAGGGACATTCTTGCGAACACCAAAATGTGATGCCGGGAGGAATATCCGTAGGCCGTTGAACTCGCCGCGCAATCCACCCTTCACTCGCTCAGCAATCGACACATCAAACGCCGTACCCGCAGCCTTATATCCCTCAAGGATCGCATAGGCTTCGTCACGCTTCTTGCGCTCTTCTTCTTTGTGCTTGCGCTCCTCTTCCTTCTTGGCAGCAATGGCAGCTTTTTCTTCTTCACTGAGAACCTCTACTGGTTCAGTGGCTGTTTCAGCGACTGGTTCAGCTGCTGTTTCAGCGACTGGTTCAGCTGCTGTTTCAGCGACTGGTTCAGGCGCTGTTTCAGTGACTGGTTCAGCTGCTGTTTCAGCGACTGGTTCAGCTACTGGTTCAGCTGCTGTTTCAGCGACTGGTTCAGGCGCTTGTAAAGGGTCTGCCTCAGACGCTGCATCAGCCGCTTGTAAAGGGGCTGCCTCAGTGGCTGCCTCAGGGGCTGTTTCAGCTCGTGGGTCGAGTTCTGGGTTCTGTTCGGACATATGCGGAAAATGAGAACGGGGAGTGATAGAGATGCTCACCAGCGGGTGATCGCGTTCCCGGCATGGACATCCATTGCGGGACTGCGAAGATACAGGCAAAATCCTCTCGTACAAGCCCGCACGCTCGCGCGCGAGTATTATGACCACATTATGGCCAAAATGGAGCAGCTTGGTGTGGGTTTGGGAAAACCGCCTTTGAGCCGTATGTTTGTCGGCTCTAACAAGAGACACTTCCCTCATCCTGCCGTCAGTTTGGACGCTAACGGCTGCGTATTGCATCCATAGGAGTTCCACATGAGTGTTCGTCGCCTGTACGAAACAACCTACATCCTCAACGCTGCGCTTGAAGATGCCGACATTGACGCGATCGTAAAGCGCGTGAACGACTTCCTCGAAGAGAACGGCGCCCAAATGGTCGAGCTCAACAAGATGGGACGTCGCCGTCTGGCCTATCCGATCAAGAAGAAGTACAACGGATTCTACGTGTACACAGCATTTGATGCCCCTTCAGAAGCCCTACCGCTTTTGGAGAAGTTCTTCTTCCTCGAAGAAGGTGTAATGCGCCACTTGATTCTGCAACTCGATCCAAAGCTTCGCGAGTTCCGTAAGGTCCGTGCAGAAGCTCAGGCCATTCGTGCTGCCGCCATGGCAGAAGCCGCGAAGACCGGCATGCCGATCCTTTAAATCACTCCGAACCTGGTCACGATCATGAAAATCATCCTTCGACAAGACGTTGAGAGTTTGGGTCACATCGGCGAGATCGCCACTGTGAAGGCCGGATATGCTCGCAACTACCTGATCCCGAATCAACTCGCCTACGTTGCAACGCCTGGCGCAATCCGCTCACTCGAGACGGAAAAGAAGCAATACGAAGGCCGCATGGCAAAGGCTCGTACGCATGCTGAAGGCATTGCTACGCAGCTCGCAGAGCTTCAGATCACCGTCCCTATGCAGGTTGGCGAAGAAGGCCGCATCTTTGGTTCCGTTACGGGACCAATGATTGCTCAAG
>DATGWS010000316.1:0-3785 GCA_035299365.1 Candidatus Didemnitutus sp.
ATCTGCTCCATTGCTAGCTGCGCGGCCTTGACCTTGGCTTCTGGTACACGCATAGATGTTGTGTCTGTAGAGCCCTTCGACTCCTTCGGTTCTTTCGGCTCCTTGGGTTCCTTAGGTGCCTTGATTTCTGTGCTCATTCTGAAGTCCTGATAAAAGTGATCATATGCTGTTCGGATACATCGTGTCTGCAGGTGTGCAGAACGTGACGCGACCCCCAAAATACCGCCCCTTGGAAGCCCCATAGGAGTGTAAGTTTTCAACACAGACGCAACACCCGTCACGTTCCGTTGGCCCGAAGCCACGATATGCCATGGAACGCCGCATTCCCCTCGTACTGCCAACTCTATGTATCGTGGGTTGGGTGGTGATTATTGATCAAATCAGGCTACCGGACAGTAGTGCCTGGATATCTGTCGGATGTGTCGGACTGGCTCTTATCTCGCTGAAAAGGGGCTTTATGGCTCTTGCCTTCCATCTGGCGTGTGGTGCAATTGGATTGGTGGCTGGACATCATATCACATCCCACGTGGTCCGAGCCTCAAACGCCTTCGGGCCGTTGATGAAGGTACGCGCTGAGGGGGTTGTTCGTGTTGTGCAACGAAGTTCCCCCGGACAGTTCCGTTATGTACTCCAAGGTGAGGTTGATGCAACAGACCTACCCTGTGTACGCACAACATGTATAGTCACCGAGTGGGTTGAGGACTCTTCACGCCCGCGGCCCCGAGTGGGGGAGAGACGCATTGTAACTGGTCTGCTACGTCGGCCGGATCCGGCTACTCTCCCTGATGAGGTGCCGGAATCGGCCATCTGCAACGGATCGGGTGCCTCCTTCCTGCTCTTGAATGCTTCCTCGGTCTGTATTCAGGAACAACCACTATTGTATAGGTGGGCCGATTCCTGCCGTCATTGGATCGTTGCCGTGCTGGAGAACCATCTTCCACGAGATGTTTCAGGAATTGCCATTGCTGTTGTCATTGGAGATCGTACAGCCGTGGATCATCAAGCAATGCAGGCCTATGCCGCAAGTGGCACGGCGCATATGTTCTCTGTGAGTGGCTCACACGTGGGGATCATCCTTGGTGTCTTGGTGGTGCTCCTTGGGACCGCTCCGTCTTGGTGGCGAGTAGTTCTGATCTCACTGGTCATTGCTGGGTATGTATTCATAAGTGGTGCAGAGCCCCCTGCTGTACGAGCCGGAATGATGGGTGTTATTGCCCTTATAGCTCGGAAGCGTGAACTCCATGTGGATATGCTCAATATTCTTAGTGGCGTTGCACTGGCGATTATCCTTTTCGATCCAACGATCAGTCTCCAGCCAGGTATGGTCCTATCGGTGATGGCAATGGCCGCCATTCTTGGCTTGGGCCCACTTTGGTTCAATAGGGTGATGAAACTGATCGATCGACCAACATCATGGAAGAGAGCCATCGTGGCAACCTGTGCCACAAGTGTTGCGGCTACTGTTGGTGTGAGCATTCCGTCTCTTGTGTACTTCTCATCCACGTCACTTACAGCCCCCTTTGCAAATCTGATCGTGGTTCCGTTACTGAGCTGTGCCTTGGTTGCTTGTCTGCTACTGTGCGTCACGTCGGTCTTTGGAATCACTACACCAGTAGCCTGGTGCATCTGTGTGGTCATTCGAACCGCAGATTGGGTGGCACATGAGGCAGGTGAGCAGAGACTTGCTCACTTAGCAGATGAATGGAAATGGATCGTTGTTGGACTGATGATCTGTGTGTTGTTGTGGCCGCTCAGATCGCCAACGTTGATAGGTGGAGTTATTCGAGTGATCTTTGGAATCGTTGTGATATCCACCGTTATCGTCTGTCTACCTGTGAAATCCACCACAGGACTCATTGCAGTACGGAGAAATGGAATTGTCCTTGCAGCAGTGATCCGCGATACTCTGTGTGTTGTTATTGACGGATCACGTCATGCTGCCATCGATGGGAGGGTACTTCAATGGATGAAACGTCAGCCCCTTCCAGTACAGTGTGAGGGAAGGGGCGTATGGGGCAGAAGAATGAGTGCAAGGATTCGACGTGAACTCGTAGGTTCGAAGTATGAAATACATCAAAGCGTACAACGATGATCGACTTGTAAGTGGGATCACTCAGGTGGATATATCCACGCTGGAGTGGCCCGGGTTTTCATTCTCGATCTCGCCGGCGTCTTCTCCGGACCTCGTTGAACATTCGTACCAAGCATTAGCGCGTGAACTTGGAGCTCACCGTGATGATATCATTACGGTGAATCAGGTGCATGGTACAGAAGTCGTGATCGTCGACGGTCGCACCCAACAAGAGGCTGATGCACTTATCACATCGAGGCCTGGGGCAATTATTGGAGTGAAACTAGCTGATTGCTGCGGGGTGTTAATGTATGATGCAGCAAACGCTGTGGTAGCCGCCGTACATAGCGGTTGGCGCGGGACCGCAGGGAACATCGTAGGCAATACGATCAATACGCTGATTGCATCATTTCGGACGAAAACATCCGACTTGCAGGTGTGGCTTTCGCCATGTGCGTCGGGCACGCACTACGAAGTAGGTGAAGACGTCTATCAGGTGCTCTCGTCGTACTGCGTTCCACAGGGCTCGCGATGGTTGTTTGACAATCATCGAGCAATTGGTGACCAATGTATTGCTGCAGGGGTCAAACCCGAGAACATCGTCATCCACTCTGCGTGCACAATCACGGAAAACCGTTGGCACTCATATCGCCGGGACGGGGAACGTTCCGGACGGATGTTGGCGTTCATAGGGTTGCGTTCAGCGCCTGAGAAAAGTCAGTAGTTTTGCAGTTCTGTTTTTGAATTGAGAAAGCCCCTCGACCATGATGTCGATGAACAGTGCCTACGTAGATGAATTGTATTTCGAATACCTCCGCGATCCCGAGTCATTTACTCAGGAATGGCGCACGTATTTCCAATCCTACGTGCCTGAAAAGCCGCAGGCTATCCATCAAACATTGCAACCTTCTGCTCCACAGAAGCCTACCAATGGGAGTGGCAACGGCTCCCCGGGGAGTGCACAAGGAACGGGAGAGGGTGTAACTCGACTTCCGGCACTAGCTGCCGAGGATACACTTGTACCGCTGTCTTCGATTGGTGGAAAGATAGCGGAGAACATGGAAGCATCACTTCGAGTGCCCACAGCTACAAGTGCGCGAAATGCACCGGTTAAGGCTCTTGAAGAAAATCGACGCATAGCCAACACTGTCTTGGCCAAAAAGCGTCGTCCAAAACTTTCGTTTACGCACATCCTTGCCTGGGCCATTGTAAAGGCAACCGAGAAGTGCCCAAACATGAAGAACTCGTTCGGACTCCATAATGGTGTCCCAGTGCGAGTAGAACGTGGTGGGATCAACCTTGGGCTAGCCGTTGATACCACGCGGAAGGATGGCAGTAGGATCCTCTTAGTACCAAGTATCAAACATGCAGAGCGGCTTACGTTTGACGAGTTTGCACGTGCTTATGATGACGTCATCAAACGTGCCCGAACGAACAAACTCACGCCAGAAGACCTAACCGGTGCGAATATCACCCTCACTAATCCCGGTGGTATTGGTACGGTGATGTCCGTTCCGCGTTTGATGGACGGACAAGGAACAATCGTTGCCGCCGGTGCTATAGAATACCCGGCAGAGTTCCAAGCAATGATGCCTGACGTATTGTCTACGCTTGCGATTTCCAAGGTAGTAACTCTCACGTCAACGTATGACCACCGTGTGATTCAGGGTGCTGAGTCGGGCGAGTTTCTGCAATACCTCCATCAGCTCCTTCT
>DATGWS010000317.1:0-2236 GCA_035299365.1 Candidatus Didemnitutus sp.
ATCTTCATCACCGCTGCGCTTGTAGTGATTCCAAAGATCTTCGCATCCGGATACTTCTTCCGCGAGAGGTCGAAGGCAGCACGTTTGATCTTCCGTGCAAGGTTATGTTTCCGGAACTCCGGTTTCACGATCAGTCCGGAATTCGCAACATATCCCCCGTGTTCCCACGTTTCTACGTAGCAGAACCCAGCAAACCGCCCATCAGATGTGAGAGCGATGATGGCCTTCCCCTCTTCCATCTTTTGGATCACATATTCCGGAGTACGACGGGCAATACCCGTCCCCCGTTGTTGCGCCGCAACGAAGATCGTTTCTACGATTTCTTCGGCGTAATGTGCATGCGACATGTCGGCAACAGTGATAATCATATCAACCGTTGGAGGCACTTCGGCGCTCAACCTTTGAGGCCTTCATTCTTCTGACGCGATTCCATTGCTAGCTTCTCCTTGAAAGAAACAATCTTGGCGTGCAATTCTGTATCTGCCACTGACAGGATCTCTACAGCGAGGATGCCGGCATTACGCCCGCCCCCTATCGCAACTGTTGCAACTGGGACACCCGATGGCATTTGGACAATGCTCATAAGGGAGTCTAGGCCCCTCAACTGCTTTGTTGGAATTGGTACTCCGATCACAGGAAGGGGCGAAAAAGACGCGATCATTCCCGGGAGGTGTGCTGCACCGCCGGCGCCGGCGATGATGACCTTAATTCCGCGCGTATGGGCATTCGTTCCGTAGTCGGCCATATCCTGAGGAGTACGATGGGCACTTACAACACGGATTTCGTAGGCGACGCCGAATTCTTCACAGATCGTTGCGGCTTCGCGCATCACTGTCAGATCGGAGTCGCTACCCATAATGATTCCAACAAGCGGTTGTGTTGTCATGACGTCACCTGAGAAGAGAGGTTAACGATTCGCTTGATCATTCCGAGGAGCTGGTGCCTGCCAAGTCCTGTTTCGCTGGACGTTGGAACAACGTCTACTACATACTCACAATTCTGTATCACGTCCCGCACCTGTTGCTCGCGTTCAATGAGGGCTACCGGTTTGAGTTTGTCACATTTGGTTAGAATCACAACGAACGGACGTCCGGCCAATTCGAGTTCTTCGAGGATGGCAAGATCCAACGGTTGTGGGTCGTGACGCGCATCTACAAGGACGCACGTAAGTACAAGTTGAGGTCGCTTTAGTACATATGCTCGGATGAGAACGGAGAACTGCTCACGTTGCCCCTTGCTCACGCGTGCGTAGCCATATCCGGGAAGGTCAACGAGCATGAAGTTCATGTCCGTCACAAAGAAGTTGATCTCTTGTGTTTTGCCGGGAGTATTGGAAACGCGGGCCATACGATTATGGCGCACGAGCGTATTGATCAACGACGATTTGCCAACATTGGACCTACCGATCATGGCGATCTCGGGCAGTGTCGATTCAGGGAAATGCTCCGGTTTGGTAGCCCCCTTCACGAACTCGGCAATGATGTGGATGTCGTGTGCCATGTTGTCTGAAAAAAGGAAAACGCCGAATGCGGAAGCACTCGGCGTTTCAGATCGTATGGTCTGTTATGTTATGCCTTCTCTTCGCCGTCGGCTGGCGCATCTGCTTCTGAAGCATCTGCTGCTGGCACGTCGGCTTGAGCTGACTCCACCACTGGTGTGTCCACAGCCTCTTCGGCTACGTCAACCACGGCTTCTACCTCATCAACCACTGGCGCTACTTCAACCGGAGCTGCTGCTACCGGAGCTGGCTTCACCTTAGGCTTCGTTGTTGGCTTTGGCTTTGCTGGGCCCTTGGCTGCAACACGACGCTTGGTGGACGACACGCGCCCATCAACCGGATTAGACCAATCTACGAGTTCGATCATGGCCGTTGCTGCGTTGTCGCCACGGCGAAGTCCGAGCTTCGTAATACGTGTATAACCACCATCACGCTCTGCTACTAGTGGAGCGATCGTGTCGAACAGCTCCTGTAGGACGGCCTTGTTCTTAATGAACCGGCCTACCATGCGGCGGCTGTGTACATCGACGCCTGTGATCGTTCCGGCCTTCTCTGTACGGTGCGCATTACGTGCACGTGTAATGAGATGCTCAGCGAACGGACGAAGTTCCTTCGCCTTGGCTACCGTTGTTACAACGCGCTTATGTTCAAAGAGTGACGTGGCCATGTTCGCAAGCATTGCCCGCTTGTGGCTTGCTGTGCGTTTGAGTTTTCGGCCTGCATAACTGTGTCGCATTC
>DATGWS010000318.1:0-6924 GCA_035299365.1 Candidatus Didemnitutus sp.
CATGGACAAAAACCCGGCTAACACAAACGGCAAAAGAATGCCACCCAATGTGTGCAGGATGAATCCTCCGGCAACAACTGCAAGCAGGAGAGAAGAAAAGTCAACAAGCCGTTGCCAGGGTTGAACGATGTCCATGTAGTCAATATACCTAGTTTTGCACGCCACTTTTGGAGACCACTATGCAACGCGGACCGATTTCACAGTTCATTGAAAAGAACTACTTACACTTCAACGCCGCAGCCTTAGTAGATGCGGCTAAGGGCTACGAAACTCATTTGGCCGAGGGCGGAAAGATGATGGTGACACTTGCCGGAGCCATGAGCACGGCCGAGTTAGGCATCTCCCTTGCCGAAATGATCAGACAGGATAAGGTGCAGATCATCTCCTGTACGGGGGCTAATCTCGAAGAAGACATCATGAATCTTGTAGCGCACTCGCACTACAAACGGGTTCCTAACTACCGAGATCTCTCTCCGCAAGATGAATGGAACCTCCTCGAAGGGGGCTTCAATCGTGTTACAGATACGTGTATCCCGGAAGAAGAAGCGTTTCGACGTATCCAGAAACACATTGTCAAACAATGGAAGATGGCTCAGGACGCCGGAGAACGTTATCTCCCTCATGAATACATGTACAAGATGCTCCTCAGCAAGGAAATGGAGCAGTACTACGAGATCGATCCAAAGAACTCTTGGATGTTGGCCGCAGCTGAGAAGAACCTCCCGATCATCTGTCCGGGATGGGAAGACTCCACAATGGGCAACATCTTTGCCTCCTACTGCATCAAGGGTGAGCTTGTTTCGACCACGATGAAAAGTGGCATCGACTACATGATGTGGCTAACAGAATGGTACCGCGCAAACTCATCGGGCAAGGGTGTGGGCTTCTTCCAAATCGGTGGAGGAATCGCCGGTGACTTCCCGATCTGTGTTGTGCCGATGATGTATCAGGACCTTGAATGGCACGATGTGCCGTTTTGGTCGTATTTCTGCCAGATCTCCGACAGCACCACGTCCTATGGCTCGTATTCAGGGGCTGTCCCTAATGAAAAGATCACCTGGGGCAAACTCGATATCAATACTCCGAAGTTCATCATTGAGTCCGATGCAACCATCGTAGCTCCGTTGATCTTCGCTTGGCTGCTGGGACAATAAATGCGTAGACCCTCACCACTTCTCGCGCTTGTCTTTCTCTTGTCTGCTTCCGTTTGTTCTGCCTTTGTTGATGATTCAACTACGGTAGACACCATTCCAACCCGTCCCACAGTAATTGTCACTGCCTCGCGTGTTCCGCTTGAACTCAGCAGCGTAGCACGTACCGTGGATGTGATGCACGCTCACGATCTTCAACGACTTCCGGTACGAAGCATCCAAGACGCACTGGTCTTTGTCCCGGGAGTAGACCTGCGCACCCGCGGCCCATTCGGAGCGCAGTCCGATGTGTCCATTCGTGGCGGCTCATACGAGCAAACAACGGTGTTGCTTAACGGCATGCGTCTCACCGATCCGCAAACGGGACATCACCAGTTGAATCTTCCGCTAGCCCCTTTGGATATCGACCGTATCGAGGTGGTGAAAGGGGGCGCATCTCGACTCTTTGGTCCGGGCGCTATGGATGGTGTAGTGAACATCATTCCTCGCGTCCCAACGGCTTCTTCCTCCACAGCTTCGTTGCTTGGCGGAGACTTTGGCTACATCGAAGGTCGAGCAAATGCAGCACTCCTCACGGGTGACGTTCACAATGTGCTCTCTGGACAATACGTTCAACACGATGGCTACCGTCAATCTACCGATCTTAAACTTGGTTCTGCCTTTCTGAGCGGTGGTCTCACCAGCAACGCAACAACCGTAAGCTGGCTGGGTGGTATCGTAGACAAAACATTTGGCGCAGGATTGTTCTATTCGCCTCGTTTCCCGGATGCATGGGAGCACACGCTTACGTGGCTGGCCGGTGCACGTGTGGCAACACCACTTACGGATACGTGGACGATGAGTGTAGCGGGACTCTACCGGACAAACACGGACGAGTTCTTGCTCAAAAGAGACGACCCGGCGTTCTATCGCAACACGCACACCACACATTCAGCCACCGTTACAGCGCTGGCAACAGGAACCTATTCATTTGCCACCTTCACGTTGGGTGCAGAGGGCGGTGCCGATAACATCGTTAGTTCAAATCTTGGTGACCATGATCGCCTCCGTGGTGGTGTCTCTGCGGAAATTCGCGCACCATTGACGTCTAACGTGTTTGCAACGGTTGGAGCAAACATCACGGGCTTCACGGACCGTGCGCCAGGCATTGGGTATGGCGCCGATCTGCAATGGCGTCCATCAGATGACCTGCGCGTGTTTGGAACGGTCAATCGGTCCTTCCGCATTCCAACGTATACAGAGCTGTACTACAAGGACCCCACAACTCGTGGGAACGCCGGACTTCTCCCAGAGAATGCGATCACGGCTGAAGTTGGCGCTAGCTTGCGAATTGAGAATGTTGAGTTCCGTGCGTCAGGATTCATTCGCAATGGGCGAGACCTCATCGACTACGTATTAGATACGGGCAATGTGTACGTTGCAGAAAACATCGAGTCTGTAAACATCCAGGGGATCGAGGGTGTTGTGATGATTCCCGTGCAACGGTTATGGAATGCATCGCCCCTTACGATGGTTCAGTGGACCGTGAACTTTGCATCGGTGGAATCAACGGCAAATGCACAGACGCGATATACACGTGATCAACTTCGGTGGCAGAGTATTATTCGTGCAGACGTTACACTGCCATTGGACGTCTTGTGTACGTTTACTGTTCGCATCGTAGAGAGATATACAGACGGCGTGATGCGCAGCATAGGCGATCTCCGAATCCAGCGTTCAATTGGCGCGTTTCGCATTCTTGCCGAAGCATCCAACCTGTGGAACACCAACATGATCGAGGTTGGTTGGGTACCAATCGCACCACGCTGGTTCAGAGCAGGTATCGAAGCATCGATCTACTAGCGCGATACGGCAAATCGAATCTGTGTACGTGGTCCGGCTAGTGAATACACTCCGCTTGCCAAGGACGATAACATGATCCGTTGCTCAACTGTGTGAGCAGTGATCGTTGCCACAAGGCCACCGGCTGTTGTATATACTCTGTACTGTTCCCCAATCTGCATTCCCGAGATCTTCAGATAGGGGGCTTCCCATGTTGCAACGAGTGCTTGTTGCTGAACATCGTCCACACTGGCCTGAACATCGCCTAGGATCACATCCACGTAGGCTGGCAGGTGATCAGAGGCGCACTTGAGAGCAGCGGCCATTTCGGAGCTGACCAAGATGTTCTTCGGATCATCGATAGACTCATTGAGTCGGGGAAGTCCATCGTTTCCAAAAGCCGTGTACGTCTGTGTGAGAACGCGCGAACTGAGTTCTTGGCTGGCAAGGAGGAGGTCAAATCGGTCGTCAACACCGCCGTCTACACCACCACCGCAAGCACCGAGATTGGATTTGCGCGTGCATTGTGTGTAGATCTTTGCGAATGATGCATCGTTGCGACGCCATGCTCCACCAAGAGGATCTACAAATCGACGGGTGGCAGTTGGTCCAACAAGTGCAGTATATGCTGACTCCGTTGGGCCGTAAATGTTGAAGTCACCGCAGATCATTACGTGAGGTCTACTTGATAACGTGCCGATCAGCGTGTTGATCTCTCTCAACCGTTGAGCTGCCTCAGAAGAGCCGTCAGAAGCTTTTAGGTGGACGGAATACAGCACGATCGTATCTGCCAAGGTTTGATCGTGCGGGCGCAAAGCAAGGATCACCTCCTGAATATTGCGCAGTTCGGTTGGAATGACCCGAGTACTCACAAGATCGAAGAGAGTCTGGTCATAAAAGACCATGTGATCTGTGTCCGGTCCATCAACAAATGGAATAGCGGCAAATGGTGCCCACGTGAATACCTCTGATACAAAACGAGGTCCGGCAGTATTGTCTGCCACTTCCTGGCTCAGCATGATATGCGGTCTTATACTATCAAGAACTCTCTTGAACTGAGGCATTCTCCCGTCAACATTATCCTCTGAAAACTTCAGGATGTTGTATGTACATATCCGAACAGTATCAACAGCACGAGCCGGAAGTGCAATGACTAACCCAAAGGCGAGAACGAGAAGTATGCGTTTCATGCTCCAAGATAATGAGAACGATCAGTACTCTCCACCAATCACCCGCTTCTGGAAAACACGAGTCGACATGCGAGGAAGTTGTGCCGGGCGACGTGTGAGACCTACTGTGTCTGTGAGTGCCTTCATGAAGGCAACAAGATCCTCCCTGTCTCTCAATGTGAGGTTGAGATTGTCAAATGGAAGTGTTTGATACGGAACACTGAGTCCAATCCCTCGTCCCCCTCCTCGAGCGTAGAAATCAACAACATCCTCAAGAGTCGTATAGGCACCGTTATGGAAGTAGGGGGCTGTTAGAGCGATGTTTCTAACAGTAGGAGTCTTGAACGAACCACGATAGATCACAGAATTCTCCCGATCGATTCCGCCGGCACGTCCCGGATCCAGATCGACCAGGGCATTGATGGTGTCGTGACGTACTGGAACTCCGATGATCTCGGACTCGCTGTCTGTGAATGATGGTGGGACATACCCGGCATAGGTTGGAGGGAAGTGACAAGACGCACACGCTGCTCGGCCCATGAAGAGTGAGAATCCGCGACGCTCAGCATCGGAGATCGACACAGCTTCACCACGCAGATATTGGTCGAACCGGGAATTGAAGGACACCAGTGTAGTGAGATATGCGCCAATGGCAATCCCAACATGGGTAGCATCTACAGACTCCGGACCTCTACCACCGAAAGCCTGTGAGAACAGCGTGATGTATTCATCTGACGAGCGAAGTCTACCCACCATTTCTAGAAGTGTTGAATTGAATTCACTCTCGTTGGTAACAACATGGGCGATCACATCGCGAACACGCATGGCTCGCAGGTCTGAGAAGAATCGCCGAGCGTGCACAGCATTGATAAGAGTAGGGGCGTTACGATCCAGACTGCCCCCTCTTCCCATTGCGATGCTGGTTGTACGTCCGTCTGTGAAACCGCGAGACGGGTCGTGGCAAGAGGCGCAGGCTCGTTCGCCGTTTGACGAAAGAATGGGATCGAAGAATAGTGTTCTGCCAAGTTCAACAAGGTTCGGAGAAATGGAAACGCGCGTAATCCCACTTGCGGCCGACGGATAGAGGACATCTGTTTGAAACATGCTGCGTGCAGTTGGATTGACGATCACTTCAGAGGGGCCGATCTCCGTTGATAGCTCAATCTCGAGAGCCAACTGAATATCGGCACATCGCCCATAGAGTGGGTCGAGTGACGTGCGGATCAGAACAGCACGATCGATGTTGTTGAACGTGGAACTGTTCATCAACGATGCAGCTGCATCCACCAGGCTCATCGCGTTGTTCAGGAGAGCCCCTTTCCCTCGAGACGTGAGTGCCGGACCGAAGAGTTCTAGCGAGCGTTTGATGGTTACCAGAGCTGGAAGGTCGTCCGTGATTTGTGGTTCTGATGCGGGACGGTCGAAGCCAGTGATGCCCATGGCTGTAATGCGCAGCACAGCGGAACGAGCTGCCTCGATGATCATTCTGTCTGTCCAGGGGGCGGAGATCATCACCCCAGAGATGGCCTGCATTGATGTGCGTAGGCTTGATGAAAGCGCGCGGAGTTGGAGAAGGTCTTCGTTTGATAGTGAGTCATCGCCATAGATCACCTCGTCGATGACTTGTAGTCCCTGAGGTTCAAGGACGTCAACGAACTGCGACTTTACATCAAGCTTCGGAAGGGGCGCACCGTTGATGTAGGTTGATACGGCACTTGGGTCGATGTATTCAACAAGGGGCTCCATGGACTTGTACGCCGATCGAAGTTCCTCATACGAATGGCGTATGCGTGAGAGATCTGCTGTCGTACTTGCGTTGATACATGTTTCGTCGAATGCTGCGCTTTGTGCTCGCACGTTTGAGGATATATCAGCGACCATTGCACGGAAGGACTCTCTGCGCCTGACATGTTCATCCGGAACAAGCCACGCAAGTACGAATGGAATGCAGGCAATTACGAGGAGTACAAGGAGTGTGTGTTTCATAGTGTTGATCGGTAGGGTCTATCTGAAAAGACGGGACCGACAGTCTCATGACCATCGGTCCCGCACTCTTCAACAGAGAGAAGTGTGAGGCTTAACGCTGAATCACAACCTGTTGTGTTGCTCCGTCGGCTGTGCGGATGTAGTACACACCAGATGCAAGGTCTGCGATATCCACGGTGGTAACATTGCGTACAACACGTACGCGAGCACCTGAGGCGTCGTAAAGTGCTGCGTCTGTTGGCACAGAGAAGTTGAGCTGAGAGGACGTTGGATTTGGATACACCATTACAACACCTTGTGGGCGATCCTCTTGGTCCTTGTCTATACTGCTTACGAGTTGCTTCATTCCACTAATGGCAAATGTGAGCGAATTTTTTGCCGCTGCATCACCGATTGTTGCGTTGTCTGGGTGTTGGGAGTTAATGAGCACGGTGTTACCATCATCGAATGCGGCAAAGCCCGTGATCTCCGAGCCATACGGAGAGATCGCAAGGCGATAGAGGTTGTCGATAGTTGGTGCCTTGGACATGTCGAGCAACCAAGCCTCGCAATTCGTTCCGCGCATACCAGTGTTCGGCATGCGACCAAAGTTGATCCCATTGAGATCTTCTTCGATCACCATAAAGGTCTTGCCGTTCACGTAGAGGAAGCCAATGCCATCGGGATTGGAAAGATGTTTCTCTGGATATAGTCCGGGAACTGCTTGAGCATCGGTGATGTACGGTCCACCCTCGATGTATGACTTCACAGAGTTGTCGGATGGATCGAAGACAAGTACGCGCCCATAGTAGTCCCAG
>DATGWS010000319.1:0-7050 GCA_035299365.1 Candidatus Didemnitutus sp.
AGGCGCACGACGATCGTCGATCCTCTCTCAGTTTCTCATTGAGTCAGCGATGTTGTGTGTAGCCGGTGCCCTCATTGCCTTCCCCATCGCCCAGGTGATCGTTGGTTCTGCACAATACTTAGCCGTACACGTGTTTGAGCAGGATTGGGCAAGTGTGGTTAGCCCCCTTGTGCCATTTGATCTCTTGGGCATAGCAGTTGGTGTTTCGATCTTGGTTGGGTTGTTAGCAGGACTCCTTCCGGCGATAAAGGCATCGGGCCTAGATCCAGTTGAGGCCCTTCGATCCGAATGAACATATTTGAGTCCATAACCATTGCCCTTGATGCCGTACGCTCGCAAAAGCTACGGTCGAGCCTCACGTTGCTCAGTATCGGCATTGGTGTGTTTGCCATCATCGCCTCTACGTCCATCACCAACACGCTTCAACAGGCCGTGAATGGTCAGCTGGCAGACTTGGGCGAAAATTCGATCTTGATCCAACGGACACCAACCATCGTCTTTGGAACCAACTGGGCCAAGATGAGACGTCGGAAGAACATCACCTATGATCAGGCGCTACAGTTCAGAGATAGGATGACGAATACAAAGCTCATTACGATCAGCAACACGTCTCCCGGATATACGATCAAGGCCGGACAAGAATCAACAAACCCCACGGTGTCACTCATCGGCATCGATGACCTCTACTTTACCGTAAACGTTACAACCATTGCTGATGGCCGATCGGTCACGGAGTCGGAGGTTGTCCTATCGCGAAATGTTGCCATTCTTGGAACAGACATCGTGAACACCCTCTTCAATGGCGAGCCCTGTGTTGGTAGAACAGTAACCATTCGTAATCAGGAATTCACCGTTATTGGCATCCTCGAGGCAAAAGGTGGCGTCATCGGAGAGAGCCAAGACAATCGCGTGCTGATTCCGATCACTGTGTTCAACAAATATTACACGTCAGAATGGGATGCCAGTGTTGACATTTCACTCAAGGCTGAATCCAAATTCCAACTAGAGGCAACGCAAGATGAGGCTGTAGGAATCATGCGTTCTCTGCGAAAGGTAAAGCCCTGGGAGGACAACAACTTTGAACTCGATCGAAATGATGCGCTAACTGGTCAGTTCTCGGGCTTCTCTACGGCACTCCTTGTTGTGGCGTGGATCAGTGGGCTTGGTGCGTTGGTAGCAGCGGGAATTGGCATCATGAACATGATGCTTGTAAGTGTTAAGGAACGGACACGTGAGATCGGTGTTCGTAAGGCACTTGGTGCACGCAAGGCATGGATCGTTCGACAATTCCTCATCGAGAGCATCACCCTCTGTCAGTTAGGGGGCTTAACTGGAATGATTGGCGGTCTCAGCACATCATGGGCCGTAACCGAGATCTTGCGATACAATAACATGCCAACCATCGTATACGTCCTCCCATGGGGTACGGTGATCTTCAGCATCGTGATATGCACCATTATCGGCATTGGCTTTGGACTGTACCCGGCATGGAGGGCAGCGAACCTGGATCCAATTGAAGCGCTGCGGTATGAGTAATGCTAATGTGCTAATGTGCTAATTTGGGGGATGAGAGCAGTAGTCGTTCTTGCATTGTTTGTTGCAACTACAACGTGTGTTGTGGGGCAAGAGAATGACACGCTGGTGAACCTTCCTCTGCTGAAGAAGCTGGGTGCCTCAGAGGACCTGTTGGATCTGATCGGACTTCGGTCTGTGGAAGACGAGATCAGGCTAACGAAGCTGGCGATGGATACGAGTGACGGTGCAGAGACGCCGCCCCTTTCCCTGTTCTTGTTACCATTCATTGCGGCTAATCCAAACAATGGTTTGATGTTGGGCATTGGTGCGCAAGCAGGGTATTATCTCGGTTCGGCAAAAGATACGCGTATGTCTTCGTCGCAAGGGTCGATATCGATTACGACCAAGGACCAGACGATTGTCACAACGCAGTCCACGTTGTTCTCAAACAAAGATCAATGGCAGTTTTTGATCGACTGGCGTTATTACGACTTTACACAAAGCACATACGGTCTTGGTTCAAGTTCGCCTGAAGGGTCGCCAGTGTTTGGTGGGTTTACGATCAACGGAATTCACAGCGTGCCAGTACCCGGTGAGCAACCAATGGCATTCGACTATCTCCGACTTCACCAGATGGCACTACATCAACTTAGCGATGCACTCTATGCTGGAGTTGGATTGCTCTTTGACTTCCACCAGAACATTGTTGATCAAAATCTCAATCTTGATACTGCGGCGTTAGTTGTTACGTCGCACTATGCTTACAGTCGGTACTACGGATTCGACCCAACACAGTATCAAACAGCAGGACTTTCGCTTGAAGCCGTTTATGACAAGCGTGACAATTCCATTAGCCCCTTCTATGGTCCTTATGCGCGACTAGCCTTACGGCAGAACCTATCGTTCATGGGAAGTTCAAAGACCAGCACACTTGGATGGGCAGAGTTTAGGACCTATATCTCACTCGACGACATCCTTCCGCGCAACGTCCTTGGCATTTGGACTTACATTCACGGTGTACTTGGCGGAACGGTGCCCTACCTCGATCTGCCAGCACTTGGGTACGACTTCAATGGTCGAAGCGGTCGCGGGTATTTGCAAGGTCGGTTCCGTGGTACATCCCTGGCCTATGCTGAAGTTGAGTGGCGTTTTCCCATCACGCGTTCCGGACTTCTTGGAGCAGTCGTATTTGGCAACTTCACCAGTGCTTCACGTCCAGCAGTTGATGGATATACGGAAGAAAAACTCTTCCACCGCTTCCGTGGCGCTGCTGGCGCCGGACTCCGTATTATGGCTCTGAAGTATTCGCGTACGATGATCGGTATCGATATGGGCTATTCTTCCGATGGGAATACGGCGATCTATTTTTCTGTGGGAGACGCCTTCTAGTTACTAGTTACGCAGTTACTAGTTACGAGATGACGTCATAACGTCATAACGTCATAATGTCATATTGTCATAACGTCATATCGACATAGCGTCATAGGCAAATGACATTAGTGTGTGAAGTACCATCGCACTGCATAGTAGATGATGAACGGTAGCGATATCACGAGGAAGAAGGCCAAGACGCGAGTGAAGGATACACGTCGCTCGCTCCATTCGGCGGCCTGCCAGTTGTACGGGAATACTTCCCTGCCTAATGCGCGCGATAAGATTGGCGAGCTAACAAGTTTCTTGCTCCAATACGAGGTGTGTGAGGCAGCCGGGAGCCCCATATAGCTTGGGTGGATGTTTCGTACGAACGGCTTGAAACGATGCGTATGGAGTAGTCTGCCAGATACCGGATCCATCACGAGGTAGTAGTTCATCCACCACTCATCCATTTCGCGGCCAATGGCTATACGCTGTGAAGTAAACCACGACAGGAACGTGCTTGCATCTGATTCATCGCGAAGACATTCTTCGAAAAGGAACGTGGCCTTTTGAAGGGGGCTCCCCATGGTAATGAATCGATGGAAGCCGGCCACTACGCGCTTTGCAGCGGCTGCGCGAGTTCGTGTGACCTCATGTGTAGCGTCGTTTGCTTCGGCGTTGATCGCATCGCGACAGATCGAGATCACATCAAGCATTGTGTTGT
The DNA here is from genome assembly GCA_035299365.1 of Candidatus Didemnitutus sp. GTDB lineage: Bacteria > Bacteroidota > Ignavibacteria > Kapaibacteriales > Kapaibacteriaceae > UBA10438. Next base: position 3,596 of record DATGWS010000319.1, read on the forward strand.
ATGATATCACCGTACCAAGACTGTGAGAGACCCACACCACGGTGTCGAACGTAACGGGTTTTGACTCCAGGTGGATCTTACTCTCGTTCGGAAGTTCATCAAGATTGAGGTCGAGCCCGAACAATCGCAAGAACGCCGCAGCAACGCGCCTATCGATGTTTTCACAAATCGCACGTTCAGTATCACCCTCCGGTCCACCATAGACACGCACATCATTCACGATGGTGGCCATCACGCGTGGCATACGGATCAGGAGTGCCAGCATCCCTAGGATACTGAGGAGCCCCATAAGAAGATAGGTGATGTACCGGATCACACCTACCTTGACGAGAGTCTTGGGTGAGACCATTCGCAGGAGTCTGCCAAGAAACCATATGAGGGTACGAGGTCCACTCAACGATCTGGCACGAAACAACTGCGCTAGTTCTTCACGTTCTTCAGCACCAAGAGTAGCGGCAATCTCCGGCATCGATGCTTCAAAGTCATCGTAGTTCCCCCACCATCCATCGTGGACATAGGGCACGCCTGCTTCTGCTACTAGCGAACAGTTCTCCTCGGCACAATCAACAGCTGCCTCAAACCCAACACGCATGGCATTGGCCGTTTCTGCGTGACGTTGATCGCCGATGCCATGAACTGTAAATATCGCTACTGTCCGCGCCGGGTTCGGTGATCCGTTAGACAACACTTCCGACAACAAACCATATCTCCACGGAATGCCCGGTGGCGTTAGCGCTGAGTTTCGTCTCACAAAAGCCTCCATAACGTCGGGCTTTAGCCCGTTGACCAAACAACCGTATAACGTAAGTTACAAGAACACGAAATATGGAGGGTACGGTGACTGTAGTTCGTTGGCTAGTATTCGTAATGTTCGCACTGATATCAGCTACGGGTGTTCACGCGCAAGAAGAAGGATTGGCTTCTACATACTTGGGATTGAGAGGGGGCGCAACATTCACCATCCACGAGTCTGATGATCTCTACTACCCGCAGAACAACAGCTGGGTGGGCGGACTATCTCTAGAAACGGACCTCAATCCGAACGGTTCAAAGACATGGGCATTCAATCTCAACGCATCGTAGGTTAGTCAAATGTGTCCAGAGTGCACGTTTCTTGACGAAAACACTATGTGTAATGGTGAGCATGATGCAAACACTTCAAGCGGAGTCAAGTTCGCTCTTGTAGGTGGACTCCAATACGTCCTACGCATCGCATCAACAGAGATCGTTCCGGCAGTTCTCTATCGTTATGGCCTGTCTGCGATGACGGACATACATCAGACCATGCTTAGGGCATTTGATGCCACCATCTCGCTTAGAGTACCGTTATGAAATGACGTAATGACAAAATGACTATATGACGTTATGACGATGTGACGTTATGACTTTGTGACGATGTGACGTTATGACGCACCGGCACCCCCTCCCTAGCGAAGCGTGAGGGAGGGGGATGGGGGGTGAGTTCTTGGATGACTTAGGCTTTAGTCCGATATGACGTCGTCTCATCTCTTCGCTCGGGATGACGCCATACTCCGTAACTTCCGCTCATGTACGGTCAGCTTATAGCACCGGAGATCGAAGAGCTTATTGCGGCGCGAGACTTCAGTACCATCCGTGAGGTGATACTGGACTGGGAGCCCGTGGAGCTGGCAGATCTTGTATCCGACCTCCGCGAGGAGAGTCGGGTTGTGGTGTTTCGCCTTCTTTCAAAGGACATTGCGGCTGAGACGTTCTCGTACTGCGAGTTCGATACGCAGCAGGAGTTGCTGCATGATATGGCCCGCGAAGAGGTAGGGGCCCTGCTTAATGACATGTCTCCGGATGACCGTACGCAGCTCTTTGAAGATCTGCCGGGGAATGTGGTATCGGAGCTCATCAACTCCCTCAATGCTGAAGAACGCAGCATTGCCCTTGCTCTACTGAATTGGCCTGAAGATTCGGTTGGGCGGTTGATGACGCCTGACTATGTGATCGTCAAGAAGCACTGGACGGTACAACAAGCGCTTGATCACATCCGCAACTATGGCAAAGATTCAGAGACGTTGAACTATCTCTACGTTACCGAACATGGAACCCTCGTTGACGACATTCATATCCGAGAGATCCTGCTTGCACGTCCGGAATCGGTGATCGCAGACATCATGGATGAGAAGGTGGAAGCACTTCTCGCAACGGATGATCAAGAGACTGCCGTATTGGCGTTTAAGAGGCTTGATAGATTCGCATTGCCCGTTGTAGATATCGACAACAGGCTCCTCGGCATCATCACCCTTGATGACGTGCTCGATATTGCCGAAGAACAGGCAACAGAAGAAATGCAACGGTTCGGTGCTGTTGAAGCACTTGACGACCCGTATATCGACGTGCCGATCATTGAGCTCATCCACAAGCGTGCAACGTGGCTCGTGGTTCTCTTCTTAGGGGGCTTCTTGACCGCCACTGCTATGTCGGCCTTTGAGTCAACCATCGACAGCGCCGTGATCCTTGCGCTCTTCCTGCCCCTTATCATCTCATCCGGCGGAAACTCCGGTTCACAAGCCGCTACATTGATCGTGCGTGCCTTGGCATTGGGCGAAGTAACCCTTGCCGATTGGTGGCAGATCATGCGTCGGGAGATCACCGCCGGCTTCTTTCTTGGAATCCTCTTGGGCGTCTTAGGCTTTGGTCGGATCATGATCGGCGAGTTAATCAACGGTCACTACGATCCGAATGTCACACCCGTAGTAGCAACAGTGATCTTGATCTCTCTCATCGGTATCGTCATGGCCGGAACCATAGCCGGTTCGATGTTGCCATTGCTCATGAAGAAACTCGGCTTCGACCCCGCTGCATCGAGTGCTCCGTTCGTTGCTACGTTCAGCGACGTAACGGGCATCGTGATCTACTTTACGATCGCCACATTGTTACTGCGCGGAATACTGCTATAAGCAGGAAGATGGCGCTGAAGCCACTTATTCCGACGAGTTGAACGTGTTCGAGACTTGAGAGCTGTGCGCCTCCTGGTACGCCAAGCATGTATAGTGCTCCGTATCCCATCATCGCAGCAAAGGCGATAGATAACAACGCCGGAACAACAATCAATGGTGTCCACCCTGGACGAACAGCAGCGAGTATGCCGGGCACGAACAACGCTGGGCCTGTCGTTAACCACAACGCTATGAGCGACAGATCCCCCGATGCTCCAACATGTTGCGGTCCCCAGAGCAGTGGAACCCATTGTATGAGACTCCACACGCCCCCTGCCACAAATAACAAGGTTACAACCCACTGCGCGATACGTCCCACCACCGACTCCGTTCGCGCATAGGCAGCGGTGAGCTGGTCAGGTAAAAACGGACACTCTGGAATCCATAATTTCAAGGATCCTGGAGGTTCAAATGGCAAAGAGTCGACGAACATTTGATGAAGAATTCAAACGGAATGCCGTCAGAATGGTAGCGGATGGCCGTAGCATA
>DATGWS010000320.1:0-12680 GCA_035299365.1 Candidatus Didemnitutus sp.
AAATGACGTTATGACGAATTAAACCTAATCTCAAACACGACTTATGGCGCAACGGCACCCCCTCCCTAGCGAAGCGTGAGGGAAGGGGTCGGGGGGTGAGTTCTTGTCAAACGTCGGGTTTTGGCCCAACGTTATGAAGAGTCGCTTGACTTCGCTCGGGATGACATCATACCGTCATATCTGTCATTTCGTCACTACGTCATTTACGAGCGAAGCGAGTGGTCATTTGTTCACAAGTGCAACGACTAGCGTACACAAAAGCATCACGAAGATCACCGGAACCCACAATCGTCTCTCGGGTTTGCTCTTGGAGATGGAGTTTAAACCAAGTCCAAGGGCCATGTAGGTAACGGGCAGCCAGATGGCGATACGAGACGGTTCAAGGAGGTCCGGCCGCATGAAGCCGGCACGGGTGAGGACGATCGCAGCAAAGAGTGCAAGGATCACCGTTGAGAGTACAGGGATCAATCGTGCCTTTACCGGGAGAACATCTGGGTACTTGCCACCTAAGGTGAATTTGCCCCACGGGGCTCCTAGGCCAAGTGCAATCTGAAAGCCGATGGTGAATGCGGAAAGAACTACAAAGGTGATGGCAGACAATGATACAATGTCAGACATATATGCTCCGGTGACAAATAATGGTTGTAATCGTATTCAACGTGGTGCTTCTCGATCATACTGTAATCCTTGACCGCCGTGCTCGCCCCCTACACCTATGATATCTGCACAGGACAGCCAGATCGTATTGTCATTTACGAATTCGATATGAAGGCTGTTTGGCGACTCACCGTAGTGACATTGGAAAATGAGTGTGTTGGCCGAACCGTGCTCTAAAGTATACACCGCGGGTTGATCGTGATTCCATCCGCGACGTTGCATAGTGAGCGTCCACGTTGGCCCCAACTTCTCAATAATGAGTGAATTGTTCACATAGGTCTTGGGGTCTCCTGCGGGAATCGTCAGCGACCCTTCAAAACGGCTTTTGTGCTTCTTTACAAGGCGCAAGCGTAACTCCGTAGTATCAAACTTCCACCTCCCAAGTAAACGCTCTATTGGTGGACGCGGATCAGTAGTTGCGGGAAGCTCCGTGGCGAAATGCCCCTTCTCGTCGTTTTTCACATTGGTATAGGCGTAGGCATGTAATGGTATGCGCCTGTACTTCACACTGAATGTTCGTTCCTTCCCCGACACCGTTACGACTATTGAGTCGGGTGTAATGAACACATACTCGATCTTCTGCGGGAATTCATGCGCTGCATTCTCAAAACACAATGCGCGCTGTGTTGCTATGGTGCAGGTAAAGGCTATTGGCCGACTATTATTTTGACGCATCACCGTTGCCGAATACGTCAACTGCCCATCTCTGTATGAGATCGCAAGATCTTCATCCTTTCGAATACCAATACCTACGGCAGTACCACTCCACCCCAACATAGATCCGTCTGGCATTGTTCGCCAAGCCTCGATCTGTGTGGTGAGTATCGATGGTTTTCTTCCGGCAACGTCTGTTCGCCATCGCCCTTCCAATCGATGGATGAGGGACAACGTAGCAGTACTATCTTGAGCGCGTAAGTCCGAACTCAGGAGTAATATGAGTACGATGAACATCGAACTCATAGACATGATTCTACTTCGTTTGACGCTCAACACAATACTTCACGATGTTCTTCACCAAGGACTTTGGCAAGGGGCTTTCCACTGCAAATCGAATGGTTCCCTTACTTGTTGAATATGCTTCAAGTTCCGAAGCAAATGCCTCTACCGGTCCTGCCCCGGGAAAAAGCGAACAATGGTTCTTTGCTGCAGCGAAATGTATGAGGTTCTTCCCGTTCAGCTTAAAGGTCGGCACGCCATAGTTGATACACTCAACGGCATTCGGCACAACAGAACGAATGGTTGCGCGCAGATCTTCAAGGACCGCGCGTTTGTCCGGGTCGACGCTTGCCAGGTATTGGTCGATGGTGGTAGCTTTGGTTTCCATTCCACGATAATAACAACCCCATGTTAACCAAACCAGAGATCGTCGATACGGATGAACAGGTCACGGCTTCGATCCACCTTATTGTGCCCATGCGCGAGATGTCGGAGCATATGGATCCTGCTATCGAAGAGCTCTATGGGACACTTGCAACACAGGGAGTAGAGCCTACCGGACCACTCTTCTCGTATCATCATCGTATACCAACGGATACCTTCGACTTCGAGATCGGCGTACCAATTTCCGGTGCGTTTCAGGAAACCGGACGTGTTAAGGTAAGTCTCCTGCCAGCCTGCAGCGTCGTGCGCTCAGTTTATCAAGGACCCTACGAAGGGCTAGGACAGGGATGGAGAGAATTCAAGACGGCCGTTGATGAAGGGGGCTTCCCTGTCAGCTCAACGTTCTGGGAACGATATGTGGTTGGTCCGGCCGACACGCAAGACCCGGCACAATACCAAACCGAACTCAATTGTGTGCTACGCTGATCGATAGATCACAAGGTTCCATTCACTGCTCGTTGTAACAACTCCATAGCCCATTGGTTCAGACTCTTGCCAGCCGATTGAGCGGCAACCATTGCTTTACTGTGGACCTCTGGAGGAACGCGCAAGAGAAGCTTTCCCGAAGCAGGTTTCTCTGGTGATAGTCCATTCTCTCGGCAATCTTCGAGATAATCATTGATCGCTACCTTGAATTCCCTGCGCAGATCTGCAACGGACCTACCGTGGAAACTGATGATCGATCGGATACCAAGGATTCGCCCAACAAAAATGTTATCGCGATCATCAAGCTCGATCTTCGCCGTGTATCCTAGATAGGTCATCGTATTCATGGGTGTATCCCGCTTCGTGTCAAGAATTCTCGAGCCTCTTCTACTTGATACCGCTTAGCTTCCTTTCCGGGATGTGGTTTATGACACATCCAGCGTTCGTCCTTCAGCTCAAACTTTACACGTGAACCCGCACGCTCCACAACAAAACCCCCTAGAGACTTCACCAGAGACACAATGTCCTGGAAAAGAATCGAAGATGGTGTCGGAGAGGTGTAGATCGCAATGAGAGTCTTTTTGTGTTTTGAATTCACATGCTTTGATAGCAATATATGATATCATTCGCCATAGTTCCAATGATCAGAAATCTGGCCACCCTTCCGAAGTCGATCATGTACTTCTTCCGAAGGCACCACTTTTCCGCTAAAAACGGATTCCAATGCTTCGTGCGTTTGCTCAAAACGATGTCGTTCAGCTGCTAACTCGACCAAATGCTCTCGAAGAGCGAGACAGAGTGACTCCAGTAAATCTTCTTTCGTTGATTCCTGGCAGTTGACTCCAGAAATCTCCTCTACCCAACCGATCCACCATTTGCCATCTTGTTTGATGACGGCCGTGAACGTCAGCTCCATGGAAATCCTCTGCATATAGATCCTCCCTGAAGTACATTGAATGGTGCAACATTACAGCGCCCCTTATCAAGGCGCTTACAAAGCCACTTGAAAGTGGCGCTTAACAAGGCACTTGTAGAAGGCGCTTGCAGAAGGCGCTTGTAGAAGGCGCTTGCAGAAGGCGCTTGTAGAAGGCGCTTGAAAAGGCGCTTGCAGAAGGCGCTTAAAAAGCCTTAAAACGGCACATCATCAAAATCATCCTTCGCGCCTGCGCTTGCCGGAGTGATCTGACTGTAATCTGCACCTGTAGGTGTGGCTGTACCAGTTGCCGGCTCAATGCGCCATGCTTCGAGGTTTGTGAAGTAGACGGTTTGACCTTCACGGTTTTGGAAGGGGCGACCCCGTAAGTTGAAGAGAACCTTCACCTGCTGACCTACCTTGAAGTTGTCGAGCAAGGCACAACGGTCCTGCGTCACCTGAAACTTGATATGCTGCGGATAGTTGCCATCCTGCATCTCGATTACAAATTCACGCTTCTTGAAGGTGTCTTTCACCTGCTGCGTGTCCATCACGACGTGCATCGTGCCAACGGCTTCGAATGAGTTTGCCATATTCGTTCTTTCGTTCCTTAGTTACAGAGATACAGAGTTACGGAGTTACGTACGTCGGGCTTTAGCCCTGTGTTACGGAGTTACGGAATTACTAGCGTCGGGCTTTAGTTCAATGTTACTAGCGGCGGGCTAAAGCCCGACGTGAGAAGGGAAACTTGCGAGGACTTCGTCGAGTTTGGCGATGTCCCTGCCCCCTGCCGTTGCCATGTGGGGTTTGCCACCACCACCACCACCGAGTTCTTTGGCAACGATGCCAACGAGCTTGCCGGCGCTGTGGGTTTTGGTGAGGTCATCGGTCACAACACAAACGAGCTGAACCTTATCATCGAGCACACAGCCGAGGAGACCGATGCCACTCTTGAGCGATGAACGAAGTTCATCGCCGAGGTCCTTGAGTTGTTCGGTATCGGAAACGGTTACACGTGCAGAGGCAACACGGATGTCACCTACAACAACAGCGGAAGCAACGATCGATGGGATGAGGGTCTTGAGTTCGTCGGTTTTGAGGGATGCGAGTTCTTTTTCGAGCTGTTTGATACGTTCTGCCTGACGTGCCATGTCATCGGACATGATGTCACGCTTGGCATCGAGCTCCTTGAGCCACGTTGGAATGCTGCGTCCGGCAATCGCTTCAAGGCGACGTACGCCGCTGGCCACACTGCTCTCTCCAAGGATCTTGAAGAGTCCGATCTCGCTCGTGTTCTGCACGTGTGTACCGCCGCAGAACTCCACGGAAAACTTCTCGTCGATGAAGACTACGCGTACGTTGTCGCCATACTTATCACCAAAGAACATCTTCACGCCGGGTACGGTGCGTGCCTTTTCAATAGGCATATCCTCTGTGTGAACGGCTATAGACTCAAAGATCTTTTCGTTCACCATGTCTTCCACAGCTTGGATCTCATCGGGGCGCATACGCTCAAAGTGGGCGAAGTCGAACCGAAGGTGTTCGGGTGCAACCAACGACCCGGCCTGTTGAACATGAGATCCGAGCACCCTGCGTAATGCCTCGTGGAGTAGGTGCGTTACGGAATGTTCTCTTTCGATGTCTTTGCGACGCGGTGCGTCCACTTGTGCCAGTGCAACATCACCGATTGCCGCATCTACATCCGTCTCGCAGATATGCACTATGGCATCGCCATGTTTACGTACGTCTTCTACTCGGAACGGGATGCCCCCTATTATGAGCTGTCCGGTATCTGCTACCTGACCGCCCATTTCTACATAGAATGGAGTTTCTGCAAGCACAATGAGATTTCCTTCTGCGTGAACAACAGCCGATGTAGTCTCAGTGCTGTTATACCCCACAAAACGTGACATCGCATCGATAGAAAGTTTTGACGCTTCTTGTGAATGGCTCTTACGCGCAGCACGAGAACGAGTGCGCTGAGCATCGAGATGTATTTGATACCCGGCTTCATCAACAGTAAGTCCACGCTCACGAGCAATGAGCTGCGTAAGGTCCAACGGGAAACCAAAAGTATCGTAGAGTTCAAATGCATCAGCACCACCAACAACTCCGGAGGAAGCATCAACGGCATCGAAACGCAGGAGCCCCCTATCGAGAGTTGCAAGGAAGGATTCTTCTTCGGCCTTGATGATTCGTTCGATAACGCTGCGGCGTGCGATGAGTTCCGGGAACTTGTCACCCATTGTTTCGCAAAGAATGGCAACGTGTTTCCAGAGGACTGGCTCGGCGAGACCGAGGTTGCGGGCATAGCGGGCTGCTCTGCGGAGGATACGACGCAACACATAGCCCCTTCCCTCATTACCGGGATGAGCGCCGTCTGCAATGGCAAATGACAGAGTGCGGATGTGATCGGCGATCACACGCATTGCAACGCCGTCGGGATTGTCAAGCTCTGTACGATATGTGCGCCCGCATAGGTCCTCGGTGAAGGCGATAATCGGTTGGAAGACATCCGTGTCGTAGTTGGAGTCCTTCTTCTGCATCACGGCGCAGAGACGTTCAAAACCCATGCCTGTATCTACGTGACGTGACGGCAGGTCTTCTAACGTCCCGTCGTTTGTGCGGTTGTATTGGATGAAGACGTTGTTCCAGATCTCGATCACTTCCGGCACACCGGCATTCACAAGAGGTCCACCACTCAGGTCCGGCGTGCGATCGAAATGTATCTCCGTACACGGACCACACGGCCCCGTATCACCCATCTCCCAGAAGTTGTCCTTTTCATCGAAGCGATGAATGTGCGATTCAGGCAGATACTTCTTCCAGATCTCGTAGGACTCATCGTCCGTGCGATAGACCGTGGCGTGGAGTCGGTCCTTGGGCAATTTCAGTTCACTCGTCAGAAACTCCCACGACCAGCCAATAGCTTCTTCTTTGAAATAATCTCCGAAGCTCCAGTTACCGAGCATCTCAAAAAACGTGTGGTGATACGTATCGTATCCCACTTCTTCGAGGTCATTGTGTTTGCCCGAAACACGGATACACTTCTGCGTATCAACGGCTCGTGTGTATTCTCGCTTGCCCGTTCCAAGGAACACATCCTTGAACTGATTCATCCCGGCGTTTGTAAAGAGCAGCGTAGGATCGCCATGTGGAACCACCGGTGCCGATGGAACGATGCGATGTCCACGTGCCGCAAAGAAGTCGAGGTACGCCTGTCTGATCTGTCGTGATGTCATGATGCCGGTGTGATACGGAGAAACGAAACCACAAAAGTACGGCAGAGAAAGGTCTTTGTAGGGGGCAGGTTATCAACTGCTTTCCGGCACCTTCTCGATTACCTAAGCTCACCCCCCGGCCCCCTCTCGCACGCTTCGCTCGAGAGGGGGTGCCGAAACGTATCATTACGTCATTACGAGCGTAGCGAGTAAGGTCATTTCGTCATTACGAGCGTAGCGAGTGGTCATACCGTCATTACGAGCGTAGCGAGTGAAGTCATTTCATGGGGTACTTTTGTCCCATGATCGCTCCCTTCCTCTCCTCTGCTTCGGCCTTTGTGGCCACGTTCTCCAAGCCCCCTAAGGGATCTGATGTCCAAAAGGTAGTGGTCTCGGGCGTCAATTCGGCAGAGGGATGGAGTATCCGGACCGAGCGGTTCACGGAGAAACAGGCGTTCACAGATCCGGCGGTAAAGATTGTGGGCGACCCCTCACCGGCGCTGACGCCGTGGTTGGAGAGAACGTTTCGTCAAGTCCTCGTGCAAACCCCTGGGGCTGATCTTCAGATCCTCAGGACGTTTAAAGGGGGCGATGTAAAAACCTCCACGAAACGTCTGCCGCCTTCGCGCACTCGCTGGGATGGAGTTGCTGCCGACAGAACAAAGCAGAGAAGTCTTACTCCAGAGAATGACGCAGCCTTTCTTATAGCGCTCGACCTTGCAACAGCGGATGGGAAGATCAAGGCCTCTATGGCCGATAAATTTCGTCAGGTGAACCACCTCCTTGCAGGGGCTCGTTTGGCATCGACCAATAATGGACCGTATCGTATTGTTGATGCAGGTTGCGGTAAAGCCTATCTCTCTCTCTCACTCATGTATGTACTGCAGCGTGAGGGTGTTGATGCTCATCTCCATGGGATAGATGCCAATCAACATGTGGTAGATCATTGTACCTCGGTGGCACAAAGGCTTGCACTCACCAATGCCACGTTTACATGTGAACGTATTGGTGACGTAGTACCAACACAAGAATGTGATCTGCTCATTGCACTACATGCATGTGATACAGCAACAGATGAAGCAATAGCTCTCGGTCTTGAGATGAAGGCGAAGAAGATGCTTGTTGCTCCGTGCTGTCACCACGAAGTACAAAAACAATTACGCAAGGAATCGGTTCCTGAATATGCTCGCCCCCTCCTCGATGATGGGATCACCAAGGAACGATTAGGCGACCTCCTCACGGATTCCATGAGACGAGACATTCTTCGGTCACTAGGCTATGAAGCCCACCTCGAGGAATTCATATCGCTGGAACACACACAGAAGAACATTCTCCTGCGTGCAGAGTTCACCGATACGAACGAACGCGACCGACTCCAATGGGCCGATCGCGTTCGTGCGATGATCACAGCATGGGGCGCCTCACCACGGTTGATGTCCATGGTTGAGTTGCCGGCCAACAAGCCCCCTATCGCATAATGAGCAAGGGGCTTCTCTTTTCAACGAATCCATCAATGAAGGCCACAACATACATTCCTGATGTAAGGTGTTGCACATTCAATGTACTCGCTACTTGTCCTTGCGTCATGGCCTGCTCGGCAACCGTGCGCCCGGCAACATCTGTGACGATGAGTCGAGAATTGATACCGCTGACGACGTTGCCGAGCTGAACCATAACCGTTGATGTTGTAGGATTGGGTGCAAGAGTGAACGCCGATGAAACATCATTGCCCCCGTTTACACTGTTCACCGTAGCCGTAGTGCGCTTTGTGATGTTGCCTCTACCGTCATAGGTATAGGTTGTTTGTTTTCCGCCGGCATATCGTACCGTGGCAATGCGACCAACTGCATCGTATGTGTAGGTCTGTGACCATGCACATGTGGATGCGACGATTGCTGCGATGAGAATGATGATGGTTTTCATTGTTGACCCTTAAAAGACGATGAAATATTCAAGGATGTCTCGCGCCCAATCCGGCAGATAACTACCACGACCTGAGCCTCCGGCCGGTGCCCGTTTTCCGCCCGGGACTGGGGCTGGCGTAGGTGCAGGTGGCGGTGTTGGCACTGGTGCCGGTGCTGGTGGTGGGTTGTTCGTACCAGTCGGTCTAGGTTTTGGTGTTGGGCGTGGACGTGGCTGCGACCGCACTTCGCGTGCTCGGCGCTCGGCTTGGCGATCTAACTCGCGCTGCTGCGCCTCAGCAAGAATGATGTCATTGATCGCTGCTGCTTTCGCCAATGCACGATCACTGTTCCGGCGTGAGTCTTCGAGCCAATCGGTTGTTGGGACATTGGATTCTGGTGTTGCCCCGGAAGCATCATGGGAATTGATTGGATCGCCCCATGCAAAGGCATACGCATTGAAGGCACGAGGGTCCAACTGTTCCACGGGATCTTCGGATGTGAATCGTCCGGTGGTTGCATCGTAGATGCGCGAGCCCATCACGAATTGTGAAGAACCGGGCGTCCATGTACCTCTCTGACCACCATACTGGAACGGCACCATGGTCTCTCCATCTGATGCAAGGGGCTCTCCATATGCCCCGTAGGCAAACCGTGCTACCACCGTCCCATTGTCATCGCTTACCATCACAACGTTTCCGCTGGCATCATAGTGGAAGAAACGATGTTCTCCGTTGACCGAATTCACCATGCCGAAAACGCCATCTTCAGCTGTAGCAAGCACGGCCCACGTTTGACCATTCACCGTAACCAATTGCGGAAGACCACCGAGAACATCATTGAGGACAACAACAACGGAGTCGGCTCCATTGCGCATGCCAACAACTCTATCGAAACCATCGAATATGAACTCACCTATTGCCGGATGTACTGGTGCCGTGAGCTCGTTCGCTGTGGTATACGTCATGGATTTGTCTTCATCAACGGGTGTTGCAGCGAGATGTCCCTGCGATTGAATAGATGTGATCTTACCATCTGCTGCTCGTGTGACCATCATAGAGATTAATGGACCCTCTTCGATAGCCGTTACCGCGCCCGTACCATCACGACTATATCGTGTGGTCAAGGCTGCTGATCGCTGCGTTTCGATGATCGAACCGTTTGCATCACGCTCGAGTGTAATTGTTGCTCCGGTCCAATCCGATAGCGTCTTTACACGAAGCATTGCATCGTAGGTATAGGTAACATTCCTACCGGGTTCAACGGTTACGCTCGCAACGGTTCCATCTGCGTTCCAAGAGATCTCTGAGCCATTGCTCTCTGATAGTGCTCCGGAGGCATCATAGGTACGATGTACACGTGTCGAAGAAGTGAGCCGTCCGCCAGTATCATACGTATACATATGACGTGGGGAATTGGATCTGCGTTGTTCAACGATGTCTCCTCTCCTGTTGCGTCGAAGCTCTGTTACCACACCACTTGCATCTGTGATCGAGCGCACACGCCCCCTAACATCATAATCGTAGGACGTTGTTTTTCCCGTTGGATCAGTCCGAAGAGTGAGGAGATCTAGGGCGTTATAGGCATAGGTCCATACCCCACCATCACCATCACGAACAACAGTGATCCTTCCGAGAGTGTCGTAGGCCATCACTGTGCCTACCGTTCCATGTTGCCACCGCGTGATCTGTCCTGGTCTTCCGTAGGTATGAGTAGTCGATCGCTGAACGGCATCTCGGTATTCAATGAGGTCGCCCGATGCGTCATTGGTAAACCTTTCTGCACCACCTATCGGAGATGTTACATCACTGATCAATCCCCGCCCATCATACTGGAATTCTGTTTCTCCTCCGGCACGAGCTTCATGTCTCGTCAGATATCCGTCGGCATTGTTGGTAAAGAGTTCTTTGCTACTCTCTGCATTAGCTATGGCAGACAACCACCCGGCACTGTCATATTCTCGCGAGGTATAGATGTTAGTACCTACATGTGTTGTGGTGAGTCGCCCGGCATCGTCATAGTCCAGAGTAACGGCATCTCGCCCTGGTCTACTCATGCTCGTCATTCTTCCGGTGCGATCAACTCCATACGTTGTGACTATTCCGCTAGGTGTTGTTGCGCTTGCTACATTGCCCCACCGGTCATAGGTCCAGCTACTAGAGGCTCCCATTTCGTCCGTATAGGTGACAACCCTACCCTGAGCATCGTAATCAAATGAAACACGTGATGTGTCGGGGTACACGATCGTCGCGATGTCGCCACGATCATTTGTTGTGTACATGGTAACGGCACCCAGCCCATCACGCATCGATGTGATGTGACCACGTGCATCGTACGTATATGACGTTGTGGCAGACATTGACTGCGCAACCGTGACGAATCCGGTCTTCGTATTGCGTGTATAGGAAAGGGGGCGAGTGGATCCTTCAACGCGTGTTAGCCAACCTTGGCCGTCACGTTCATATGTTATCCGCCGACCCATTTCATCCACATGAGAAGTGCAATCCCATACCGTTGCTCCATTCCAGTTCCGCGAGCGATACTCCCACTGTTCAGTGCCACCGTTGCCATGTCTGATACTTGCAATCCGTCCACTACTATGCCATGTGAAACGCGAAGTATCGCCCCCTGCAGAAACAATCGTTGATGGTCTGTTTAATGCGTCGTAGGCAAAGCGCATTTGTGTTGAACCAGCACCGATTGAGACCACCTGACCTTGCGGATTCCATGTGTGTTCTTCTGCAACACCTTCTCCATCAACAAAGCGTGATAGGTTTCCGGTGTAGGTGTATGTCGAAGCACGACCTTCTGCATCGGTTTGTGAGGTGATTCGTCCGTTTGCATCATACACATTCAGGACCTCAACAATCCCGGCGCCACGATCTACCGACGTGATCTGTCCGGCTTGTGAACCATACGAATACGATGTTGCATTTCCACCGGTGCGAGTGGCAGATGTGAGTTCGTTGGCAGCCGAATACGTGTACGTGCACGTTACCGATCCATCGGTTGCAGTGATGATACGTCCCTGATCGTCCGTTGTAAAGGTAATGGAGTGGCCCAGTGAATCTGTCACACTCGCAATGAACGTTCCATTCCATCGCACATGCATCGGGATGGTCCCATCATCGATCTTGGTGAGAGTACCTTGGGCATTGTATGTATACTGAATGCTACGAGTTACATCTGTAACCAGCCATCCACCAGACACCTCTTGTACCGAGTAGACACTGGTACTTATGGACCGCTGTGTATAGGTGCTGCCCGAGCGCATAAAGCTCACGCGATCAAAGCCGGGAAGCTGAACGAACAGCTCGGTGGGCGAAACGTGGAGAGATGCATCAAACGTGTGAGACCAATTCCATCCCATGTTGGAGATGAAGCCTGCTGATATACCTGATCCGTCATACATTCGGTGAAAACGAATAGGACCCACCGCCATGTGGAGATCAGGCTCCTCTCGCAGGATAAACGTACCTGTTCGGGGCGATACAGGATCTCCAAAAGTTGACGTCCAGATGTGAGGGCCATCTGTTCCCGCAACTGTATCTCCGTTGGAAGGGGGCGTACGTGGAGAAACAACGATGTAGTCGTGACCCTTTGGAGATCCCGTCTCACACTCCCGCCATGCAAATCCCACGGCCGTGGCCATCACATCTGCGCCCTTTGCCGTCATGGTAAACGTTACAGACTGTCCATCGGCAATTGTCTGCTCTGTGTCGGGCGTCATATCCCAGAACGTCTCAGAATTCATAAAGGGCAGGATCGTATAGCAACAACCAGGTGGTGCCGTATAGGTTATGCCGCCACTGGAGCTTGTGACCAACAATGTGCCCGGTGTGAGAATGGGGCGAGTAGAACACACAGCCGCGGCAAGAACAGTCTCGTTCACCACAAGAGTCTGTGGTCCGGTGATATTCGCATCACTGTTAGCCTCAATCGTGATAGTGTGAGCCCCTTCCATTGTTGGCGTCCACGCTTGCTCAGGGATAGCCTCAACACTCTGGCCTGCACCAACAAACGTTGACCCTGCCATTTGGAACATGATGGCTTGCGTGAGCAGATATCGCACCGTAATGGTCCATTGCACTGGACCTAATGCATAGACCGAGTTTCTATTTGTAAGCAGAAATCTCAAGATGATCTGTTGCGAGACAAGTGCTTGCGTTGACCATCGCTTCT
>DATGWS010000321.1:0-8778 GCA_035299365.1 Candidatus Didemnitutus sp.
AGACAATGGCGATGTGTGGAATCGTCTTCCTGAATTCACACTCGTTGTCCAGGCAACGGCCCCAACTCCCGTGATCACTGTTACACGTCCAAATGGTGGGGAACAATTCCTAGCCGGTTCAACGCAAGCTATCAATTGGACGTCGAGCTCCGTTACCAACGTTACCATAGAATGGAGCCCGACGTCGGCAACCGGCCCGTGGACAACGATCGCAGCTTCTCTTGCCGCTTCGGCAGGAACGTATGCCTGGACGGTGCCAAGCACGACTACAACAACGGGATTTGTCCGAGTACGCGACGCAGCAGTATCGGCCACCACAGCCGATGTCTCCAATGCAGCCTTCGCTATCGTCTCAACACCTCCACCGGCAGCGCTTGCGTTAACAGCGCCAGCAGGTGGCGCTACTCTGTGGGTTGGTTCAACTGCACAGATACGTTGGACATCAACAAGCATCCAAAATGTGAAGATCGACTATAGTATCACCGGCGAAGCCGGACCATGGATTTCGATCATCACCAGCACACCAGCATCTACAGGCGTCTATTCGTGGACGGTTCCTTCAGACACAAATGCAAGCCTGTTCATCCGTATTCAAAGCGTTGAGACGCCGGGCGTAACAGCGATGAATTCAACAGCGATGTCCATCAAGGCTTCTGCTCCTCTAAAACTTGCCCTCCTCTCACCCGTTGGTGGCGAGGTCTACCATCCCGGTGATAAGGTAATCGTTCGGTGGAATGGGGCTACGGGACCGATCGTGATGGTGGAAGATGAAGATGAAGACAATGACGAGGAAGGCAATGACGATAATGACGATAATGACGACAATGACGACGAAGACAATGACGATAGTGACGACGAAGACAATGACGATAATGACAGTGAAGACAATGACGGTAATGACGACGAAGACAATGACGATAATGACGGTAATGACGATAATGACGACAGCGACGACAATGATTCCACGGGTACGGGTGGGAATGACTCAACGGGTACGGGTGGGAATGACTCAACGGGTACGGGCGGGAATGATTCTACCGGTACGGGCGGAAATGATTCTACTGACAGTGCAGCTGTGAACCTACGAGTTGAATGGTCTGCCGATAGCCCAACCGGTCCATGGTTGTTGATCACATCGAGTGTCCCGCAAACGCAGGGCAATGTTGAGTGGACGGTGCCGAACCAGCTTACAACAACCGGGTACATTCGCATTTCCGATGTCAAGGATCCCTTGACGCAAAACGTAAATGCCTCGCCGTTTTCGATCGTAGCGTCAACGAGTGATGACGATGTTGACGATGACAGCACGGGATCCGATGATGACGAGGACTCATCGATCGTGGTCGTCCATATCACGTCACCACGCACAGGTGCGGTGATCGTACCAGGTCAAACGCATCGTATCGAATGGGTAACAAACTCCGCAAAGAAGGTACGGATTCAATGGGACGGCTGTGGAGATGGATGGACCGAAATCGCCCATGCCGTTGATGCATCGCGCAAATACTACGTGTGGAGCATTCCGAAGCATGCAGACGGACAGGGTGTTATACGCATCGTAGATGATGCAGATCCAACGCGAGTTCTCGAGGTATCCGGAGCATTCTACATGAAGAACCCGATCGTTTCTGATGTAGCGGATGGTAGTGCTCAACAGGCCAATCTCGTAACACCACTTCCGGTAGCTGTGAATACTGAAGCAACGGTTCACGCTCCGTCAACACACGTAGTCAGGTACGAGATTTACTCTCTCACAGGAGCAGTGGTACGCAGTAGCGCGATCACATCCGGTACGGACCGATTCAGTGTAGACTTTGCACCAGGCATGTATCTGGTGCGATGGTTAACGGCTGATGCGCCCCTTACTCTCAGTACGCCATTTGTTGTAGCGCGATAGGTATCAACTCACAAACAACATCACAAAGGACTCCAACATGTATTCGCGACAAATGGTAACAACGATGATGGCGGTAGCACTCGCGCTCGTTTCAGTCTTGACCTCGGCACCACGTGCAGTGGCAGACGAGGGCGGAAAGAATGGACGAACATCTCTCACCGGCGCAGGCTGTGGAGACTGTCATGGCGAGTTTGCAACGCCATCCACAGCAGTAACGATCGAAGGCGTATCGGGCACATCTATTTCGATGTCACCTGGTGAAACACGGACGTTTACGGTTGTTGTAGCACATACAACACAGGCAGCTGCCGGAGTTGGCATTGCCGTAAAAACAACAACCACGGGCACGACCGATGCCGGAACGCTCAGTCCGGTTGCTGGATCTGGATTGGCAAAGAAGGGGGCAGAGCTTACACACTCCGCGCCAAAGACAATGGTTGCTGGAGCGGCAACGTTCAGTTTCACGTACACGGCCCCAATGGCTGAAGGTCTCGTCTATTTGCGCGCTATTGGAAATGCAGTGGATCTTGATGGTGCAGAGACGTCATCTGATGTTTGGAACTGGATGCAACCGATCACGATTGACGTAAAGGCAACCACGTCCGTTGAAGAACTCGGATCAATAGTCTCGCAAAAGGTGTGGCCGCAACCACTGAATGACGCAACGTCATTGTGTGTGACAGGAGTTGCACCGGATGTGTACAGCGCAGTGATCGTGAATGCCGTTGGAGAGCAACTTCCGCTAGGAACCCACCAGCCTGATGGCTCAGGGATGATCGTGTTTGATCTTTCGGACATGCAGCTTCCAAAGGGAGTATATGGACTCATCCTTCATGGCTCAAATACAACCACTACGTCAAGATTCGTGAAATAACCACGTAGACATTGGCTCCCTCCCAATGTGCTTCCCCTCACACGAGCGAACGATCCCTGTGATCGTTTGCTCGTTGTGTGTATCATTCAAATGGCCTATTCAAACACACAATATTCAACTTCTCCCTTGGCGGTAACGGCCGTTGAATCAACGCTCGACCAAAACCGGGCCTCCAATCGTTTTGATGCACCGGGCTTGATTCGAGTGGCATAGCCTTTGGCATCAGTACTCACTTCTGCGCCATCCTTATTATAGAATCGCACACGAACCACCGGGTCAACAAGGGTCTTCTTTGTTTCATTCTTTACAGTAACAACGGTAGTAGCATCTTCACCGCGCCATGACCATGTGACGGAGACCGTGCACTTCTTTCTCATCGCCTTCTCGTCCTGTGCGACAAGGGGCTGAACAGTGAAGCTTATCGCTACAATGAGCAAGGCAGACAGCAGTACGATGTATTTCATGGTCACGGTACCAAATAGATTGCTGTAGCAAGGATGAGGTAAACGATGAGCAACAGCGCTCCCTTGAACCATGTAGAGCGTCCGTCCGATGACAGCTGAGCCATGATGACTACGGAGAAGAACAACAGGATCACGGCCTGCGGTTTGAAGACAAGTTTTAACGGCTCATTCCCAATGAGGTAGCTCATCAGCACGAGTGTTGGAGCTACGAAGAGAGCGATCTGAACACTACCACCCATGGAGATCGAAAGGGCAAGATCGAGTCGGTTCTTCCCGGCTGCACGTACGGCAGATGCCATTTCTGCTGCACCGCCAATGATGGCTATCACCACAGCGCCCACAAATGCCTCGCTTAGTCCGGCCGTGGCAACAACTGACTCAACTGCACCGGACAGTGTCTCGCTCAACCATACAACAAAGACGGTGACTCCGAGTAGAACCAGAAGCCCCTTTTTCAGTGACCATGTGTCTTCTTCTTCCGGTTCACGTCTGCTTTGAAAGAGGTCCTTGTGCGTGTACATGCTGTAGAATAGAAACAGCAAGTAGCCAAAGAACAGCATCCCGGCGATGATCGGTGTACCATGTGTGCCGTGGGCACCAGCAGTGGCGTTCTCTGCCTGCCTCATGTCCACAACCGATATCACGGCTAGACCAAATACCGCAAGGCCAAGCAGCGTGGCCATATCTCGGGTACTCTCTCTATTGTATTCCTGTACATGATCGCGGAGCCCGCCAACGAACATCGAAAGTCCGCTAGCAAACATGGCATTCACTAGGATCGCACCAAGAATACCGGCAAGCACGATTTCATGTAATCCACGCGATAACATCGCCGTTAGGATAATGAGCTCTGCCAGATTCCCGAACGTAGCATTCAACAAGCCCCCTATCGAGGACCCAACATGGGCAGCAACATGCTCAGTTGCTTCACCAAGAAGTGCGGCCAGCGGAACGAGGGCAAGCACGCAGGTTGCAAAAACGAGCAAGGGGCTGTCCGGTGCGAACACCGTAACACCGATCGCCACGGGGACGAGGAGGAGGAGCCAACGCATTGGGGAAAATAGCGAACAGAGAACAGAGAACAGAGAACAGCGAACAACGAACAACGAGCAGAGAACAACAGGAGCCTGAAGGGGCGAAGGTATGCTAGCCCATGACGAAGTTATGGGGGTACTTCGAGAGGATGCTTGGAGGAGCCGAGTGATCCATGTGGCCGGCCGAGGTAAGGCAAGCTGATAGAGCTCTATTTAGTACCTTTGCCGATTACATATCGAATTGATCATAGGCTTGTATGAATGGAAGATTGCGACTATTTGCATTGGGGATGCTCATTCTCGTTGCGACCGAAGGGGTGAGGGGTCAGGACATCGTAGCCATGCTCAAGACCGTGAAGCCGGCAGTTGTTACTGTGATTCCACAGAACACCTTTGGCCTCGATGATGGGCATGGAACAGGATTCTTTATCTCACGCAAGCACCTTGTAACGAACTATCATGTTATTGAAGGGGCTTCAAGTGTAAAGATCCGATTCAAGGACAGCGCAGAGGTTGATGTACTCCATATTGTCTCTCAGGATTCAGCCTCAGACATCGCGATCCTCGAAGTGCTGTTACCGGATAGCATTGCGTTCACTCCATTGAAGTTTAAGCCTACGTTGCCGGAACAAGGCGAGCGGATCTACGTTGTGGGAAATCCATTAGAGTTTGAGCAGTCTGTATCTGACGGAATTGTGTCATCTGTTCGCGTTGTAAAAGACTACGGAAAGATGATCCAGTTTACCGCTGCGATATCAGGTGGGAACAGCGGGAGCCCCCTCATGGATGGCCAAGGGATTGTTCTTGGAGTAGCATCGGTCAGGATCAATGGTGGGCAAAACTTGAATTTTGCCATACCTGCCGAACGTGTGCAGGCTTTGCCCTTGATGGGGAAGATCGCCTTCAAGCCTGCGCAGAAAGAGTACGACGGTGTGATGATGAACGTCCGCGATGCATTTGTGGTAGACACGTCGTTGATTGGTAAGCCCCCTGACAGCCTTTCGTTGAAAGAGCAGAATGTTTGGAGGATGCGAACGGCCGGACAGCGTTTCCGTTGGCCGATTGAGGTGGTAGATAAGAACATGAACCGGTTGATGCGTGGTGTGAAGCGGAACTATCCCAAGGTTGATGTAGAGGTTGATACGTTAACAATGTCTCAAGCACGCGGTGTTGTTGGAGAGATGCTTGGATACAACAAGGACGGGATCCAATACCCTGATGAGATCCAGGCAAAACTGTCAACGATTGAATTAGGTCTCCAATATGCATCTGCTGCGATGCTAACGGCCGGAGCCGAACCAACGGCAACAGTAGCCGGTACAATCGGATCGCACGGTCAGATATGGCAAGAGTTCAAGAAGGACATGTCATATGCAGTGATGACGATCTCCGATACAACAGCCATTCAAGACATCGATGTTGCCGTGTTTCGTTTCGTTGATGGGGCGTGGAAGGTGATCGCCTCGGATACCGATGACGACTCTCGTCCAATGGCAGCATTTGAAGCTCCGGAGTCCGATGAATATGCCATTGTATGGCGTGTTGCACGGCGTACAAAGAAGGACGAAGAAGGAGTCTTTGGCAGCATTGTTGTTGGAGCCAGTAAACGATGATTTTTCTCACATACCACTTGACCCACATGCGCACACGATTCACAGTATTTGCCTTTGCTGCACTTCTTACATCCATCCTTGTTGTTGGTTGCGGTGGCATGAATGGGGAGTACATTGAACCACAACGAGGTCCACGTGGACTTTGCAGTCTTGTGGTCTACAACGGATATGCCGACGATATCGTCATCAAACTCTACGATGTTAAAGACCCAACAGAAGCCCTTCACTATGTCTACGTATCATCTAAGAGCGAAGCCGTTATTGGTGGCATAGCCCCGGGTAACTTGATGATGCGCTATAGCAAGGGTAAGGAGTGGGACAAGAGCAAGAAGATGTTCGCACGGGAGAGAGCAAACTTTGAGACCGATCAAGTCTTCAAATTCGAAGTGACGGAAACAAAGACCGAAACAAGTGATGGAGTGCGCACGGAAAAACGCTACACCGTAAACTCCTTCTCACTCAATGCCGGTGGCGGCGAAGGCAACGTAACCACGTCGCAGATCGACGATGATGAGTTCGGCGATAAGAAGTAAGATCGAAACTCAGCCCCGAAGGGGCGAAAGTATGCTAGCCCCTGACGAAGTCATGGGGGTGTGAACGCAAAAAGCCGCATCATCGATGCGGCTTTGCAGTTTCGTTGTGGATCTGAAGGGAAGAATTCTCCGTTTGGTATGAAAGTTCCTCACCCGGTTGATTTTAACGCTGGATCACGAATTGTGATCTTCCCCCGCTTTCATAGACAGGTAGGTTGTGGTAAATCCGCCAAAAGTGATGGCTGAATTCCGCAATCATAGGGAGGATACATGGAGTTAAATAGAAAACCAACAATACTGGAGGGAAGGCTACTTGACCTCCTAGTGAAGAAGTGTTCCAAAGAGATACCTGACAATTGGAGTGATGGGTTATTAGTACGCCCAATGAAGGATGGGGAAATGGGAAGTTTGTATCTATACCCAAAGGGAATTGTAAATGAAGGAAGAATCTTTGGAGAGCAGATAAGTGACTTCCAGTTTACAGATTCGGATGGGATTGAAGTTATTGCTTCCTTGAACGTGGATATCAACGGGTATCTCTTTGAGCTTGATATCTGGAAGACAGATTTTGGAAAGCTCTTGAGATTTCCCGATCTATAAAAAGGTGAATTCGAGTCCGAAGTACAACATGGGTAGGTCAAAAAGAACGGGTTACTTGCAATCGCGATCCCTACCTCTTCACCACTCCCACACTCTCAACCTGCGTTGGCGTTGTTACAACAACGCGATAGATGCCAGACGGAACCGCGTTGAGGTCTATGGTCGTAGTGGTTGTAGATCGCTGCGATGTAGGCGTGTGACTGTAGGAGAGATGATCTTCTACCCGCTCCTGACGTGACTCCGGGAGAGTAAGGCTCCCGACGTTGTTCATCATCGCAATTGCGAATTGACGCAATGACGAAATGACCGGAGTAACACGCACCGGCACCCCCTCCCTAGCGAAGCGTGAGGGAGGGGGATGGGGGGTGAGTTCTTGCTTGGCCGGGCTTTAGCCCGACGATACTCTGCTCCTCAACTCCGCTCGGAGTGACGCTACCTCCTCGACTCCGCTCGGGGTGACGCCGCCCCTCAATCCTCCCTTCGGCAGGACAGGCTCCGCTCGGAGTGACACACCCCATGAAACGCAAAAAGCCGCATCAATGATGCGGCTTTGCAAATACGTTGTGGACCCGTAGGGAGTCGTAAAGAATATTGTAGTGATGAATTATTTAAGATAGTTAGCGAACCATCGTAGTTGCCAACTGGCATTGTCACTGGCATTTTATGATCGCACGCGCTCTGCCACGACAACGAGCTTGGGACAGGCTTAGAGTAGTGTGAATGGACAGCCGGTTTTGGTATGTATGTACTACCGTAGTAGCACGATCATGTTTTGAATTCGTCAAGCCACAGGGCAAGTAGGAGAGACTTGAAAGTCTTCTTACGGCGTCGCTCAACTCATTGGACGAATGTCAGGCCGATCTCCTGCAATACTTATCATACTTCGCGAAAGTCGAGTACCTGTGGCCACCCGTTACTTTGAGAAAAGGACAAAGCCAGTTCTATGTTGAAGGGTCGCCTGTGCTAAGTTCAACAACGTGAGGTGTAGACAACGGTTCGTGATTACAAAGTCCATGGTGATTCCCGTTAAAGGCTAGCACATACGACGATGTTAACTCTAAGAACGATAGAGTTAGATCGTTGCGGAATCAACCATAATTCATAGCTATGTCACTCCTGCGATTGGGCCTCCCCTCCTGTCATTGCAAGGAATCTCGTGTACGGTAAGGGCGCATCCTGTCATTGCAGCGACTCTACTGTACGGACAATGAATGCCGTCCTAAACAACGGAATCTCTGTCAATGGTCGGAATTGTGTATTGAACAAGTGAGAATGCCTCTATATGGGTCTTCGCTCAATACGTCGATGCTCAATTTGTAGTGCGATACATTCTGTTTCTGTAGCGTAATGCCATGCATATGCGTACAAACCGCTTTGACGTCGCAAGATGAGCCTGCCTTGTATTATTATTCGTGCTCGTTGTTCGCGCAATTTTCATTTGTGGGCGTTGTTGCACGTATATGCGGATAACTGCCCGTAACTGAGGGCATGATCCTGAAATCGCAATCCAGTTTCCGTAATGGCAGATATTCAGTCGTACATCGTGGGGATGCGCCAATAAGTGTTGGGGATTCCGTGAATAAACATGGTTCAAGGACTGTTCTACTTCGTTCTCAGCATACGTAAGGGGCTCTGCGTTAACCGGAATTGACCGGGTGTTATTGATGAGATTGACTATTGATTGTTAAAACTGGACGAGTCTCGACCGACTTGAAAATTCAAATGGATATGTGGCGTAGTGAACGATCTCTCCAAGAACTATT
>DATGWS010000322.1:0-4163 GCA_035299365.1 Candidatus Didemnitutus sp.
GCCAGCAATGCGCGGTTGCGCAGAGAGGTTGCATCGTTGAGGGCAGAGCGAGAGCGTTTGAACGGACTCTTGGCCGAGCGGAGTTCCTCAGAATCTAGCCCTGTGGTCGCAAATGCATCCGATCAGGCACCGTTAGAAGTAACAACAACGAATGTTGCCATGACGAATACGATCCAGTTAACCCGAACAAACGAGCCGCGCATGTTGCAGGCTACTGCGCTTACACCGATCAATCTTCGGCCGGTGAAGTATCCTTCGTTATTGGTGCAGGTACGTGGAATGTCTGGGTCGTCAATGACTGATGTAAACGTACCGGCGCAAACGGCATGGTATGACAACATGAGTGGTGCGTTTCTTTATCAGCTATCGGACCGGAACACCGTTGGTATTGAGTTTGGCAATGAGTCATTTGCCATGGCATTTGAAGGTGAGCGCAATGGCCAAGTGATCCGGTATGAGCAGCAGCCACTTTCTGTGTGGGCCGGCATTATGTATCGTCACACGCTGCCCACAATTGGATCAACAGCCTTTGCGCCATTTGGCCAGGTTCTGGTTGGGGGTTCCAAGTTCGGCCCTCTTGGCCGCGTTACAGCCGGTATCGCATACGCACCATCCGGCCCCCTCTCGTTCATTTTTGGTCTTGAGGGCTCAACAATGGGCTATCGATTCCAGGATTCTTGGTTTGCAACATCAAAGATCGGCCTCACCTACGGCGTTGCCGTCCGATTCTAACACTGCACATGAAACACCACATCATACCCTCGCTTCTCTGGTCACTTCTCTTGGCAGTATGTCTAGGCGTCCTTGTTACGTCCTGCGCATCGCCACTAGATGTGGACGCACCACGCACAGAAACCCCGTTGACACCGGCAATCAAGGTCACCCCTACGTCATATGAGGTAACCTTTACCTCGGCAGCCGGTGCCTATGTGATGAAGGGGCTCCCCACCATAAAGATCGATACCACCCTTACACCGATGAGGTTCTGGCTGGACATCACGATGGAGAAGGATCCGGCATCTTCTGCAACTCCTCAGATGCAAGGATTTCGGCTTCGCCGGGATTCTGCCTCGTGCAATGGGTACAATGACGCTATGGTCAATGGCGAGGTACAGTTCGTTGTTGATCTTGGGACCGGAACCGATCAGTTTTTTGGGTCCGACGCCACTGCCTTTAAGGCCAATATGATCATTGCAGAGGCCGAGAGAGTGCCTGGTCAGCCCCGTAAAGTGACTATGACGCTCTACTTTAACATCACCCCCGACTCGATCAATCCAACCTTGAAGCCCGAGACGCATTTTGCTACCATCGAAGTGGTGATCTGACCTTGTAACGCTTATCCGGGTGGGGGTATCTTGCCCTCAGTTCCCACTACGAACATTTTCCGTTAT
Organism: Candidatus Didemnitutus sp.; assembly: GCA_035299365.1. Classification (GTDB taxonomy): domain Bacteria; phylum Bacteroidota; class Ignavibacteria; order Kapaibacteriales; family Kapaibacteriaceae; genus UBA10438. The sequence continues at coordinate 1,392 of DATGWS010000322.1, forward strand.
TTGGAGGATCCCACATGCCTACAACGCAGACGCTGTCTCGTTTCCTGATGACCCTGTTGGTCATCGCTACGGGCTTTATTGGTCTCGTGGCGCAAGAGCGCCCGGTGCCAACAGAATTCAAGGCCAAGGTTATTGCCGAGCCGAACTCGTATCCCTACGTTGTTCTTCAGTGGCTTGGTGTACAGTCCGATGAGCCCCCTACTGCCTATCACGTCTATCAGGCTGCAGGCCAAACAGAAGACGAAACCAAGTTTGACAAGATCGCCCGCATTGTGGTTGATCCTGCCAAGCCACCTCGCGAGAACGTGTATTCACACCTCGTAAAGGAACTCAAGCCAGGCGCATACACCTTCTTTGTTCGTGCCGTTTGGGGCGACAACGAAGGCCCACGCACACCGATCAAGGTTGTGGTGATCGAGCAAAAGGTTGAGAACAAAATCTGGTTTGTTTCCTCCCCAGTGAAGGGTGGCAAGGTTGGCCAACCATATGAGTATAAGGCCAAAGCAGAAGCAAGTGTAGACGGGGCTATCCGCTACAGTATCGTTTCCGGTCCGGACGGCATGACGATCAATGCAGAAACAGGCGTGATCACATGGCTCGAGCCGCGCGCCGGTCGGTATGAGATCGTGATCAAGGCCTTCATCGAAGGTGGTGGCACAGTAGTCTTCACCAGGCAGTCATTTGTTCTTGAGATCGGCAAGGGCGAAGACAAGCCAGACGGTTGCGCTGTAATCGTTGGTGAAGTTGATTTCGAAAATCCTGCCAACGCAATGGTCAATGGCTGGGTAACTGCATGGCGTTTGGATGTTGTGAAGAAGGACAATGGCGACTCTACAACGATCTATCGTCCTGTTTATAAGGCTAAGATCGAAAACGGTGCCTACATCCTTAATCTACCTGACGGCACGTACAAGCTTCGTGTTGAAGGTGAGAACTTCCTTGCTGAGTGGCATGAAAATGCTACAGAACTTGCCGATGCAAAAGATGTAGTTGTTGCATGTGACACCCGCACGAATGTGAACTTCGTGGTTGCCGGACGTCCTGAGCCGACTGTGGTTATTGTACGTGGTCGCGTTTTTGATGCCGTTACAGAAGCCGGTCTTAAGGCTCTTGTGATCTTCGAAGCACGTTCCAAGGAAGACAACGGCGTAGACGGTCGCTACCGTCGCGTTGTAGCCGAGACAAATGCCGAAGGTGTTTACGAGGCTAAACTGCAATCCGGTGTGAACTACATCGCATTTGCAAAGATCCTTGGTCGCGATAACAAAGAAGGTGAATACCTCGCCGAATACTGGGAGAATACCCACGACGGTTCTGAGGCAACTCTGCTGAATCTTACAGAGAACAAAGAAGGCGTCAACTTCTCAATGGACAAACGTCCGGTCTTTGAAAACGGCTTTGGTGGCATGATGAAGAATGCCTATACCAATGCTGGTGTCAAGGGCAAGGTTATCGCCTATCAGATCCTCCGCAAGGCCAAGGATAACGGCGACACGATTGTTGAAAAGCGCAATGTTCAGACAGTAGAGACAGATGATAACTTCGGTTATTCCTTCTCCAACCTCGAACCAGGCACATACATCGTCTTCGGTGTTCCATCTGAGCGTCCTTACGTTCCAGGTTGGATGGTACTTGGTGCCAATGCCGCTACGGAATGGCGCGAAGCAACACGTGTAGAAGTCGGCGAAGTGATGATCACCGTACGTTATGACATCAATCTCGACACAGCAAAGGGCGAGCGCGGCAAGGGTCGCGTACGCGGCTGGGTTTATGACAAGCGTGGTGGCATCATGAACAACGGCAAGGTTGAAGATCGTGCACAAAATGCAGCAGCAATCACAGGCTCACTCATCGTAGCTCGTGACGAAGCAGGCGACATCATTGACTTTGCATTGTCAGAAAACGAAGGTGCATTTGCGCTCACAGAACTCTCCGTTGGTGATGTAACGATCACAGCAGACCGTGTTGACTTTGAGCCAACATCAGAAGTTGTGACAATCGACGGCCTGAACACTGATCAACAGATCTCGCTCGGCCTCATTCAAAGCACAACAAGTGTAGAAGTTCCTGTAGACGCCGTTGGTGGTTCCCTGAACCTCTGGCCGAATCCAACAGCAGCATCTGCATCCATCCGCTTCACATCAACGAACGGCACAGCAGACATCCGCATCCTCTCGATGTCAGGTGTAGTGCTTGCAACACAGAACGTAAACGTGTCCTCCGGTGAGACAACCGTGGTCCTCAACACCAACACACTGCCAATCGGCATGGTGATGGTACAGGTAACCAACGGCACCAATACGTTCGCTCTTCCATTGCAGATCGTTCGGTAAACATCCGTCACCCCGAGCGTAGTAGGGGCGAGGCCCCGCCTCGCCCTACGAAACGAGGGGCAGTAAATCAAAAGAGCGCCACACGAGAGTGTGGCGCTCTTTTTTTGTCGTAGCCTCGTCATTGGTCATTGGGATGTCAAGAACTCACCCCCCTGCCCCCTCTCTCACGCTTCGCTAGAGAGGGGGTGTCGGTGCGAAGTGTGATCTATCATTTGTCATCTGTCATTTGTCATTAGAGTTTCAAGAACTCACCCCCCTGCCCCCTCTCTCACGCTTCGCTAGAGAGGGGGTGCCGGTGCGTCACCTGTCATTCGTCATTAGTCATCTGTCATTGAGACATAGCGTCATTCTAGTAAATGCTCGATCTCGGCGTAAACGAGGTCGAGGAGTCTTATACACAAAGCATCGAGATCAGTTAACACATCTGCGTTGCTGACTC
>DATGWS010000323.1:0-8029 GCA_035299365.1 Candidatus Didemnitutus sp.
TGTCAACGACTCAGGTCCGAACTACACGGGATCCACGGAGTGTTCTGCGGTAGATAAACCATCGACAGTCAACACGCTAGCGCGTGAACTTGGAGCGCTATTCGGAGAATCAACTATCGGCTTTGTCACCGGCGATAGGCGCAGTGACGCAGAGACACTCTCGGACTGTGATGATTGTCATGGAACCAGCACATCGGCCGGGATCCTCTTAGGTGATAATGAGCCGACGGCCATGGACGAGATGCACCAGAGGCAGTTCTTCCTGGATGATCCTTTTGAGATCCCACATACAGCAGATGAGCAATTGGCTGAAGGGCTCTCGGACTCGCAGAAGAAACGCACCGATGACATCCGGGCATTCCAAGAAGGACGCAAACGGATCTTGATTGCAACGCCCGGCGCCGGCGGAACGGGTATCAGTCTTGACGATACCGTAGGCAACGCTCCCAGGACAATCATCATCATGACAAGTCCGTTCTCGAGCGTAGAAGTGGTTCAGATCCTGGGGCGCATCAACCGTGTAAAGACCAGGTCGCGGCAACGGGCCTATTTCCTGTGGGTAGACGTGCCTGTTGATCGGCGTCTAAGGGACATCATCGCTAGCAAGCTTCGCGTACTTGGAGCGGCCGTGCAGGGAGAGGTCAAAAAGGTGTCTGTTGAAGAGGCTGAGTTTGCATCGACAGAGAACGCACAAGAGAATTACGACAAGCACAACGTCGACAAAGACGGAACGATTCGCAAGCATTCGCTGAGCAACCTGCAGGTGATCGATGGCGAGCGCCTCCCGAGCCGGATCCCGTTTACGCTTACGCACAAATCACAGTTGACGCTCGAGATCGAGCCTGAGACGCAATTGCGCGCGCGTCGCAGGCCTATCCGGATGAAGAGCAATCTCAAGAGTGGCGCTAGGGAAGCACTGAAAGAGTGGATGAGATCCAACGCTGCACTTGTGGCGCAATTCGAGATCCGCCTCGAGACCGACCGCTATGAAGGTCCATACCTGGAGACTTCGTTCAATGATGAGCTCTGGCAGGTGCTCTTGAACTTCTTGAAGCCGGAGAACACGCGCTTCATCATCGATCAGGCTCAGCGCTACAACGTCGGTGATAGAGTCGTTGCGGCAACGGACATCATCGAGGCGGGTGCCAAGGTGGGAATGCCCGGAACAGTTACTCGCGTATGGCCGCGGCGCGTGAGAGCCCTGGACCGAGAGTCCGGCAATGTTGTCCTCACTCCGGACGGACAGATCGTTTTCAACACGATGTACGACTACATGGTGGAGTTCGATAACGGCGAACGGGCCAACAACCTCGAGTCATGGGAGCTCATGCCGGCGCATATGAGTCTCGATGCCGATGACGAAAATGATTCGATCGAGAGGATCCGAGCCAGCGAACCCTCATTGGCCGATGGGGGCGCCAGGGCTATGCAGCAGGTTGAACCTGTCGTTGCCCCAGCGGAAACGATCGTGAAGGAGAAAAGTGTGAACACGGCGGCGAAGCCAAGAGCCGAACAAACGACCCTGGCAGACAGGGAAAAAAGTGTGCGCGCCCGGGTGCGTGAGATGATCGCCGCGAAGAGTTCTCGCGGCAAGGGTAAGTAGCCTAATGAAGCGCAAGAACTATACGACCACGCGTGAGGATCAACCAACGCCCGAGACAAGCCTTCGGACATTGCGGGATCTCCGGCGAATGCCCTACAAGGCTGCCAGCCTTTCACCAAAGTGGAGAGCATTCCTCGGGGCTGTGCCGGCAGAGGAGCAGTTTTCAATTCTACTCGCGGGTCCTTCGGGGACGGGCAAGAGTACGCTGTGTTTGCAGCTAGCCAAGGAGTTCTCTCGGCTTGGCCAAGTGCTCTATGTGTGCGCAGAGGAGAGGGCAAAGACGGGCACAATACGCCTGCGTGCAAGGCTTCTCAAGATATCGTCATCGAAGATCTGGATGCACGACACGACGCGATATGACGATGTGATTGAGCAGCTTCGCACAGGCAAGTACAAGTTCTGCTTTATAGACTCAATTCAAGAGCTCGATGTAGAGGACGAACAGATCATGGAGATCATCGGGATGTTCCCGGATGTGGTCTTTCTGTTTGTAGCCCAGGTAGACTGGACCGAAAAGCATTCACGCGGATCCGCCAAATGGCGCCACAAGGTCGATATACGCCTCTGGACGTCCGTTGACGACGAAACCGAATGTAGATATGCCCATAACATTAAAAACCGCTACGCGCCTCAACAACGGCGAATGTTCTTGTTCTGCCAACCGGGAGAGCAGAGCGATGTCCAGGGAAGTAAGCAAGCCGATCAAGGCTACGCTGCTATCAAGAATCGACACCGAATGAAGGGAGGGTCCATATGGAAGACTACTTCAAAGGGATAACAACCAAGGAAGGCGCCCGAAGACGCTTTGTTGCTCTTGCAAAGAAAGTGCATCCGGACGTTAGCACAAACGCTGGAAATGGTGAGATGATAGAATTGAGTCTACAGTATCGGGCCATACTCGATCGATTGAATGATAGAGATCTAGAGAACGCAGAAACACACTTCAAGATCAATCTAGAATCAAGAAATCTTGAGGTGCAGCCTGGCAGAGCTGCCTCCAACAGAAGGAGTACATTCATTGAACCTCCTGATTCAATGGATCCGCAAATTGCCTCATTCGTAGAAGACGGACTCGATTTGGCGGAACGTATCAGCCGCTACATGATCAGCAACCTGTTCGCATCTCTACGCAGGTCAATCAATGGTTCACAATAGAGTGGTTAACGCTGATTGCGTGACTCTCGGTTAAGATGGTAGGATTTGAATAATCCATCCCTTTCTGTTGTATCCGATAATCTTGTACGTCCGAGAGGTCCTAACCTGGTCTACAGACCAGTCTAGGATCAACGTTTCTAAATAGTAGATTTGCATACGTAAATAATCGTGTTAGTTTGCGATCTAAATGTTTTTTCTCAATTCATCGAAGGGGTTCGAAATGTTTTTTAAGGTATCTGCAATTGCACTTGCAGTTGTAACCCTAGCCAGCTGCACTGGTGATGGGCAAGGCCCATCAGGTACGGAGATTCGTTCGGGTCAGAATCCGAAGGAAGGCGGGAATGTAGCTGCCATTGCAAGGCCTAGCCAAACAATTAAGTTTGACCATCTAGCGCGCACCGATGGTAGGTGCCCAAACTTGGGCCCTAACTGTGCACTAACACCACGTCCAAAGCCACCAAAGTGGGCATTGGATGACGCTGATGTAGCTATTGCGGCTGGTCCAAGTGGTGTTGCATCGTTCTTTGCTGATACGTCGAACAAATGGCAGCTTATAGCCATGAATATCGACACAGCATACCCATCCGTTTATAACGGACTTATAACGAGTCAGTATTGGATGTTTAGAACCGATGATCCGGATGACACGACGAGGATTGCGTTCTACATCGGTCCAGCAAATACATCGCCATCATACTCGAACACTTCTTACAAGTTCGTTGTTGATAAGTAAGTGTCAGTCAATTTGACGATCGCCAAGAAATCCATCCATAGTAGCGGACCAAGGCCGATACTATGGATGGTTCTGTTTTTCACGTTGTTAGTTTCATCGTGTACGACGGAAAAAACTGACATTGATACAAGTGCAGATTCAAGGCCCTATTCATTTGGCCAGCGCATTGAACTTGAAGGTACGAGCTCCGACGGTCATATGGATGGTGAGACCAGAATTGTCTGGCTCGGAGAAAAACTTCACTTCTATGCAACTGACAAACAGTCTACATTGCGAGTGTACGATAATGAAGGCTTGTTACGTTATGCGCGTAGTTTCTCCGAAATATCAGAACGCCATGGAATTGAGACTGTGTTCAGCGTGGTATTGAATTCCGATTCCACAATCACTGCTCTAGCACAATCAGTTGACGGATACGTGATTTTTGAATCGTTGATTGGCCGTGACAGCGTTACAGTGAGCTCCATTAGTTTGGACTCCCTTTTGCCATATGCCTTGCCAACTTTGCTTGACCTCGCCAAACTAGACGACGATAGGTATATATGTCCCATTCAGTATTTCAATCCGGGATTCTCCCCGACAAATGACATTTGGGAGAGAAAATTTTCTTGTCCAACGATTGCGGTATTGAAAAGGACGCGTGCTGGTTTTGAGATTGAAAGGTTTCTAGGTGGATTTCACAATTCTTTTCGACTTGGAAAAAGCTATTATGACGTCGATGGTAGCGGCTACTTCGTCAGCCCTTCGAGTTACTATTGTTCATTTCTATTCGAAAACAGGATCTCAGTAATCGATTGTCAGACGGGCGATACAGCTCGAAAAATTGAGCTTGGCGAAATCGATGAATCAACCCTTTCGCAGTTTAATTTTGCTCGAATTCAGGATATGCTTTTCATTCGTGAATATTACTATACGCAACCACGTTACAGGTATCTTTGGGCTGATAGTGATGGTGACACTGTTATAAGGATGTTTATTCCTCCAGGTCCCAAGAGTCTGAGATACGAGAAGTATTCCAGGAAAAATTGGCAGCTCATCGTGAAATCGAAAGATTCGGACCAAGTCAGGTACTCATTTAATGGGAATCGATTTTTCAGTGATGTGTTTTTAGTTGAGAACTCAAAATCAATTTGGCTCCGTGAGGCAGATTCGAGCAAACGTAATGTTGTTCTTCGCAGAGTTTCTTTGGACTGATTGTGATCAATTCAACCATTTGGCGTCGCCTAAACTTGATATTCGCCTTGGCCTTCTGTCTTGTTGGATGTGCAGATTCGGATCGTTCTACATCGAAATTGCCAGCAAACGGGACCGTCTTGTTGATTAGTTGTCTCGGCTGTTCCTCATGCACTAATGAACTCTCTTTTGTCTCGGTAGCATTATTGAAGTCAAATGATTCGTTCTACGTTGCCAGACATGTAGCGTGCGAAGGGTATCCTCTGCTTGTTGAATACGGGAATCACGAGCGTGTGGTCATTCTACATGATTACAGCTTATTTGAAGAGCTTGGGATAACGACTGGCAATGCGCTTGTTGAGATGCGCGAGGGGCAGGTGAAGAGTCTATTAGTGATCTCACCCAACAATCTGGACTCCGTCTTAACACTATTCACGGCCACCAGATAGTTGCGCTGATCGTAACGTGCGCAGTCCGTTGTACTCGAGCAACAACTTCTTAATAGTTGAACGGGCCATTTCGATGGTGTGGGCAACCATCTCTGTTTTGCAGCGATTGCGTCTTAGGAAAATACTAGTCACGCTGAATCACTTTCATCGATTTCTAATCGCGAACTAGAATTTTTGCTGAATGGAAGACAATTGTATCTGCGCCAAAGGACTTTACGAAGGCGTCTTCATAGGTGATCTCCGGAGGCACGCCCACGATCGTCAACGTTGACGGCCCCTTTTCTACGATCCCATAAGTCGTGAACGTTGAATATGCAAAGGTCGGTGTACGTTGCTCGACTACGACTATTTGCCCATCATCTTGAAACGTGTAGAAGTGAGGCTTGATATCATCCCGTGGTGTGACCAACCTCCAGCGGTGCGATGTGAGGATCCTCCGGAGCTCTACTACGTCTGCGCGCTCCTCGGGGCAGTTTGCCGGATCTGATGAGCATCCAACAGCTAAGAGAATGGGAAGCATAAAGAGCACAAGCGCGGCAACGCGCAATAAAGAACGAAACAGACGTTCGAGGGACATGTGTGACTCCAGATAGAAGAGGCGATTCAGCGCATTGCCGGACATTCCGGCGCAATCTCAATGACTGCGTTATGTAAACTAGTTTACTGAACGGTTATTGCAAGGGCGCTGCGCTACTGGCTAGAAATATCCGATCGATCGTTGTCGGCCAGTCCTTTGAGAGCGCTTTGCCCCATTTCATCTAGTGTGTGCTTTGGCAGGAGAGTATGGAACGGCGTGATAAGTCCCGTCTCTTGTTGAATCAACTGCGAAATGATCATATCGATAGCTGCTATCCAGGAGAGAACCATAGCCCCGGTATAAGCTCCGCCGGGCAAGAGATCCGCGTTGTAGAGACCTATCGAGCATGGCGCGATTTCTGGCGATATGATGACGTTACGAAAACCAACTCTTGACAAGGCATACTGTAGCCGTGTAACGTGGATGTCAGCATAGTCTTCAGCTGATTGTTGTTTCTGACGCGCTCCCTCTTCATAGTTGCACGTCACATAGGACTGCCGGTACATCGTTCGTGATATCACGATGTTGACATGGTAGATCTCGTGGCCGATGGGATTCTCCAGGGCCGGGTTTCTCAATTGACGCAACATTGACAAGTCTCCACAAATGGATAATGCAAACAGGGAATGAACGGCAGAGTAGACGTTGTTCACGGACCTATGCCGCCCCCTTTGTTCTTTGTGCTACCAGAGCTACAAAACGTGACATCACGAGGTCAACAACTTCATTACTTGCATTTGACCGTTTGCCAATTCGTTGATGCTTGGAATTAGTGTCTCACCAACCGTGCGACCGTCCCGAACAACGATGTGTGCAAGGAACTCTTCCTCGAACGTGGTTATACCTGTTTCGACAGCTTCGAGTTTAGCCTTGATTACGAGAGCTAATGCTCTCCAACGTTGACGACAAGCCTGCTCCCACTCTTTGTATGCTTGTTCTTTGGTGCGTGGTGTATTGCGATGCTCGGTATGTGTGAATCTGCGTTCGTTTTGATCCGGCATAAACAAGGTGAATCGAACTCTCTTCTTGTTGAAGTCAAACACTACAACAGCTTGTGTTTCTTGCCATCCGTACATGAAGCCAGTGGCTCCATAACGACGCAATGTCTTTTCGATTTCCGCGCGGCTTTGCTCTGAGCTTACGGCTGTGTTCTCAGCGTATCGACTCATATTCCACCGTTGTTGATGTAGTTCTCATTCTCGGATAGATCTATCTGTCCGGAGGCTATCATCTTTTGCTTGGTGCTCACATAAACACCGGCTCTTAGCGTTCCCTGCACAAGAGTCTTGTACTCCGATCGCCAGCGGCTTGTAACCTCTGCCAGCTCTTGCGTGTGGCGACGCCGTAGCTCTTCTGTACGCTCATCAAAGACTCCTTTGCATGCGATTACGATCGCGCACCCGACAAGGAATGCCGGCAGGATCATCGCGCCGTCTCTCGAGGCAATGAGTAGTCCGGAAAGAGCGGCTGTTACAGAAATAAAGAACGAAGCGTGCATGATGAGGCGCGGCGTTCGTGTGTGTTGAAATGGTTCATTGCCGCCCGGCTCTTCGGGGCCAAAGGCAGAGCTTGGCGCTTGTTCTTGCTGTGACATTGTGTTCATTGCTCCGATGATGATTGAGATCTACAACGAGGATTGAGATCCGGTTTGTTGCCGTGGATCAACTCTGTGGTGACGATGAGGGGTAGAGTGCTTCTGCTTCAGATGTATTCTTTCGGCGCTCCTGGATCCAGATGCCCAATTGTGATGTCATGCGACGCTTTTCGCCGCCCTTGGTAGCATCCTTGCGCGGTCTTCCTCGGTGCGAGATCGGTGGAGTGCCGGCATTCTTTGGCTTGTCATTCTTCTTAGGTTTGGCAACCTTGTTTGCGGCTGATTCAACCTTCTTCGGCCGCCCCATTTTCTTTCGTGGCGCAGCTTGTTCCTCTGCCGGCACAGGGTTTTCAACGGGGTTCTTTCTGGGCCTGCCACGAGGCCGTTTTGTGCTCAGCCACTCTTTGCCGGCCTCAACCACTGCAGCGCGCCTACGGCGACGTTTAGCGCCTTTGCGGCCTACTGCAGTAGACGATGCCGAATCACTCTTCTCCGAATCCGGAGTTGTTGCCTGAATGTGTTGCCTTACAACGTTTTGGGCTGCCGGCATGGCAACTTTTGATGAGCGCGTTATAGCCGGAGTAACGAGAAGGCCAATTCCTCGAGCAACGAACAGAATCGCCGCCTTTGCAGCTTGAGCATTGGACCGAATGCCGAGCATCGCTTGCAACGTGTCAAAGTCCTCGATCTCATCAGCTTCGAGCTGAATGAGTATGGCCATGCGCCCGCTGCTACCGATCGTTCT
>DATGWS010000324.1:0-37464 GCA_035299365.1 Candidatus Didemnitutus sp.
CCGCACCGATGAGCCAACGGCGTGGGACATCAGGCTCAGCGATCCGGAAGAAGCTGGACGTGTTGTCACAGAATTGCGTGCCAGCTCGGCGAATGGTGTTCGCATTGAGACGTGGGAAGACATGAACCGAGGCATCTACGATACCATGCGGTTGGAACGAATAGGGTCGTTCATTGTGCTCACTCTTATCATCCTTGTTGCCGCTTTCAACATCCTCGTATCGCTCACCCTTGGTGTTGTTGAGAAGCGCAGAGACATCGCCATTCTCAAGACCATTGGTCTCACCGATACACAGGTCCGCAACATCTATCTCTACCAAGGCCTCATGATCGGACTTCTCAGTGTTGGACTTGGTGTTGCCCTTGGTCTTGGTGTGTGTTATGGTCAGCAGACCTTTCACTGGATCACATTCGATATGTCGCAAGGGTATCTCGTCCCTGCCCTGCCCCTTCTCATCAAGACCTCTGATGTTTTGATCGTGGCCGTTGTTGGTCTTATCCTTTCCAGCACTGCCGCCATCTATCCGGCAATGCGGGCATCGCGGGCTACGGTGGCGAATGGGGTGAGAGGCAGTTAATGTGCTAGTGTGCTAGTGTGCTAATGTTGGAGATTGCTAGATTGTTAGAAGAGGTCTTCTATGAAGTATGTGATCATGGCCATGTTGATGGCCGGTGTTTGTATGGGGCAGACGGTTGTTGATCTTCCGTCGTCCTTTATTCTGTTTCAATCCAATGAGAAGTTGGCATGTGTTGCTACCTCCACCACCATCTGTTATGGGCCGACTGCTGAAACCATAACGGAGTGTTCTATTGTGCCAGCTGGTATCGATTTCGTATCCGGCAGTTGGTCAATTCGAAAAATGGCAATTGACCCTCAGGGTAGGTACGTGTATGTATGCGTGCGTGGTGCCGACGGACTTTTCCGTTTTGATATTGAGAATGAAGTTTGGAGAGTCATCAACCCGCCTACAGCTGGAACAGATCCTACGGCGCTGTTTGTAGATAGTGCAGGGGCAGTTGTGGTTGGTACTGGGGGTGGTGCTGGAAGCTACGCAGTCAATGCCAGAGGGATGTTCCGTACCACGGATTTCGGCGAAACCTGGTTTGAGATCAACATTCGAGACCCGACACTCAATATGAAACCAGGGGTAAGTGCGATTCAATCAACAGATTCTGGAAAGCTTGTTGTGGGCTTCCGACAATATTATACTACCAGATCATCTGGAGTGTATGTGGAACAGGACTCTGGTCGGTGGGTCAAAGCCGGGGTGTCGGGAGAGCCCGATCAGTTGGTCGTTAGCGGGGGAGTGATCTACTCCGTTGGCTTTGGCTTTGCGATGTTCGTTGACCTCAATAAAACTCCATGGGAGCAACGGACTCTGTCTTCTACACAGCATGATATCACCATCCAGCCTTGGAATAAGGATACGGTAGCGGTCTGTATCGACAACCCAAAAGATATTATGGGTCCGAGAGTGTTTATGAAGGTTGGTGGACTATCAGTTGATACAGTTCAATTGGTCGCTAGGCCGATAACGAATAACTCGATTCATTTCGCAACAGATGTCCGTCCAATAGGATCTTCCCAGTTCATTGCCCTAGGATGTGGCAGGAACAGTATCGTTGATTCACATGGCGCAGATGTTGGTACGATCGCCCCCGGAATACGATTAGCGGAGGCCCCACAAATTTTTCAGACACATTCGTGGACCAGTGCGCGTGTTGCTGAGCACGGGTGGTATAGTATAGAAGCGGATCGAAGCGCTCATTTCGACACATTGTTCTCACGTGACATCATTGGATACACTCCCGTTGTTTTCAACGCAGATGGCGTTGGATATCTTGCTTGTCGGCAGAATCTGATCATAAGCGTTCGCAAAAGGAAGATGGACACCTTGGTTCGCGTAAACAGTGATACAATTTTTAGGAGTGCTTGTCGAACTTCTGACGGGTCAATCATTGTACCAACCCGCCGCCAAAGGCTGCTATCGTATTCACCATTAACAAAATCTTGGTCTAGTTTTTCTACTGAAGGGCTCCCAGACAAGGTGATTGGTGGTCCTCTAACTGATAGCCACATTCGTTATGTGTTTGTTATTGGTGAAGACATATATGCATGGGTCGATAATCCTCAACCTACAACAGACACTCTTGGGGGATTATATGTCTTTCGATCTGTATGGTCTCGAGTAGACATCCCTCAACTACCCGATAACTCAGGCTTGCAATCTGTTGCTTCAGATAATGACGGAGTAGTGCTGACGATTTCTGGAGAAATTACTAGTGCCAATGCAGAGTCCATGGCCATCCATGTACGGAGTGAGCATGGCCAACCTGCCGTCTCTATATTAAGTGCAGAGAATGAACCACGCGTCAGACTATCCATTTGCTCCGAAAAGACGATTGCTTGGATTAACCTCGTCGGAGATGTACTGTCGTCGAGTGATCCCAACGCTACGCCGGTTCTCGTTCGTTCCAGTTCAAATCATACTATTGGCCGTGTTGGCAACAGACTCTTGGTTGCAACGCGAGATTCAGGACTCCTTCTCTACGATAACCCACTGATCATCTCAGGAGATCCTCGCATCGTGCAAAGGAACATGCAGGTCAACCCTCAACCAGCATCAGCACGTGTTACTATCTCAGTGAACAACACCAGTGATCTGATCCATCACACCAATGTCTATAACCTAGCTGGCGAACTAGTTCTCTCATTGGATCACGAACCGTCCAACACCGTCACCATTCCTACCGATGGTCTGTCCTCGGGTGTTTATCTGGCCCGCGTTACAACAACGTCAGCCATCACAACCATACCCATTAGCATATTAGCACATTAGCACATTAGCACATTAGCAGATTAGCACATTAGCACATAAACGCGGACGCACTCCTTCCGACTACCTGGCTCGTGAAGCACGTGATGCTGGGTAGATTGTTAGATTGTTAGAGTGTTAGAGGAGGGCTGTTATGAAGTATGTGATCGTGGCCATGTTGATGGCTAGCGTTTGTGTGGGGCAGACGGTTGTGGATCTGCCGTCATCCTTTAATCTGTTTCGGTCCAACGAGAAGTTGGCATGTGTTGCTACGTACACGTCTTTGTGTTACGGGTCGATAGCTGAGTCTATTGAGACTTGTGTGCCTGTATCCTCTGACAGTGTGTACCTGAATATTGCGGGTATCGAGCTCGATCCTGAAGGTCGATTCGTGTATATCATAATGCAACTTGAAGGAGGGTTGTACAGATTAGACCTTCATAGTAGATCGTGGAAGTTTATCTCTCCACCCAATGCTGGTGCCAATGTTTCCTCGCTGCATGTAACGAGTAGCGGTGCTGTCGTCATTGGCACAGGTGGTTTTGAGTCGAGCACAGAATCACAGGCCAAGGGAATGTTCCGTTCGACTGATCATGGGGATACGTGGAGCCATATAGATGTTCGTGAATCTGAGCAATCCCGCTATCGAGGTGTATCGGCGATCCAATCAACTTCAGATGGTAAGCTCCTAGCTGTGTTCCGTTTGAGCGACTCCTATCACCAGCAGGGGATATACATACAGCAAGACACAGGAGGTTGGACATATGTCGCCGAAATGAGAGTGCCAGATGAATTGATCGTAGTTGGCGACCACGCGTATGCAACCAGAAGAGATGATGGACTCTACCATGTAGATCTCGATCAAAGTATGTCGAAGGAAAAGCGGATTCTAAAATCCAAGATTCTTAGCAGCATCCACCGTTGGAATGATGATACCTTGGCCGCATTTCTGGATAGTGAGCTGGACTCCTTGCCTCCATCAGTGTGCCTCATTGTCAAAGGTGTTGTCGTCGATACGATCGTTATGGCCGCAAGACCTGTGACATTTGAGAAGATGAAGTTTGCCACGGATCTCCGCAATGGCGCTCCGTCGCGTTTCATCGCATTCGGATGTGGCCGAAACAGCATCGTGGATCGTCATGGCACAGATGTTGGAGAAGTAGCTTCCGGGTTGAGTTTGCCATCTGTGCTTGGAGTTCGCAGTGCTTCTTCTTGGGCTAGCGTACGTGTCGTGAATCATGGAAGGTATGTTGTTGACGCAAATGGGACTGCTGTACTAGACCCAACTATCGGGCATGGTTTGCGAGGAAGGTTTCTATGGCTCAATGCAGATGACGAAGGGCTGATGGTTGTAAGGAGTCACGAAATCGTCAGAATGCAGAGGCTAGATAGAGATACCGTCATTCGCGTAGGGTATGACACCACGTTCAATAGCGCTGTTCGCACTAACAGGGGGACGATCGTTGTCTCCACACGTCGTCAAGGCCTCCAAGAATTCACTATTCATTCGTCATCGTGGAAGCCGTTCAATGTAGAAGGTTTGCCGAATAATGTATGCGGTGACTCAACGAGAAACACCCGGATCTACCATGTGTTTACTGTAGGAAGCGCGCTTTATGCTTGGGTTGGAGTTGCAGGAAGCCTGCTCGACACCTTTAGCGGACTGTATGTGTTCCGATCCTCTTGGAACAAGGTAGATGTACAGCTTCCCATAGAAGCATCGCTGCATGACTGTGACTCTTACGGAGATGTTGCCGTGCTCACCTTCGGTAGCCATGTCAATGGACAACCAGGTGGATCCGTTGTCGTGCGTATCGATGGTGCCTACAACGCGCCAGTTTTGTTTGTGCCTATGCCGCCGCAGTCGCCATTCATATATAAAGCGGTTGCCTTCGGTGAGAACGTGGCGTGGATGGACTATCACGGAAGCGTTTGGACCTCCCCTGATCCAAAGGCAGTCCCAAGTGTTGTTAGATCGGGTACGAATGAAGAGATCGGTCGCGTTGGTAGCAAGCTCTTAGTTGTCACGCGCGATTCAGGTGTCCTGCTTTATGATGCCCCCTAGGAGCTGAAACGGAGTTAGATTGTTAGAGTGGTAGAATGTTAGAGTGCTAGATTGTTAGAATGTTTGTGAGGGTTGTTGTGAAGTATGTGATCATGGTCATGTTGATGGCTAGCGTTTGTGTTGGGCAGACGGTTGTGGATCTGCCGTCCTCGTTTAATGTGTTTCGATCCAATGAGAAGTTGGCGTGTGTTGCTACGGCCACAGGCATTTGTTATGGGCCAACTGCAGATTCGATGCGTGAGTGTTCGACGATTCCGGTCGACATCGACTTTGTGGCCACGAGCTGGAGTATTCTTAACATGGAACTCGATCCACAAGGTCGATACGTCTATGTTGCCGTGTTCAATGCCAATGGTCTGTATCGTTTCGATGTAGAGAATTCGGAATGGGAGTCTATTCGACCGTCGACGGCAGGAACAGACATAACGGCACTGTTCGTAGATCGAGATGGTTCGGTGGTGATCGGAACTGGAGGTCGAAGCACCAGCCCTATTCTCGCACGACGAGGTATGTTTCGTTCTACGGATCACGGTGATACGTGGGCTGAGGTGAACACGCGTGATTCTGCGGTCAGAGATTATCCTGGTATATCGGTGATCCAGTCCACCACAGAAGGGAAGTTGGTAGCAGGGTTTCGCTACGCAGGTACGAGCGTACAATCAGGGATCTTTATCCAGCAGGACACTGGGAAGTGGGTAAGCGTCACCCAAATTGGCGAGCCATCACAGATGGTTGTTCGTGGAGAATTGATCTACTACGTAAGAAGCTCCTCAGGATTTGTTTCATGCGTGGACCTGCGGCAAGTACCATGGACGCAACAGGGGCTGATTAGTACGCCAAAGCGATCGACGATCCAACCGTGGAATGGTGATACCATTGCAGTGTTCCTCGATGATGAAACCGATGAACAACCACCCGAGGTTCGTCTGGCAGTTGATGGTGTTGTTGTTGATACGATCGTGCTGGAGCATCGCCCTAGGACATATGTCAACATGCGATTCGGTACGGATACGTTCACATCAGGCGCATCTCGATTCATTGTGCTTGGTTGTGGACAAAACAGCATTGTTGATGCGAAAGGGGCTGATGTTGGCGAGCTAGCTCCCGGACTGCGATTGGCAAATGCCTCAGAGATTCGACAGACGCCGACGTGGACGAGCGTAGGTGTGTCCGGGCATGGTTGGTACACGATCGGCATCGACGGAAAAGCGGAGCTCGACACGATGATTGGACTCGGATTTCAGGGGGGATCAACTGCATTCAATGCCTATAGCGACGGGTGGCTTAAGACCACTCAATATCGTTTGATCGATATTCGTAGAACCATGATCGACACGATCGTTCAAGTAGACTTTGATACGTCTTTCAGATGTGCTGTTCGAAGAGATGATGGATCGCTGATCGCCGCAACACGGGAAGCAGGGCTGGTCGAGTACATCCCAAGCACGGCGTCATGGAAATCCTTCAGCAAAGATGGCCTGCCGGATGGTGTTGCCGGCGACTCGAAACAGAGCAGTCGGATCAGCTACATTTTCGAAGTCGACGGCGAACTCTATGTTTGGGTAGAAGCCGAACAATATCCGCCCGACACGCTTGATGGACTGTATGTCTATCGATCAGGTTGGTCTAGAGTTGACATCCCTTCGTTGCCCGACAATTTGAATTTGAGATCTGTTGCATCCGATCAAGACGGCGTGGTGCTAACGGTTTCAGGATCATTCGGTGGTTTCTATCAAGAGTCCGTCGCAATCCATATACAGAGTGGGCGTGATCAGCCTTCCATATTCGGGTCGCAGGCGCAGGACGACGCACTAATGACGCATGCCGTGTGTTCCGGCTCAACGGTCACATGGATCACTCTTCACGGAGACGTATTAACATCACGTGATCCGAACACCGAGCCCATTCTTGTCCGCTCCGGTTTGAATTCAACAGTTGGCCGCGTTGGCAACAGACTCTTGGTCGCTACGCGAGATTCCGGACTCTTTATCTACGATGCCCCATCAAGTGTCGATGACGTTGACAACAATGCCCGTGTGAGAGTGCAGGCCAACCCGCAACCCGCTTCCTCGCACATCACATTCTCAACGCACAACCACATCGAGCAGATCCTTCGTACAGACATCTACAATGTTGCCGGAGAGCTTGTTCTCTCGTTGCAGCACGAACCGTCAAACAGTCTCACTATCTCTGCCGATGTTCTATCCTCGGGCTTCTATCTGGCCCGCGTTACAACTACGTCAGGTCACACAACCGTACCTATTAGCATTCTAGCACATTAACGCGTACGCACGCCATCCATCTACGTGGCTCGTGAAGCACGTGATGCTGGGGAGATTGTTAGAGTGCTAGATTGTTAGAATGGTTGAGGAGGGCTACTATGAAGTATGTGATCATGGTCATGATGATGACCGGAGTGTGTGTGGGGCAGACGGTTGTTGATCTGCCGTCCTCATTTCAGTTGTTTCGGTCTAACGAGAAGTTGGCGTGTGTTGCTACGGCCACGACAATATGCTATGGGCCGACCGCTGAAGAAATAGCGAAGCGGGCAACGGTTCCTCGTGTTGATGACTTTATGTCGCCATATCGGAGGATAGCGGACGTCAAGTTGGACCCAGAAGGTAGCTTCGTATATATCGTAGTTGTAAGCGAATATGGATACTATACTCGCCTATATCGATTTGATGTGGTGGGTGAGAGATGGACACCGCTCGCTATTCCAGACGAGAGTGCCTCTATCACTGCACTCTTTGTTGATCGGGAAGGTTCGGTACTTGTTGGCACAGAAGGGGGGGCTAGCGGTGCATTCAATCCTAATCATGTAGGAATGTTCCGCTCAGCGGACAACGGTGATAATTGGGCTGAAGTGAATACCCGAGAGTCAAGTGACGAGTGGTACCCGAAAGTCTCGCAGATAGAGTCAACCTCGGATGGACGGCTGGTGGCTCACTTCGAGTACCATGACTCTTCTGGTATCTTCATCAGACAGAACGACGGGCATTGGATCAAGGTAAGAGGGTTTATTTCTTCCGGGTTTGTTGTTGCCGGTAATATGATCTATTGCAAGGTATGGATTGAATCGCGCGGCCCGTTTGCGGTGTGTATTGATTTAGACCAAGTGCCATGGATTGAGAAGCCGCTGGATTCTATTACTTCTCGTTTTAGGAATCCAGTGATTCGGCCGTGGACAGGAGATACGGTTGCGGTGTTCTTCGAAGGCTTCTATGACAAGCAACTGCCAGAGGTGCAACTGATACATTCCGGATCGATAGTAGATACTGTTTCTCTAGTAGAGATGCCAGGAAGAATTGGATTCTTGACTTTCGAAACGGACAGAACCTCCCTGAAAGGCTCGCGATTCATCGTCCTGGGAGGCGGCCACAATAGCATTGTTGATTCGAAGGGTAAAGTTGTTGGCAACATCGCTCCCGGAATGCACCTCGCGGGAGTAGGAACAATTCGTCAGACGTCAACATGGACCCGTGCGTATGTCTCAGGGCACGGATGGTATTCAATTGAATTCGACGGTTCTGCAGTTCTAGATTCATCCGCCGGTCCATACGATCTATTCCTGGGGCGACAATCGTACTATTTTAGCGAATACGCCACGGGTATATTAATTGCAGAGGGATATGATATTATAGATATGCAGAAATTTAGAGTTGATACGCTCAAGGAAATTGGGGGGCGAATAGCGGATCTTCGATTTGTGGTTCGCAGGCATGACATGTCAATAGTTGCCTCTACCGCCCATAGAGGACTCCTGGAACTTCAACCATCGGATTCGTTGTGGCGGCCATTCAGCAGTGTAGGTCTTCCTGACGTATTAACTGGAGATCCCGCACGCTACATACCAGGTCGAATCAAATACCTGTTCGAAGTAGACGAGAAGCTTTACCTCTGGGTTGATAGGGCCAGAGACGATTGGGACACTTATGCTGGCTTGTATACATATGGATCCCAGTGGTCGCGCGTAGAGTGCCCAGGAATGGCCATTAAATCTAGTTTGATATCAGTGGGCTCAGATGAAGAGGGGGTGGTGTTGAGTGTCTACGAAAGCGATGATAACCGAAGCGGTTCATCCCAACCGACGTTTGGTGTTGTCCATATTCGAAACGGAAAGCGTCAACCAAGATTCTATCGTTCTACAATTGGTGAGGACAAATTCGTTTGGCATGCTATATGCCGCGGGCCTGAGGTCACATGGATCACGGTTAATGGTGACGTGATTACATCACGTGATCCGAACACCGAGCCCATTCTTGTCCGCTCCGGTTTGAACTCAACAGTTGGCCGCGTTGGCAACAGACTCTTGGTTGCCACGCGCGATTCCGGACTCTTTATCTACGATGCCACATCAAGTGTCAATGAATCGGACAACAACGCCCGTGTACGTGTGCAGGCCTACCCGCAACCCGCTTCCTCGCACGTCACATTCTCAACGCACAACAACGAGCAGATCCTTCGCACCGACATCTACAATGTTGCCGGAGAGCTTGTCCTCTCGCTTTCCCACGAACCTTCTAACGATATCACAATCTCAACCGATGGTCTGTCCTCGGGTGTTTATCTAGCCCGCGTTACAACAACGTCAGCCATCACAACCATACCCATCATTATTCTAGCACACTAACAAACTAACAAACTAACAAACTAACAAACTAACAATCTAACAATCTAACAATCTAACAATCTAACAATCTAGCATTCTAGCACATTAGCACATTAACGACATCACCTTCACCGTGATCTCATCACACACACGATCTCTGTGACATCGTGAAACATTGTTCTTTTTCAGGTTGCAACTTCGCCTTTCAGCCGTGCAAACGTTTGCGATTGTGTATGTTCGTCCAAGAGGTGTTGTACTCTGTGGTTATGGTTGTTGAGGTAATCAGAATCAATCGTGTTTTGAGTGCTTCGTCCTATGTTCAACGAACTATTAAGCTCTGCCGCTGCCGAGATGAATACCAATACTTGTCACTCCTTGCCTTGCTCAATTCTTCTCCTATTCATTGCTATAACCGTTTCTACATCCGCACAAACCGTGCTTTATCAACAAAGGAAGATGGAGACTCTCGAACGGAGTTTCCAAGGTCCCATCTTATATCGCGATAGCTTGATACTCGGCACACTTACAACTTCGGGAATGTACACGATCGATGTTGCGAGTGGTCAATCCAGTGCGTTCGAATTCGATGGCGGAAGGACTGCCGCACGTATCGCGCTTCAATACGCCGGCCGATCTCTGGTATGTTGGGTCGAGAACTTTGACTTCAAGGTATATCTTATAGGTGAAGAGGGTGAGATAACAGAAGATGGGTTGGAAGACTCCTTGCAGTTTCCAAATGACCACCCAATATGGGCCGTAGATGGACCGCTGTTTTTGCGTCGGGGTCCCACCCCAAACACGGCCATGATCAGCACAGACTTTGGCGGAACATGGGCCTCTGTGGAATCCGAGCGCGGTGGAGATGCTTGGCAAACCGGGCGCTTCGTGTTCTATCGTGATCCTCGTGCAACACATTATCGCTATTGTGACTCCGATAGTGGAGCACGGCTCATGTTGAGCCCCGTTCGGCAGGGCGGTAGCCCCACGACGGCAGCCGTGGTAGGCGGCGACACGCTGCTATGGCTAGTGGCTAGAGACGGGAAGCAAAAGCTGTCGATTGGGAAACTCGGCGACACGTCTTCGTCCGTCATCGATACGATTCAGATCAATGGCATACGTCGAGCACTTAGGCCGGAACGCGTCTTTCAGCTTGGGCGAGATCGATGTCTGTACCTAGACGTGGGCGGTTGGACTGCAATCCGTGGTACATCAGGATGGGAGGCTGGCTCCTGGTCGGTGTCAGAAGGTCGAATCCGTAACTACAATACATTCCAAGACGGTCGCGGTATTGTCTACCTTCAAGATCGAAACAGGATTGCTACCACGCTATATCGGCTAGATCTGCGTGAAGGACTTGATGTGGATTCCATGCTTCTGCCCCTTGGAGTGCAGTCTACAGGGCTCCCGGTTACGAACCCGTCTCTTCTTCATATGGGCGTTCTCTTAAGTGATGCCGAAACGAATCAACACCTCGCGGTATGGGATGACAAGAAGGTCTATGCACTCGGCTCTCTCGTCCGAGAGCTAGACGTGATGCCGTGGAACCGTATGCTCCATGCATGGAAACCTCCAATGAGTGGGATGCTGTTCACCATCACAGAACTTGAGCAGATTGTTCAGCCGGACACACGCGGTAGAGGCGTTGTTGTGCGAGGCAATGTTTTTCGGAGAGATGATCTTGAATACCCACAAGGTGCCTCTGTCTCCAATCCAGATCGACATTATCGCGAGTGGGGTTTGTCTGTGCCGGCTCAAACGTCAGACGGTGTGATGATACCAGGGCAAGTAGTACGGCAATTTGACCATACCTTTTCGATTGCAGATACGATATATCACGGTCCTACATCCTTCGCCAGCGTCCTTGACAAAGACGTGTTTGCCACTGGATGGAAAAACGTTCTTCGGATTCATCGGGATGCGGTGGTGGATACGTTTCACGTCAACGTCCCCGTTACAGCGATCGCTGACTCGATGGGATACCCCACGGCGATGACGATGTGCACGGATGGCTCTCTTGTCGCGTCGTTTCAAGGGACTTGGCGTGTCGACAGCTCCACCGGAGGCATGCGAAGGTATCGGTGGGGAGGTTTGCTTCGCTCAACAAATGGAGGGCAAATCTGGAAGGTTGTTGAGATGCCAGATTCTGTTAAGACGTATGTGCCTTACATAATGAGAACACGAGAAGGTACTCTATTGGCAACTACGATGCGCATGGTGGAGGACTCCACCCCATCAAACTCTAATGAAACACAGCTGCCCTACTCACTCGATGGGATCACGATCATTCGATCTTCGGACTGTGGAGCTACGTGGAACGAGGTACTCACACCATTCTATAGTGGTCTTTGGAAAGCAACAGCAGCAAACGTAGTCGAAAGTTCGAATGGTCAACTCGTAGCAGCGCTCACTCCAGGGTTGTTTGTCAGCACGGACGACGGAAAATCTTGGCGCCTTGATGAACGCCTCTCCGCGTTGGTTGTGCCCATAAGTGTATCGATTAGCAACGATAATGAGCTTCTTGTCGCTGCTCATGACGGCGTCTACTCTGTTGATCTAACTACTTCATTGCATAGCGAACGCGAGTTATCGGACGTTGTCAAAACTGATTCGCACCGCATTGTTCCGCTTAGATCCTTTGCAACGATTGTCAACGATCCGTTGATTGAGAATGTCTGGCTATATGATATCCACGGTCGAATGTCGCAGATAAAAGTTAACAATGCAATGCAAATGAACCCATTGGAAATCAATACTCCGGGAGCGTACATTGTTTTTATCGACGGGCGGAGCGAAGTCCTCATACTACACGAGTGACACTCATTCGCTCAAGTATCTTCACCGTAATCTCATCACACACTCTATACCCTTCGCCGGTTAGGCGAAGTGTTGTTCCGTTATCAATGATAAAGCCCGCGTCAATCCAGTGACCAAGATCTGGCTGGAGGGCGCTACGTAGGTCTACACCGAATCGTTGCTCAAACTCTGCTATGGGAGTGCCATCGGCACGAAGTGTGAGGAAGAGATATTCTGTACAGAGTTCTTCGTTCGTAAGTGTTTCGCGGTTGGCCTCGGGGAGTTCGCCGGCGTTGACCTTTGTTGTCCAGGCTGTAAGTGAGCGATGATTCCAATAGCGCGTAGTATCGATGAAGCCATGTGCACTTGGTCCCAGTGCGATGTAGTTTTCACCGTGCCAATAGGTGAGGTTATGCTTGCACTGTTTGCCTGGACGTGCAAAGTTGCTCACTTCATATTGTTCGTATCCGGCATCGGTAAGCGTTGTGATCACCAATGCATACATGGCGGCATCGATGTCCTCGCTTGTTGGGGTGATAAGCCCCTTCTTCAACCTTGCGAAGAGGGGAGTGCCGTGTTCGTAGATCAGCGAGTAGGCGCTAATGTGATCCGGTGCGAGCTGCAACATTCGTGAGAGGTTGTAGGAAAGGGTCTCCATGGTCTGCCCAGGCACGGCAAACATGAGATCCATATTCACATTGTCGAACCCTGCCTCACGGGCCATGGTCATTGCAGCAACGGCTTCATCGGCATCGTGAATACGATCGAGGAAGGTGAGCTCGGAGGCGGTAAATGACTGTACGCCAAACGACAGGCGGTTAATGCCGGCGGTACGATATGCCGCTAGACGCTCGGGAGTTACTGTGCCGGGATTACATTCCATTGTCCACTCTGCATCCGGAGCAATGGTGTATCGCTCGTGTAGACGAGTGATGATGCGAGACATGGCTTCGGGGGAGAGCAAGGACGGAGTACCGCCACCGAAGAAGACGGATGTGTGGGCCTCGACCCTCCCTTCGGCAGGGCATGCTCCGCTCGGCATGACGGGGGAGCGAAGGTCTATCTCCGTCAAGAGGGTGCTGACGAAGGCGTCGATGTGTTCGGTTGACTCCAAGCTATAGAAGTCGCAGTACGAACACTTCTTTTCACAGAAAGGGATATGGAGGTAGAGGCCGAACATTAGTTGATGCGATGAAGGATGCGATCCCAGCGCACGTGACGAACAATGTTCTCTTCGGAAGAACCAAACGACCAATAAATGAAGAGTGGCGCTCCTTCAACGCGATCGGCCGGAAGGCAGCCCCAGTAGCGGGAGTCGAAGGAATTACTTCGATTGTCTCCTAACACAAAATAGGCCGATGGAGGCACTACGATCGTTGCGTTGCGGGCGCCGATGCCAAGCAAAGGATTGAAGGGCGGACGAGCTTCAGGGGGCTCTGGTTGACGTATGCCGTTCACGAGTACATTGTCGGCAGTGAGGAGCACCGTGTCCCCGGGAAGTCCTACTACACGCTTGATGTAGAGGTCATCATGCTCGTCTCCGCGAAGTGAATCCGGAAGTGAGAAGATGACGATGTCACCGCGATGAACATCGCGAAAGGCAAAGGCGAGTTTGCTCACGAGAATGTTGTCGCCTTCGAGGATCGTGTCAGACATGGAGTGTGACGGGATGGTATAGACGCCGATCACAAAGAGTCGCAGAGCAAGAGCAACAACAACGGCGAAGAGTGCTGTTGAAATGATGTCGCGCAAGCTGAGGTCTGCAAGCCCCTTCTCAGACATATCAACGAATGATGGTGCCGAACCGACTCCAGCGAATGGCGCCGAGGCGTTGGAAGAGCGACAGGCTCCTACCCGTCTGTGGGTCTTCTACGGGCCACGACCAATACACCACCATTGGTGTGCCTACAACATCTTCTTCGGGAATAAAGCCCCAGAAGCGTGAGTCGAGGGAATTGTCGCGATTGTCACCCATGCCAAAAACGTAGTCGCGTTCAACGGTATACGATGATATGGCCTGGCCATCAACGGTGCGGCGCATGGCATTAACGGAGTGTCCTTCACGTGCGATAAACACAGCCCATTCGTCGAAGTTCGCTTCGGTAAGGGTGATCACGTCGCCTTCCTTAGGAATACGGATCGGACCGTAGTCATCACGCGTAAACCCTTTGCCCGGTGGGAACGTCACAAACTTGTCGTTCTCATGCATGAGGGTTCGTTCTTCCGGCGTCATCTGCAAAAACTGACCATGTTTTGGGAGCGCAAACTCGCTCTTGTTTACATAGATCCGCCCTTGTCTGATCTCGAGTGTATCACCAGCAACAGCCACGCAACGCTTGAGGTAATATTCAAACCGTGGAGCCTTTGTTTCTTCGCGATTTCCCGGAAAAACAAACACGATCACATCGCCTTGTTCCGGCGGCATAATCGGGGGCAGTTTGTAGTAGGGAAGGGGCATGTTGATGAACGGAATGATCTGCGGTGTTGATGGACCGTAGATGAACTTGTTCACAAAAAGAAAGTCTCCGGCCATTACCGTACGTTCCATCGAGCCGGTAGGAACAGTGAACGACGCAAGGGCAAGTCCGTTGATGATGGTCACAACGGAGATAGCCCAAACGAGTGTCTTAACCCATGCCCAAACATGCTGACCAAAGGTCTCGGGCTTTGGCGCGTTCCTGATCTTGTTCCGGCGTTTGAGAAGGATAGCTCCTACTACCGGTATGCGATTGTAGATGGATTCGATAAGGGGCATAGTGTTAATCTAATGAGAGTACTGCATGGAAGGCTTCTTGTGGGATCTCCACACGCCCTACCTGTTTCATACGCTTTTTGCCTTCCTTCTGCTTCTCAAGAAGCTTGCGCTTCCGAGAAATGTCGCCACCATAACACTTGGCAATCACGTTCTTGCGGATTGCACTAATGGACTCGCGAGCAACAACCTTAGAACCGATTGAGGCTTGGATGGCAACTTCGAACATCTGACGCGGGATAAGTTCTTTTAGCTTGACGCAGAGTTTCTTGCCCCATTCATGGGCCTTCTGGCGGTGGACGATGGACGATAATGCATCCACAGGTTCGCCATTGAGGAGGATGTCCATCAACACCAGTTCTCCGCGCTCGTAGTCCGAATATTCGTAATCGAGCGATGCATAGCCCCGTGTGCTACTCTTGAGCTTGTCATAGAAGTCAAAGACCACTTCGCCAAGGGGCATGTTGAACGTCATGTCCACACGATCAGCGCTGAGGTAGGTCTGTCCGAGCATTGTGCCGCGGCGTTCCATACACAGCTTCATGATCGTGCCCACATATTCAGAGGGGGCGATGATCTGCGCACGGATGTATGGTTCTTGAATCTCGTTGATCATGGTTGGATTGGGCAATTGTGCCGGATTGTCCACCCACATCACTTCGTTCTTTGTTGTGATCACCTTGTAGCGCACATTCGGCACTGTAGTGATGATCACTTGATTGAATTCACGTTCGAGACGTTCTTGGACGATCTCCATGTGAAGGAGGCCAAGGAATCCACAGCGGAAACCAAAACCGAGAGCGGTAGACGACTCAGGCTCAAAAGAGATCGCAGAGTCATTGAGAGTAAGCTTGCCAAGTGCTTCGCGCAGATCTTCAAAGTCGTCACTCTCTGCGGGATAGATCCCCGAGAACACCATTGGCTTTACTTCGCGGAAGCCTTCAATTGGTCTGTCCGTAGGGTTGTTGGCAAGCGTTACAGTATCGCCAACCTTGGAGTCTTGCAGTCGGCGTATAGCAGCTGTAAAGTATCCTACGTTGCCTGCTTCCAGAATTCCGGTGCGTTGACGTTGCATGTAGAGCACACCAACTTCATCGAGTTCATACGTTTGATTCGTGTTCATGAAAAGGATCTTATCCTTTTCCTTGAGTGTGCCATCAAAGACGCGCACGTTCACCACAACACCACGATAGGCATCGAAGATCGAATCATAGATGAGAGCACGCAGTGGTGCCTTTGGGTCGCCCTTCGGTGGCGGAATACGCGCAACCACAGCCTCGAGGATCTCGTCGATGCCAATGCCGGCCTTTGCCGAAGCAAGGATCATCTCTTCTTCCTTGCAGCCGATGAGGTCCATCACCTGCTTCTTCACGTTGTCGATTGTCGTTACCGCACTTGGCAGGTCGATCTTGTTGATCACCGGAATGATTTCAAGCCCTTGCTCAAGCGCCATGAAGAGATTGGAGATGGTCTGTGCCTCTACACCCTGTGTTGCATCAACAACCAGGAGAGCCCCTTCACATGCACTTAGAGAACGAGAGACTTCGTACGAGAAGTCTACGTGACCCGGCGTATCGATGAGGTTGAGTTTGTACTTCTCTCCCGAAGGAGAGAGGTAGTCCATCTGAATGGCGTGGAGCTTGATGGTGATACCACGCTCTTGTTCAAGCGGGTTATCATCAAGGATCTGGTTCATCGTCATCTCGCGCGCCGTAACACGTCCGGTCCGCTCCAGCAATCTGTCTGCCAGTGTGGACTTTCCGTGATCGATATGTGCGATGATGCAGAAGTTTCGGTAGTGCTGCATAAGACCGCAAGTTACGGAGTAAGGAAATGACGAAGTGACGAAATGACGGAATGACGAAATGACGTCCATATATCGTCCATATACGGTTCCATCGTATCCGAATGGTGGTTTTAGGCGCTAACCCTGAGTTTTGAACCTGTCAAACACTCGGGGGTGCCGTGGACCTAACGCAATTGATCCCAATCGGGGTATTTCTCCTTCTCATCGTGGTGCTCTCGCCGCTCTTGGGCACGTATATAGCCTGGCTGCTTGGTGGTGAGAGTTCCGACGAGATGGACTGGAAGCAGTATTTGGGGGCCATCCTGACCTTTAACGCGGTTGGTTTTGGGCTTTTGATGGGCATCCTGATGTGCCAGCAATTCCTGCCCCTTCATCCTGACGGTGCAAGGGGGCTGGATATTTCCCTGGCATTTAACATTGCCGTGAGCTTCGTGACCAACACGAATTGGCAGAGTTATGCCGGCGAAACAACGCTAAGTCCGTTCTCTCAGATGGTGGGACTTGGCACGCAGAACTTCCTCAGCGCGGCTACGGGTATAGCTGTCTTGTCTGCCTTTACGAGGGGTCTGGCGAGATCCACGGGAAGAACACTAGGGAATGCCTGGAGAGACATGTCGCGAATTGTTCTGGGCATCCTACTGCCCCTTTCAATCCTTTTCGCTGTGGTCTTTGTTTCCGAGGGTGTGGTGCAAACCTTTGACCCGGAACACCAGGTCACAACCGTTCAAGGAGAACAGCAGGCAATTCCTCTTGGTCCGGCTGCCTCACAGATCGCGATCAAGCAACTCGGGACAAATGGAGGGGGCTATTTCAACGCGAACAGTGCACATCCATTTGAGGACCCCACGCCCCTTACCAATCTGTTGTCGACGATAGCCTTGGTCCTCATACCCGGTGCATTGTGCTTTACATATGGTATCATGGCCAACCACAGAAAACATGGGGTAGCTCTCTTTGCAACAATGACTGTCCTGCTCACGATCGGGATCGGTGTGTCCCTATGGTCGGAGAATGTTTCGGCCGCAGTCTTGAATGAATCCGTTGTGATGGAAGGCAAAGAGGTTAGGATCGGAGTTGCCGAAAGTATCCTGTGGTCCTCCACAACCACTGCAGCCTCCAATGGCTCGGTGAATGCCATGCACTCCAGCCTTTCTCCTTTAGCCGGCGGAGTTGCAATGCTCAACATGATGCTCGGCGAGATTGTGTTTGGAGGTGTAGGTTCCGGACTCTACGGCATGATCCTGTTTGTGATCCTCACAGTCTTTCTAACGGGGCTTATGGTTGGCAGAACGCCGGAGTATCTGGGCAAACGTATTGATGCTGTAGACGTGAGATGGGCGATTGTAGCGATCGTCGCACCGAGCGCTTCGATGCTCATCGGCTCAACACTTTCTCTCTATACAGAAGCGGGAAGGAGTTCGATGATGCATTCGGGTGCCCACGGCGTCTCAGAGGTGCTCTATGCATGGGCTAGTGCCGCAGGGAACAACGGCAGTGCGTTTGCCGGACTCAATGCCAACACAACGTTTTACAACATAGGCATTGGTATTGCCATGTTGATCGGACGCTATGCCGTGATTGTACCGGTGGTGATCATTGCCGGACGAATGGTCTCTCGAATTCGGATGAAGGAAAGTGCAGGGACATTCCCAACACACTCACCGCTCTTCATTCTGCTCTTGATCGGCACCATTCTCGTCGTTGGCGCTCTGACGTTCTTCCCCGTTCTCTTGATGGGTCCATTGGCAGAACAGGTTCAACTCATGCAGGGAGGGTTCTGAGCATGGCTATTACATCAAGCGTCATGTCTCGTGCCTTGATTGTTCAAGCGTTGAAAGACGGAATAGTCAAGTTTCACCCACGTGAACTCCGCAGATCTCCCGTTATGGCCATCGTGGCTATTGGTGCTGTTGCTACATCAATCGCACTGATCGTTGACATGACAAAAGGGTCGTTCTCAGGAGTGGATCTCCAGATCACTCTCTGGCTCTGGGGGACGGTCTATTTTGCCAATATCGCTGAGTCAATCGCCGAAGGAAGGGGCAAGGCCCAGGCAGATGCTTTGCGTCGGTCTAGACAAACAACAACGGCTCGCAAAATGGTACATGGAGTGGAGCAGGTTGTTGGCTCATCCGATCTTCACGTTGGAGACCTCGTGGTTTGTGAAACCGGTGATCTCATCCCACTCGATGGCGACGTGATAGATGGGATTGCCTCTGTTGACGAGAGTGCCATTACGGGTGAATCAGCACCGGTGATCCGCGAAAGCGGAGGTGACCGCAGTGCCGTTACAGGTGGAACTCGCGTACTGAGCGATCGTATCGTCATCCGCATCACAGTGGAACCGGGCCAAGCCTTCCTTGATCGTATCATCGGAATGGTAGAAGGGGCTCAACGTCAGCGCACACCAAATGAGATAGCCCTGAGCACACTTCTCATCGGTCTTACCGTTGTATTCGTTCTTGTGGTGATCACTCTTCCGTTCTTTACGCAGTATCTCTCATCAACCGGAAATGGCAGCGCTGATACATCGATCTCCGTATTGATGGCCCTGCTTGTCTGTCTTATTCCAACAACAATTGGTGGACTCCTCAGTGCTATTGGCATCAGTGGCATGGACCGACTATTGCGGTCGAATGTTGTTGCCATGAGCGGTAGAGCCGTAGAGGCAGCCGGAGACATTGATGTGTTACTTCTTGATAAGACCGGGACGATCACGTTTGGGAACAGAAGCGCATCGGAGTTTCTCCCGGCACCAGGCGTGTCCGTATCAGACCTCGCCCGTGCAGCCTACACCGCTTCTCTAGCCGACGAAACACCTGAAGGTCGCAGCATCGTTCATCTGGCGCGACATACCCATAACATTCGTGATGCACATGAAGACCTGCGTGATGTTGTTACGCATGCATTCACGGCGCAGACACGAATGAGTGGCGCAGACTTCGTAGACGTGAGTGGCACTTCTCACCACGTGCGCAAGGGTGCAGCAGACGCTGTTGAAGCTGCGGTGGTTGCCCTTGGCGGTTCGATGCCAAAGGATGTGCGGACGGCAGCAGACAAGGTTGCAAGCGCCGGCTCAACGCCTCTTGTTGTAAGCGACGGCAATCGCGTGTTGGGTGTGGTCGAACTCAAGGACATCGTCAAGGGCGGCATTCGTGAACGTTTTGAGCGCCTACGCTTGATGGGAATTCGCACCGTGATGATCACCGGCGATAATCCTCTCACAGCTGCTGCCATTGCAGCAGAAGCAGGCGTGGATGATTTTATTGCTGAGGCAAAGCCCGAAGACAAACTCGCGCGAATCAGACTCGAGCAGTCGCAAGGTCGTTTGGTAGCAATGATCGGAGACGGCACCAATGACGCACCCGCACTTGCCCAAGCCGACGTTGGAGTGGCGATGAATTCCGGAACGCAGGCTGCACGCGAAGCCGGCAACATGATTGACCTCGACAGTAACCCAACAAAACTTATTGAGATCGTTGAGACCGGTAAGCAGCTTCTTATGACCCGAGGTGCCCTTACAACGTTCTCCATTGCCAATGATGTGTCGAAGTACTTTGCCATTCTTCCCGCAATGTTCGCCGGACTCTACGTAGGTTCCGACGGTACCTCACCAATGGAGACGTTTAACATCATGGGACTTGCTTCGCCACAGAGTGCTATTCTCTCGGCTGTGATATTCAACGCACTTATCATTGTTGCACTCATTCCACTTGCCCTTCGTGGCGTGACATACAAGCCGCAGGGCGTTACTGCAGTTCTCCGCAGAAACGTGCTGATCTATGGATTGGGCGGACTTGTGATCCCGTTTGTAGGGATAAAACTTCTCGACATTGTCATCACTGCATTAGGACTCGCCTAATATGAATGCCAGAGCAATTGTCCTTGTTGCCTGTCTTGCACTTTCAGTCTCCAGCGCCATGTCGGCGGATTCGGTCAACGTTTCGTGGTCGGCATCGGCAGACGTCTTTTACTCCTACTCCCTTAACCGTCCTCCGGACCATCAACGGGCCTATACAACACAGCCTGCTCGCAATGCTGAGTTTGGTCTAATGCTGGGGTACATTGGTCTTGCCGCAAGCGGCCCCGACTATCGTGGTCGAGTTGCGATTCAAGAAGGCTGGTTCACCCGTGCCAACTACACCGGTGCTGACTCGTCATGGCGTTGGCTCCAGGAAGCCTCAGCCGGACTTCGTATAGCTGATGGACTCTGGCTTGATGCCGGAGTGATGTTCTCGCACATCGGCTATGAGTCCATGATAGGACGAGACAATCTGACCTTGTCGCGGTCATTCACGGCAGACAACACGCCGTACTATTCTACGGGTGTTGCACTTGCATGGAATATCACCGATGACATTGCAATCACCGGGTTGGTTCTTAACGGATGGCAACAAATCGTGGACATCAATAATGATCCCGCTTTCGGATCAAAGGTTCTCGTGAAAACTTCGCCGGACCTCACTCTCAACTGGAGCACGTTCATTGGAAATGAACAGCCACGGGGAACTGCGGCATTGCTGAGATTCCATAACAATCTGTGGGCTGAGTGGAAACCTAATAGTGCGTGGACGGTGGTCTTCATGGGAGACGTTTGTACACAAGAAACCCACGTCGACACGGCATCAATCCAGTGGGGTGCCGGGATCACTGCCGCCTATACCCTTACCGATAAGATTCGTTTGGCAACTCGTGTTGAACATTACAGCGATGCTGAGAATATCTTCATCGTAACTCCAAATGGTTTGCCATTTCAAACTACCGCAGCCTCCTTAGGTTTTGATTATCGGCCGAATGCAGTTGTTATGGTTCGAGGCGAGATACGAACCATGATGGCGAAGGACAATGTCTTCCCCTCGAATGATGGACTACGATCGTCGGACACCTACATCACCTTGTCAACTTCCGTCGCATTCGGGGGTACACCATGAAAAACCATCTTCGAAACTCGTTCCTGATGCTCAGCGCATTTACGCTCATCTGCGGTGTAGCGTATCCGCTCCTTGTAACAGGAATTGCTGCCGTGGTCGCCCCCTCCCAGCGTAATGGTAGTATGACTGTCCGCAATGGAGCAGTTGTTGGGAGTGCTTTGATTGGACAGACCTGGACATCTGAAAGGTACTTTCACGGCAGGCCAAGCGCTGTTGGCAATCAGCCTCTTCCAAGTGGTGGAACAAACCGCACAGTGGCCTCGAAAGCATTTCGCAAGGATGTGAGTGTCCTCCGAGATTCACTTGCACTATTGAATGATGTGGAGGGGGCGAGCATCCCATCTGATCTTGTGATGGCATCTGCCAGCGGAATCGATCCGCACATCTCGCCACAGGCAGCGCGTGTGCAGGTAGCCCGTGTGATGAAGGCGCGTGGTTTGGCAACGTCTCGAAGTGCTGAGGTGGAACAGGTCATTGTTGCTTCAACAGATCAACCCCTGCTAGGAATCTTTGGTATGGAGCGTGTGAATGTTCTCCGACTCAATCTTGCAATGGACGCTCTGCGACCATGAACGAGCGTAGACCAGACCCGGATGCACTTCTTCGCATGCTCAAGGATGAGGAGAAGACGGTAGATACCGGAGTCCTGAAGATATTCCTCGGTATGTGTGCCGGGGTAGGGAAGACCTATGCCATGCTCGAAGCGGCGCAACGCGCCAAAGACGCGGGCATTGATGTGGTGATCGGCGTTGTGGAGACACATGGACGTTGGGAAACGGAAAAGCTATTGGACGGACTCGAGGTGATTCCACGCAAGAGTGTTGAACATCGCGGGTCAAGTCATGCAGATATGGACGTCGATGCGATTCTCGCTCGACGTCCACAACTTGTCCTCGTTGATGAGCTCGCCCATACAAATCCAACGGGCTGGAGACACCGAAGACGATTTCAGGATATCGACGAGTTGCTCGATAACGGTATCAATGTGTTTTCTACATTAAATGTGCAGCACCTTGAGAGTAGGGCAGACGACGTTGAGCGTATCACAGGCGTGTCGGTACGAGAGCGTGTGCCAGACAGCGTTTTAGCTAAGGCATCGGATGTTGAGGTGGTTGACATTACGCCGGCTGAACTGCTTCAGCGCCTGTCCGAAGGCAAGGTCTATGCAAAGGACCGCTCCATTGTTGCGCTTCAAAACTTCTTCCGCAAGGGCAATCTTGTTGCTCTGCGCGAGATGGCTTTACGAACAACGGCTGAACGAGTTGATACGGATCTACGGACGTATCGGCAGCGGTATGGTATCGAAGAAATGTGGCCATCAGCGCAGAGTTATCTCGTTGCCATCGGCCCTACTCCACATGCATCAAGACTTGTCCGTTGGACGTGTAAGGTTGCGCAGGAACATGGTGCTAGATGGGTTGCGGCGATTGTGCGACGTCCGGGAGCACTTTCGGATACACAGGAACGATATCTTCAAACAGCTGTTTCCCTCGTAGAGGAACTTGGCGGAGAGTTGGAGTGGATAGACGATGATGACATCGTGAATGGACTCCTCACCCTTGCCCATCGTAGGAACGCCGTTACAATTGTTGTTGGAAAGCCGAGAAGGGGCGGACTGTTCTCGTTTGTGACAGGTGCGGGAATCGTTTCGCGTCTCATCGCTCGTGCAGATGGGATCGATGTAAGTGTGGTTGCAACAGAGAATGAAGATACTGGCGAGGTAAAGCCCCGAACATCTGCAACGTATCCCTTCCTCATTCAATCCGGTCCGCTTGCTTATGTGTTGACAATCGCAACAGCGGTAGTCATGATCGGTATCGGGCTGCTGCTTCTGCCGTCGATAGGGTATCAAGCCGTTGGTATGATATTCTTGCTCTATGTGAGCATCCTCCCTGTTCTCGCACCTAGAGGCCCCGTTCTTGTTACGGCAGTGCTCACTGCTGGTGCTTGGGATCTGCTCTTCATTCCACCGCGATTCACACTTACAATTGGACGACTTGAAGACCAACTCACGTTCACCTTATATTTCATTACGGCTCTTACATCAACATTTCTAGCAACACGAATTCGCAGGCGCGAGGAGGTGATACGAAGACGAGAGCAAAGAACTGAACAACTCTATGCTCTGGCAACCGAAGCCAATGCGTCTTCCTCCGTCACAGATATTGTTGATGCGATCGTCCATCGTACCGCGGAGTTAATCAACGCTGACGTGGCCATCCTGGTTCGACCAGAAGGGGATGCTGACTTAGACGTACTGACGTACGGTTCGTATGTGCCGGATGCCAAGGAACACGCTGTTGCCATGTGGGTGTACGACCATGCGCGTTCTGCAGGATGTGGAACAGAAACATTGCCGTTCGCAACAGCAAGGTATATGCCGATGAGCGTAGATGATCGTTGTGTTGGCGTGATTGGATTCAGGCCACGCACATCGAAAAAAAGATCGTTTGAGGATCCAGGTGTGATCGAACGTATCGTGCGTCAAGCAGCATGGTCATTTGAGCGTATGAGATTGAATGACCGTGTTAGTAGGGTGCGCCAGGCGGAAGAGTCCGAACGTCTATCGCGAACAATTCTTAATGCCGTATCCCATGAACTCCGTACGCCAATGGCGTCGATTCTTGGGTCGGCATCGACCCTTGAAGAGGTGCTCGGTGACAATCTGTCGATCGATCAACGTCAGCTTGTTCATGACATGCGCATATCCGCAGAACGCCTTGATGAGATCGTTACAGATCTGCTCGATATGGCCAGGATTGATGCCGGCAAGGTGGACGTGAAGAGGCAACAGATTGATATCCGAGAGACCCTTGACGTCATCTTCAGCGAGTTCCTTCCTCTGAAGGATGGACGAACGCTTTTTGTTGAAATCGATCCTCCATCGCCCCCTGACATCGGAACAGATGCGACGATCATCCGGCAAGTTGTAAGGAATCTTGTAGGCAATGCCATCGATCACACGCCAGAAGGAACGTCCGTCTCCGTCACCGTTGCAGTACGAGAGACTGTGATGACCATCATCATTGACGATGACGGGCCGGGCATATCAACTACAGAGATCGGTAGGATCTTCGACCGGTTTGCAAGGGGACCACGTTCAACCGGAAGCGGTCTTGGGCTCTCCATTGTTCGTGGTTTGGTGGAGGCCCTCAATGGGCGTATCGTTGCGGGACGTTCACCCATGGGTGGTGCACGATTCACTGTAACGGTCCCACTCGCGCCGAACTAAATGACTCAATCATTTCAACTTCTTGTTGTGGACGACGATGTGCCGATTCGGCGTGTTATTCGCATAGCTGCCGAAGCAACCGGTTATCGAGTAGAGGAAGCAGGATCTGTTGCGGAAGCACGGGTTAAGGCTGCGCTGATTCAGCCGGACATCATCATTTTAGATCTTGGTCTACCTGATGGTAGCGGTATGGAGGTGCTCGAATCCGTTCGCGCATGGACTGCAGTGCCTATTCTCATTCTCACTGCTCAGGCTGATGACGCAATGATCGTTCGTGTTCTTGATGCAGGTGCAGATGACTATATCGTAAAACCATTCTCAATGCCGGCACTTCTTGCGCGGATGAGAGTGGCTCTGCGCCACCATACGAGTCTTGAAACCGGTGAATCTCAACGAACCATCGGACCCCTCACGATTGATCTCGCAGCACATCGTGTAACGAAGAGTGGCATGGAGGTTCACCTTACGTCAACAGAGTATGATCTCCTTGCTCTTCTTGTCAAACATGCCGGACGTGTGCTTACACACTCCTTCATCCTCAATGCAATATGGGGCTCTGCAGATGAAGACCCCCAGATCGTGCGCGTCTTCATACGTCAGCTCCGAGCCAAAATTGAAACTGAACCGGCACATCCAACTCTGATACGAACGGAGATAGGAGTTGGGTATAGGATGGAGGAAGGGTAGTTGCTTAGTTACTAGCTACTCAGTTACTAGTTACTCAGTTACTAGTTGCTCAGTTACGGAGTTACTCAGTTACTCCGTAATTTCCCGAATGGAAATCAAAGACAGTCTCGGCAATGTGCTCGCTACAGGCGACACGATCAAGGTCATCAAAGACCTCAAGGTAGGTGGCACAAGCGTCACGCTCAAGGGCGGCCAGGTGATCAAGAAGATTCGCGTGACGGACGATCCTGATCATGTTGACTGCAAGGTAGACGGCATTAAGATCGCCGTAAAAACAGAGTTCGTCAGAAAAGTCTCGTAACTCGGTAACTGAGTAACTACGTAACTAGTAACTGAGTAACTAGTTACTAGTAACTACAAACACAATCCTCGTTGCATCGGCATTTGTTGAGATGCGCGCAATGGAGCCGTTGAGATCGGTAAAAGTGTGGAAGGGCATAAATGCTGGTATTGCGCCGTTCTTCCACATCACGAGACTGTTGCCGCTAATGCTCACTACCTTTCCATCGGGTAATAGGCAGAAGTCTTCGCTGCCTTTTGGTAGGGCGATAAGGGGCGTTGCTGTCTCCTCCCCTTGCGAGATGGTAGCGATCTTCCATCGCGTTGAGTCGGACTTGTCCACAAAGGCTAATCTGCCGTCTGACGTGACGCGAAGTGTGCGCCCGATGTTTGTTGCAAGCTCAATGGTCTGACGTGATGCAAGGTCTGCCGCAATGAGCTTATGAGGACGCCCCTTTTCCTCATCTCCAACAATGAAGAGGGCAATAAGGCCTTCATCAATCCAACAGTGATATCCTACGCGACGTGTGGCAAGTATTGGCGCAATGGGCCTACCGCCAAGATCGTACCGCCACACTTGTTGAGATTCGGTGTATTCGTCTCCATCGGCAAGGGGCTTTCCAACACGCACAACGGAAAGACTTTTGCCGTCGTTCATGGGTGTTGGAGAGAACTCCTGCTCATTGGTCTCCGTTACCTGACGTATCGCACCCGATGCAAGATCGTACCGATAGATGTCCGTTACGCCTGTGCTGTCGGACACGTAGTACATACCCTTGCCATCCAGAGTGAACGCCGGCTGATTATCGTAGCCCGTACGTTGGGTGATGTTCCTCACGTTGCTCACCTTCATCGTTGATTGATCGAAATCAGCGATGTAGATGTCTGTGTTGGGAAGGGGCGATGTGGAGCTGCAGCCTACACACAATGCAATCAGAGTTACTAGTGACCAGTTACGAGTTACCTTCTTCGTAACTAGTACCTTGTATCTCGTAACTAGTAACCTGTAACTGGTAACTAGTAACCTGTAACTCGTAACTAGTAACCTGTAACTGGTAACTAGTACCTGGTAACTAGTAGGCACGAGCAAAGAGGACGCGTTGGGAACTTGGTTTGCCGGTCTTGATGCAGACGCCGTTCTCTTGTGGATTGTTGAGAGGGATGCAGCGGATGGTGGCCTTTGTCTCTTCCTTGATGAGGTCTTCTGTTTCCGGTGTTCCGTCCCAATGGGCACTCACAAAGCCCCCTTTACCATCGAGTGTTGCAATGAACTCTTCCCACGTGTCTACGCGGGTGATGTGTTCGTCGCGGAAGGCCAACGCGCGGTTGTACATCGACTGTTGGATGTCATCTAGCAGGGCTGAGATATGGTCGGCAATTCCTTCTACAGCAACACTAGACTTCTCGCGTGTGTCCCTGCGAGCCACTTCGATGGTGCCGTTGGCAAGGTCGCGCGCGCCCAAGCCGAGGCGAATTGGGTAGCCGAGTTTCTCATACTCAGCGAACTTGTATCCCGGACGGTTCTGATCATTGTTATCGATCTTCACACGGATGCCTTTTGCACGCAACTCGGCTGCGATCTTGTCTGCTACTTCGGTGAGTTCAGGAAGGGGCTTCGGGATCGGTACGATCACTACCTGTGTTGATGCAAGCTTCGGAGGGATCACAAGCCCTTCGTCGTCTGAGTGTGCCATCACAAGAGCGCCCATCAGACGTGTGGAGACGCCCCATGACGTGGCCCAGACGTATTCCAGCGTGCCTTCCTTCGATGTGAACTGCACATCAAAAGCCTTGGCAAAGTTCTGCCCGAGGAAGTGTGATGTTCCGGCCTGCAATGCCTTGCCATCTTGCATGAGCGCTTCGATGCAATACGTGTCTTCTGCTCCGGCAAAACGTTCGTTTGCTGTCTTCACGCCCTTTATCACCGGCATGGCCATCCACACTTCAGCGAAGGTGGCATAGACGTCGAGCATCTTCCGTGTTTCTTCGATCGCTTCGTCGCGCGTTGCATGTGCGGTGTGACCTTCTTGCCAGAGGAATTCAGCAGTGCGTAGGAAGAGTCGCGTGCGCATCTCCCATCTGACAACATTCGCCCACTGATTGATGAGAAGGGGCAGATCACGATATGACTGGATCCAGTCCTTGTAGGTGTTCCAGATGATCGTCTCAGATGTTGGACGGATGATCAACTCCTCGTCCAACTTCGCATCCGGATCAACGATCACACCGGAACCGTCCTCGGCATTCTTGAGACGATAGTGCGTAACAACGGCGCACTCCTTGGCAAAACCCTCAACGTGTGCGGCCTCTCTGCTCAAGAAACTTTTTGGGATCAACAACGGGAAGTAGGCATTCACATGCCCCGTTTCCTTGAACATTCGGTCGAGTTGGTCTCGCATGTTCTCCCATATCCCAAAACCATATGGCTTGATCACCATGCAGCCCTTAACGGCTGAATAATCAGCAAGCCCAGCCTTGCGGACTAGGTCGATGTACCATTGGGAATAATCTTCTGCGCGGGATGTTATCTCTTTGCTCATGCACAAAGATAGGACGCGCTATTGTTTCCCATCGAAAAGGTAGAGAAGCTGTCCATCCGGCGACTGAAAGATTGCATTGCCGATGCGATTATCTGCTGTAGGGATCTCCTCGATCGGCGTAAGTCCAAGCTGTTTGATGCGTGCAATGCGCTGTTCCATGTCGGGCATGAAGTACGTTAATGCCAGACTGGCGATATCACGCTCCTCGTGTATGCCGATCTCGATGCGCTCGTCTCCCATGTTTACGTATGGATAGGGCACTGAGTCGCCCCTTACCGGAGCAAATCCTAGGTCTGCCCACCAGCTTTGTTCGTAGCGAAGTTTGGTAGCGCTGGTGCTGTATTCTGTGAGGTTGCCGCAGACGGGGTTGAGGGTGCCGGTTGCTTTGAAGTCGTCTTCCATTGTAGATGGACGCACGGCCAAGTAGACGCTATTCGGAGAGCGGAGTCGCAGTTCTTTATAGCTAGGACCTTCAAGATCAAAGGTTGTGAGGATCGTGAGTGAGTCTAGCTGGGCCTTCAGACGTTTGATGTTATCACAGCGGTAGACGATGACGGGTGAAGGCTGACTTGTCTTCACCAACGTGATGATCACCTGGCCATCAGAGAGGGTAATTGCCGAATCGATCTTGTCTTCAGGTCTAGATAGGGGGCTGAACCCAAACTTGGTCCACCACGCCATTGATTGAAGGAGGTCCTTGACGCTGACGATCACGCGTGTGTGTGTGCCGATGATGGCCTTGGGCATCATCGACGAGGTCTGCGCCACTGTTTGTGAACACAAACCTGTGAAAACAACGACGAGGGTCAATAGTAGTCGCACGGTCAAGAATTATCTCCTGAGAACAATGGCATGTCTGGCGTTGGTGCGGTGAGTCCGAGGTGACGGTAGGCAAGGGGCGTTGCAATTCGTCCCCGTGGCGTCCGCTGAAGGAATCCCTGCTGGATCAAGAACGGTTCATACACCTCTTCAAGTGTACCGGGTTCCTCGCCAACGGCTACGGCAAGAGTCGAAATACCCACTGGACCGCCTGCAAACTTCTCAATCAAGGCCGAAATGATGCGCGCGTCCATCTCGTCGAGTCCGAACTCATCTACATCCAGGGCCTGCAGAGCAAGCCGGGCGATTTCAAGCGATACAATTCCTGTTCCCTTTACGTCGGCAAAATCGCGGGTGCGACGCAGAAGTCTGTTAGCAATACGTGGGGTACCGCGCGACCTGCGTGCGAGTTCATTCGCCCCCTCCACATCAATCTGTGCGTTGAGGAGTCCGGCACTGCGAGTGATAACACGGGCCAATTCTGCTGCGTCGTAATAATCGAGTCTGTTGGTGATCCCAAATCGAGAGCGTAAGGGGGCTGTGAGCAGTCCTTGTCGTGTTGTTGCACCGATCAGAGTAAAGCGCGGCACCGAGAGCTGGATGGAACGTGCTGCCGGACCGGAATCGATCATGATATCCAGACGGAAGTCCTCCATGGCCGAGTAGAGGTATTCTTCTACCACGGGTGAGAGTCGGTGGATCTCGTCGATGAAGAGGATGTCGCCCTCTTCGAGGCTTGTGAGCAGTCCGGCAAGATCACCGGGCTTTTCCAAGACCGGTCCCGACGTGATCTTGATCTGCGCACCCATCTCGCGGGCGATGATGTGCGAGAGTGTTGTCTTGCCAAGTCCGGGCGGACCCGTGAGCAACACATGGTCCAATGCCTCGCCTCTTCCCTTGGCAGCCGCGATAAAGATTTTGAGGTTCTCTACGATCTTTGGCTGTCCGGTGAAATCCGAAAACGTAGCCGGACGCAAGGCTGCATCGGCATCATCATCAACGCGGATCCGCGGATCTGTCTGTTCGTTCTGTCTGCTCATGAGGACGGAAAGTTACGGAGATGCAGAGTTACAGAGTTACGGAGTTACAGAGTTGCAGGGTTACGGCATTGAATAGTCCGTAACTTCTATAGTCGAGCTGACGTGGGTTTGGTGTATATGAGTGAGAAGAGTATCTAGGAGTCCCGTCATGTGGGAAAATGATAAAAATTGGCTGATCGTTGTTGTCCTGACGATCATTTCCAGCACAACAATGCAAGCACAATGGCGCGAAGTGCGCTTCGCACCGAACCACATCGTGAGCCAAATTGTAGCAACAGATGATGGCCGAGGCATTGTGTTTTTAACCGACACGAATGTGCGTGTGGTAACCACGCATGACTTTTTTAGGACGTTCGACACTATACCGTTGCCAAAACCAGAAGCGCCGTATGTCTTTGAACCATACGGCTATGATACAACAGCCAATGGTACGGTAGTGGTGGTCGGACAGCACCGTCCGCCACTTGACACAGTTATTCCAGGGTACTTGTATTTGCGGCATAGCAATACAACAACTGCGGCCTATTATTCAAGTGACTGGGGAAAGACGTGGACTGAGGTGCTGCCTCGGTTGCCAGGCAGGTTTATGAGCATCTCGTTCCGTGGAAGGCCAGAGGGCCTGTTGCTATATGAACTAGACTGGAAGGACTCACTTGAACACACAGATGCGGCACCGATGTATGAATACTACGGGCGAGATCTGATCACTGTGGATCAGCGTATGCAAGCAATATCCAAGATAGTAGTCGATACAGTAAGTGTGCGATCTGGAAGGAGTAGAGGCAGAAGTAAATGCATCGAAGGAAATCCCCAAAAGCGAAGCTACGTTGACCGAATAAACGACAGTGTACTTGTCATGGAGACATTGCACCCGTGTAAGAATGACCAGGGAATTGAGGACGACCCAAGTGGCTTCAATCGTACTCCGGGATACATACTGGAGATTAGTACAGACAACGGCCGAACATGGGACTTTAAACGTCGCCGTGCCAATTTCAATTATGGCAACAACAGCGGCTTTCGAACGATGAAGATCTTTGACGATACCACATGGGTAGACAATCAGGGCTTTGTCTACAACGCAAGGTCGATAGAACACAGCAAGTATGTTTGTTCGACGATTCCTCGCGGTACGAATCTTATTGAGTTCTGGAGCATTTCGGATGCATTGGATCAACACTTCCTACTTCTACAACCCCTTGACTCACTGTTTCCTGACGACACCATTCGAGTGAATCACGTCCCGTTTATTGTCAGCCTAGTAGACTCAAGAACATGCACGGTAGCATCGAATGATACGATTGGAATTTCGTACAATCTTACATCCGGGTACAAGTTGTCTGGATTTCCGCAGCTAAAGCCACTGTTTAATCGCAACCAACAATCTGTTATGGGCTTGGCATATGAAGAGTCTAGTCAGACTGTCTGGAACTTAAGAAATTGGCATTGGCGCATTTTCGTTCGAGATACAAAAACCACAAGCAGCTCAGATGGAATTGAAAGTAATGCCTCGCTACTTCAAGAGCACAACGGAATCATCTTTCTCCCGTCACCACTGAACGAGCAATCACAAGCAGAATACTACTCGCTGATAGGCAGTCTTCGGGCGTTAGTACCAATTCAGGCCGGTGCATCACAAACCACAGTGCCTCAACTTCCTGTAGGCGTTTACATTGTTCGGATTCCCAATGTGGCTCCATTGAAGATCTTGGTGCGGTAAGGTGGAGATTCCGCTCAAGTTGACCACTTCATTCCGCACACAACTGACCTCCGCTTCTTGCTGATTTGGATGGTCAAGTAGCATTAGATCTCCAACTAGCGTCCTGACGTGTAGATGTTTGACGCGGTTGCAGCAACGATGCCGTCATAGCCGCCGTAGTCGAGTTCGCGGTAGTAGGCAAAGGCAACGAAGCTGTCCAGCCGATGCCCAGACAGTCTCGAATTTGCACTCTGGCTCATAGGTCTTACTTGGTTGATTGAGAACTGCCCCTAGTCGTTCGGTGCGGCAAAACTCCTTGGTATCTTGACATAAAAAGAGGACGATTGTGCGCGCTCAAACGGTTCTTCTGCTGTTCCTTTTGATCGTTGTTTGCATACAACGGAGTGCAGGTCAAAAGGACTCGACTAAAGTCAAGCTGACTCCTATCGGTCATTTTGATATACTAGCCGGTAAGCGTGACGATGGA
This sequence comes from Candidatus Didemnitutus sp., assembly GCA_035299365.1. Classification (GTDB taxonomy): domain Bacteria; phylum Bacteroidota; class Ignavibacteria; order Kapaibacteriales; family Kapaibacteriaceae; genus UBA10438. Next base: position 32,559 of record DATGWS010000324.1, read on the forward strand.
AATTACTTTGTTTATCAAACGAAGATGGGTTTAGAATTTGAGTTAGCGAACGCCCTTGTATTCGGGCTGTCTGTGAATATCGCAGCGAACGTCGATAAAGACACCATGCTTCCGTTGATGTACTGGGCTGTAGGAGTCGACTACGAGATGCTGCATCTTGGCGAGCGATTTACGCTTTTAGGTAGACTGCGGGGCAATGTTGGCTATTGGAACGTGCATCTCAAGCCGATGGGCCAGATCGTTTGTGGGATAGACGCTCGATACAGGGTGTCGAAGTTTCGATACTTTGGAGGCGACACAATTGGAGTCCACGTCATTGCATCGGCAGGCTGGGGACGAGACTTCCAGAATGATCTGTCGAAAGGGTTTTTCAATGTCGGAATTGGCTTTTCTGACTGGCTGATTGTTACGTTCGATGTTTCGACGTTGTTTACACCAGGAAGTGTCTTGATCAATTATGCTCGGATCCGCTAGGTTGGATATGACCCTAGAGATTTCTTTGGCTTTTACCATATCATTCCGCACGCAACTGACCTCCGCTTCTTGCTGATTTGGATGGTCAAGTAGCATTAGATCTCCAACTAGCGTCCTGACGTATAGATGTTTGACGCGGTTGCAGCAACGATGCCGTCATAGCCGCCGTAGTCGAGTTCGCGGTAGTAGGCAAATCCAACAAAGCTGTTGGAGGCGGAGGCGGTGTTGCCTTCGAATTCTTCGTAGTTGAGATCGAGGATCTGGTCTGAATCGGCGCTGAGGCGACCGGTGGCGTAGAGGTAGTTGTGTCTGCCGCGACGTAGCCATTGCCGACAACGATAGAGTCGCAGCTCTTCGTCGAAATACATCATCCACGACTTGTCGGGCTTCCATTGATTGAAGGAGCCAACAACGAAAACGTCGTCCTCACTTGGTCCGCCGGGTGCGGGATCGAGGAGAATCTCTACAGGCACGTATTCATCGCTGTACCCGGAGATCATGGTGGTCACAAGCGCGCCATCATCAGAACGTTCGTAGAACATACCGTTTCTGCGGAGATCGCTAAGAGGCATACGAACGGGTTGGCCTGTGAAGGGGTATCGCGACTGATCAGAGAGATCGAGAATGCGGTATTCATTCTGTGCCGGAAGTCTTGATACACGGAACACCTTGCCCCCTTGCAGAATACCAACAATGGCACTGCCTATACCGCGAGGGTTTACATCCCATGAGGCGCGCTCAGATACGATGAATGGTTCGTTCCAGCGATTGTTGCGATAGAATGTAACGGTGTGAAGGTTGTTGGTTAGTAGATCGCCTGTTGGCTCTGTGACAGTGGCTTCAATGGTATAGGCGATGGAGCTGACACGTTTGACGGGTTCGTAGAAGTCCGTCATAAAGGCCAGTGACATAGCAGCACGCTTCTGCACAGCAAAGATCCGCGTCTGACCTATCACGGCATCGGTGTTGAGATCGTGTAGTGTAACGAGCCAATTGCCGCTGAAGCGAAGCGACGTTTGAGGGTTGGGGATCTGCATCTTTCCGCGATATCGATAGTATTTGGATCGCTCGGGTGCGAGCGTCCAATCGACGATACTTGTGCGGTTGGTTACGTCTGTAAGAAAGCCGTTGTCGTCCGGCGTCCAATCAGCCTTGCAATGGGTGATGCGTGCATAAACATTGGGAATGGTCTGTGCCGTGAGATCGAACTCAATGGTCGCAAACTCAGATCCAAAGCCTTTCTCTACGTCCTTGCCCATCATCACGATCGGCGGCAGGCTTTCATTGTTGCCGCCATATGCGCGGATCATGCGCACTGTTGGTATCTCGTCCTGGGCCCAACACATTGTTGAAGCCACAACAAGTCCAACGAGTACCCATCGGATCATCCGCGTAGGGCCTTCATCGTTTCGCGTGCACGGAGGCGGTTCTCTCTACGAATGGCCGCTTCTTCGAATCGGACTTTTTCGTCGTCCGTTATGGGCTCGAGTTGAGGTGCAGGAAGGGGCTTGCCATATTGATCAATCGCCACAAACGTCAGGTAGGCCTCTGATGTGCGAGCACGAGAACCATGCAGTGGATCTTCCCTCCATACCTCCACGTACACTTCCATTGAGGTGCGGAAGGCGCGTGTAAGTACGGAGCGGATGTGTACTACGTGACCAAGTTTTATTGGCTCATTGAAGCTGATCTCGTCAACGGATGCGGTAACACATACCTTGCCGCTATGACGTTGTGCGCTGAGCGCTGCTGCAATGTCTACCCAGTGCATAAGGCGTCCGCCAAGGAGGTTGCCAAGGTAATTGGTGTCGTTCGGGAGTACGAGCTCCGTCATGATAACGACGCTCTCTTCAGGGGATTTCACGGAAGTCCTTTTTCAATTTCATCAACGTCATCTTTGAGTTGCGGATCTTTCACCATACGTCTATACATGGCGATCAACGTGCGCGCATCATCGTTCTTCTCTTGCCATTCAAGGATCTGCAATTTCAACACCATGGCTCTTTCGAGCCATTTGGAGTCCGGGTACTCATCAATGATGGCATCAAGGTGGATCGATGCTGCACGACGTGCCTGTGTGCGCATATAGTGTTCTGCAATGATCCAGTTTCGTTCTGCTAGTCTGTCTCGGAGTTCACGCGTACGCACTGCTGCCTCTCGGGAGAGTGAGTCGCTCATGAACATCGCCTGATAGTCTCCGTAAGCCTGTAACGCCTTGCGGGTGTTCTCTTGATCTCGATCGGGCGGTAACGAGATCTTGTCGTAACACAATGCTGTTTTATACATCGCAGGGCGGACAAACTCGCTCGACGGATAGGAACGCCTGATGAGGTTGTAATTGAACGCCGCCATGATGAACTCGCCACGCTCAAAGGTGATTTCGGCGAGGTAATACTGAGCATCGTCTGCATACTGAGATGCCGGATACTGGAGTTTGATCACTTCCATGCCCGACTGAGCGTCGAGCCAATCGCCGTCATCGTACGACTTCTTTGCACTGGCCCACACGTCGTCTACAGTCCGCTGTTTTTTTGCCTCATCGGATGAGGCGCAAGAAAACAACGAAATAGCGATTAGGGACAGGAGTATTCGGTAGGGGGCTGGCATAGACCGCAAAGATAACGGATGGCGACGGGAGGTATTGGCTTCAATAGCCAAGACTTGCCAATTGAGTGCGGTCATTGCGCCAATCATTTCTGACCTTGACGTACAACTCTAGAAAGACCGGCATGCCGAGATGTTGCTCGATTGTGGCTCTGGAGGCTTCTCCAACCTGTTTTAATGCGCCACCCTTGGCCCCGATGAGAATGGCTTTCTGGTTCTCTCGCTCAACTACGATGTCGGCTGCGATATACCATTTGCCCCCTTCACGCTCCTTGAACTCTGCAATGGTCACATCGGCTGCGTACGGGATTTCCTCAGAGAACTGCTTGAAGATGGCCTCTCGAATGAACTCAGCAACGAAGAATCGGTCCGGCTGGTCCGACACGATTTCAGAGTCGTATTGAAACTCACCTTCCGGGGCAAGTTCACACAGGAGCTTCACCAGGTCTTCTACATAGGTGGTGTCCTTGGCGCTGATGGCAATGGCCTTGGCGAAGAGTCCGCTCAATCGTGCTTGTTCCATCAACACAGCGGCTTCCTTAGGCACACCTAAAACGTCCATTTTATTAAGGACCAGTATCACGGGAACATCACGCTTGGTGATGGCTTCGGACCACATTGGGTCGATCACATTACCCCGTTCAAAAGCCTTTTTTACGTCGACGATCACACAGATCACATCGGCTGCATCGAGTGACTCATCCACGTAGCCCATCATGTGCTTCTGCATCCGATACTTCGGTGCAAGTAGGCCTGGTGTATCAAGGAAGACGAGTTGGGTATCACCTTCTGTGTGGATACCAAGAACACGTTTCCTCGTGGTCTGCGGCTTATTGGTAACAATACTCAGATGCATGCCAAGGATGGCATTCATGAGGGTGGATTTGCCGGCATTGGGCCTACCAACGAGGGCTATGGTTGCGAAACGTGTCACTCCGCCTCTGTTGCTAGAGGTTGGAATGTCACGTCGGGATGAGCTGCAATCCACGCCCGCTCGCGCTCGATGATCTCTCGTATGGCCGGCTTCATGAACTGGTCGTCCGGCACAAATCGGCACAAAGCACGTGCAAGGATTACCGCCGCGGCCTCAATGGGCATGGATCGGTTGAGAATGATCAATCGTTGTTCGTGGACAACACATGCACCGCCGCGGAATGTGCCTGATTCTCGGCGGACGGTATAATCAAGTGATTTTGCAAGTGCCATCAATTCATCGAGGAGCTTATCTGCCTTCATTGTTTCGTAGTGTCGGATAGGGGGCGTTGCAAGGGGCGAATAGTGCAGAACAGGATCATCGTAAGCGCGGCTAGGAGAGACATGCCAAGCATGATGTTCACGGCAGTGTTTGTGTAGCGATTGAGAAAGGCCGCGATGATCTCGGTAGGCTGTGCGAGGGGCATACCGGTTGTCCGGTCAAAAAACGTCCAGAGTCGGTAATCTTCCAACGCCACATAGGCTTGCACGGGGATCAAGAGGACAAGAAGGATGGCCGACATCAATAGCCAGCCATGGCTTCGGAAGGACCTGCGTACGATCACTGCCGTACCAACCCCGCCAACCGTGGCTAGGAGGAAAGACCAGCCGGTCCAGCCACCAAGTAAGGTAAAGAGCCAGATTGTGTGCAGACGCACTGCCTCTGACTGCGTAGGCTTAAATACGAGGGTCCCAGGAACGAAAACGTCAAACCCAACAACCATCCGCGCAATACTGGCACCTAGCCAGATCACACCGCCAACCGCGAACAACGAAAGAAAGACCCTGAAAGGCCAACCAGTAAAACTCATCCGCGAAGTTACTCAGTAACGAGTAACTAGTAACTGTAGTACAC
>DATGWS010000325.1:0-16121 GCA_035299365.1 Candidatus Didemnitutus sp.
AAGTCAACTGCACAAACAACAACGTTGGACTTGATTGCGCGCGAGATCATTTCATCGCGTGAGAGCTTGGATGAATTCTCTTGACCGTCTGTGAAAATGATCACAGCCTTCCGTGTTCCCTTTGGTGCTGATTGATCGAGATGATCAATTGCAGCAACTACTCCAGAGTGAATGGCAGTGCCCCCTCCAAATCCCTCAAGTCCATTCTGCTTCAGCTTGCTTCGCACCTCTTCGGTGTTGTTCGAGAGTGGCGATTCTACTTCTGTGTGATGATCATAGCGGACAAGAGCAACGGCGTCCTGCGGTTGTTTCAAACCGAGGAAGTCTTCAACCGACGCTTGCATTGCTCGTGCACGTGCGTCGCCCATTGAGCCGGAGTTGTCCATTACAAGTGCAAAGGCCACCGGCTCCTTATCGCGCTCCGTTACTTCGCGAATGGTGTAGTTCTTCACATCGCGCGATGTGCCATTAATGGTTTCCGTTACCCTACACCACAGAGCCTTGCCGTTTCCTTTTACACCACCGGTGTAGTAGGTGCCAGTTGAATCCAAAACGTGTGCATAGATCTTGACCGATTTGCCATCCCGTGTATCTACACGTGTTGCGTTTAGAGCAACCTTCTGAGGCTTTTTATCCGGAAGAGTTGCAACTGTTCTCAGAAAGATCGGTGCATATCCCGGTGGTGGCGTTGCATCCGCAGTTGCCTCTGGTTCTTGCCAAGAGGCGCAACCCGTGAGCAAAACAATGACGAGAATGACGGAATGACGTAGTGATGTAATGACGTTATGACGAGATGACGGTATGACGTTATGACGTGTCACGGGTGTGCTCGTGATGTGGTTATGACGTAGTTAATTCTGGTCAGGGGATCGCGCCGTCAAGTTGGCGGGTGATACGATCCTTAGGGTCCAAACGGCGCGCAAGATCACGATATCTGCGGAAACCTGCGGTATCGGCAAACGCATCAAGTCTGTAATACGCCATCGTACCAAAGCCAGCAAGTGCAGTTTGTTGGAGCCCCATATCGAGTCGTTCAGTTCTGCCCCTGAGGCTCGCTACCAGTTCGTTGAGACCAGCCGTACCCTCACGTTGCCGGAGGTTTGCCGAGTCCTTTATCAATCGAACGAGTGGTCCGGCCGGACGTCTGTCATAACCAACAGCAAATCCCTGCTCATCATTCAGAAGTTCCGGAGTGATGTAGACCGGCCTGTCCGGGTTTGCCGTAACAAGAGCATTCAAGAGTGACACAAATCGTTGCTGAATAATCCGCACGTTTGCCTGGTTCTTGTTAAAGGCATCGCCATTAGACTCAAACATCTGGAGGTAGGGCATAAATGCGTCTACCTCTGGCCGGACGCGTTTCATCACCTCGGGATATCGTTGCGAGAGGTAGGGGGCATACCAGGTACGTCGTAGGAGTTCCTTGTCGATCACCGTGATATCTGTCCGCTCGTTTTGTACAACCTGACGGTACCAAGCTGCAGAACAGAAGTAGTCCCATTGGCGTGTGAGAATGATTGCATTTGGCTCTGCATTGTCAAACACCCACGATGTATAGTTGTCAACTGCCGTATGCTCAGACCTATCCTGCTGCGGCCATCCAACAACCAAGGCAACAATGGGTATAGCCAGGACGGCCCAGTATGAGCCAGTTGGAAGCTTCCTCATCAGTGATGGCAGACCAAGGCAGAACAGCAGAACCGAAACAAGGATTGTTGGAAGGAAATATGGCTCGAGGTCAGGAATAGCATAGCCAAGCGAGATGCCGAGATTGCCGATGACGAGTGCAATCAGGGCTAGTGCAAACCGACGCTGACCCGTTACCATTCGCCAGAGTCCGATGCATGCAGGTATAAAACCAATCCACAGTAAGGTTGACGCGAGTAGTGCCCAGAACATCGAAACGTTATCTGAGAACGCCTTCTTGTCACTAAACATCCACACTCCGAACTGTGTGCCTTTAACATGATAAAGGAAGGCCGAGAGATCTCGGTGCACCATGCCCCAGTTGATAGGGGGCTCCTGCGCACTCCGCAATGGAAGAATTGCGTAGAGGGCAACACCAGCTAATACAGGGATTATTACCACCGCCCATGAACGTAGGCGTGATGTGCGATCCTGAGTACCCGAGAGCCAGAGCAGCAGAAGGCCCGGCGCAAGAAATGCCGAAGACAGGTGGTTGGCCAGCATTAGGCCATAGAGAAGTCCGGTCAGTGCTGTCCACCGCTGAGCATGGTCACCGCTACGAACACTCTTCACAGCAAACAGCAACGTCAACGAGAATAGAAGAAGGTGAAGCGAATACACCTCAATGGATGTTGCCTGTGCCCACACAACGCTGCTCCATCCGAGCATCAATGCACCTGTAGCTGCAATGATGGGATAGAGGCGATTGGTGCCAACGCCATATACCCACTGCAAGACATTCAACATGAGTAGGTAGGTACTGCCAACGGCAGAGGCCACCCACACGCCTGCGAGAAGGTTGAGTGCAGATATTGGGGAGCCCCATGACATCATTGTCCAAACGTGGCCAAGGAGGGTAAACAACGGATAGCCCGTGGGGTGGGCAACTCCCAGTGTTGTACACGCGGCGGCCAACTCGCCACTATCGGTATACATCAGACCAGGTGCCATTGTTAGGGCATAGGTCACAAAAACAAGAAAGCCGAGGACAGCTGCCTGGAGACCAGGGGAGGCAAGTCCTCGGCCGATGATGTTCTTCATGGGTCGAGCAGAGAGTGGAAGATCAGCGAGTAATAACCACCGGAGAGGCCGACATGGAGCCATCAGCCGACGTCATGATAAGGCGATACGTACCGGATGCAAGGCCACTCAAGGGAAGGGTTGCCACTGTTGATGTAGGCACACCATAGGAGCGAACAATGTTGCCTGAGGCATCGTAGAGGCCAATCGTTGTGATTGTTGGCAAAACGTCGCCACGGACCGAAACTGATTCTGTTGCCGGCAGAGGACCAACCGAGAGGCCAATCTCAGATGCATCGCGGACAGATGTTGAAGGAGCGATCTTGAACGTAACGGAGAAGTTGAGTTTGTCATTGGTGTTGGTCTTGTCGAACAACGTAACCAGCACAGTGCTCGTACCTTCCGTGCCATGAGGGGTAAGATCTACGTAGAGAGGAAGCGTTCCACCAACGCTAAGTACTTGTCCGTCACGGATATAGGGGTCATCTCCCGGGCCCGGATACAGGAACCAACAAAGATTCATACATAGCTGAGCTGTGTGATCAAGTGATAGGCCGTTGAGGTCGTACGAGAAGTACAATTCCTTAGCGGTGTCGTTGAGGTTCCGAATGGTGCCCTCGCGCTTCACCGTTCCTCCGCCGGGTGTTCCAGAGATGGTTTCACCCTGAAGCCAGTCTATGGTGTACGTCTGAGCGCTGGCAGACATGGAAAGGAGAAGTCCCGCAACAAGCGCAAGTACATGAGTTTTCATAATTTGACGTCCCTTGGATTCAATGCGTTCTGCAAACCTACTACATGCGGGCAAATTCCCGAACGAGTAGAGCATATGACGCCGAAACCACTTTTTTGTGACAGGAGAATTCGTGAAAAGGTTCGTACTGACGGCCATCATCGCCTTTGTTTCGCTCTCCGGAGTGGTTTACGCTCAAGATACTTCTTCGGCCCGTCTACCTTCTGTAAAGATCCGGAGTGTTACGGGAGATCTGATCAATACAGCAGACATCAGCACGGATAACAAGCCCGTTGTGGTGAGTTTTTGGGCTACATGGTGTAAGCCGTGTTTGCAGGAATTGCAGACATATCACGGACTCTACGAGGAGTGGCAGGAAAGGTACGGGGTAAAGCTGGTAGCTGTGTCGATCGACGATTCCCGCAATGCGTCCAAGGTAGCCCCCTTTGTAAAGTCGCGGAACTGGAAGTATGATGTTTTGCTCGACATCAATCAAGAGTTCAAACGTGCGATGAATGTGAACAACGTCCCGCATACCTTCGTGATCATGAATGGGAAGGTTGTGTTTTCCCATAGTGCATATTCGTCCGGCGACGAAGATGAACTGGAAGAACTCTTCAAGAAACTCACGGGCAAAGAAGGATAATACGTGAAGGTGTTCATTGCGGGAATTGTGGCCCTTGTGGTGCTTTCGCTACCCACATTTGGTCAGGGTATCGACATTCAGGACATCGGTACCATCAGTGGGTCCCTCCAGTCCGATATCCAAACGTATACGGAAGACACCATTATCGGAGCCCCAGAGGTACCGGAACGGCTCCTCTCCAATACGTTCTTCAACCTCTTGTTCACCCGAGGCAAATTCACGGCGGGCATTCGGTTTGAATCCTATCAGAACCCACTGCTCGGCATCGACCCACGTTATGGTACGTCGGGTAGCGGTACAGGTCTCGGTATACCATATCGTTTTGCCTCGTACACCGACGACATCTTTGAGGTTACAGCCGGTAACTTCTATGAGCAGTTCGGTAGTGGTATGATCTTTCGCACCTATGAAGAACGCAACCTTGGATTCGATAACTCCATCGATGGTCTGCGTATGCGGTTCATTCCAACGCCGGGTCTAAAGATCACGGGTCTTATCGGTCGGCAACGTGCGTTCTGGGAATTGAGCCGAGGCATTATGAGAGGGGGCGATCTGAGTCTCGACCTCAACGAGATCGGCGACTCGCTTCTTCCGAGTTCCATGCATCTTACACTTGGCGCAAGCGTGATGAGTAGATATCAGGCTGATGACCAGGATCTACTAAAGATTCCGGAGAATGTGCTCGCATGGTCCACTCGTGCGCACTTCATGTATGCCGACTTCTCGCTCGAACTTGAATATGCCTACAAGATCAATGATCCGAGCGCTGCCAATGTGCTCTCGTTCAATCCTGGAGACGCCCTGTACCTTAATGCATCGTATGCCGCTTCGGGTCTTGGATTGAACTTCGCTGCAAAGCGAATCGACAACATGGACTTCCGAAGTGACCGAACGGCCACGGGATTTGCACAGCAGGTGAACTATCTGCCGGCGCTAACCAAACAACATACGTGGCGACTCATCACGCTCTATCCATACGCAACGCAGCCAACTGGTGAGTTTGGCATGCAGGGCGACATCTCTATTACGATCCCCAAGGGCTACGGGCTTGGGAACGATGAGACGATGATCACATTGAACGCTTCGGTGATCCACGCCATGGATACAACACACACCAGCCCGTTTACCTATGACGTTGCGTTCTGGTGGGCAGATCGCATTTATTACCGAGACATGAACGTTGAGATCTCACGAAAATTCGGCAAGGATTTCAAAGCAACACTTGTCTACGTAAACCTCGATTACGATCAAGACATCATTGAGCGCAGGGCTTCGCCCAATGAAACACTCTATGGTGTGATCACCTCAAACTTCGTGTGTTTAGAGCTGTGGTTCAAGACGGCGAAAAACCAGAGCCTTCGAACGGAATTCCAGTTCATGTCCGTTTCTCATCAACCTGGTGCGCAACTCGCCCTTCAGAATGGGAATTGGGTGATGGCGCTCGCTGAATACACGATCTCTCCGCACTGGTACTTTACCGTGTTTGACGAATACAATTACGGCAATGCTGATCCAACCCTGCAGGTGCACTATCCAAACGTTAGTCTTGCCTACAACGCCGGCGCATTGCGTGTGCAAGGTGGGTATGGCCGAGTGCGTGGTGGTATTCTCTGCGTAGGTGGTATCTGTCGTCCGGTCCCTGCATCAAATGGTATGACCCTGAACGTGACGTATTCCTTCTGACGTAACAAAGACATAGGCTTGGTGGTCAGTACATCGCCAACACGGAGACATCCCATGAAAATCCTTCTTCTCTCGCTTACACTCGCAACGGCATTGATGATCAATGCTTGCGATGTGATTGAGGCACCGTACCTCAAGAATCCCATTGACCCAGCTGATACGTTGCTGAAGGATACATCAAACGTTGTCGCCCGAACTGAGGGGTTGCAGAACGTCCTCCTTGAGGACTATACGGGGCATACGTGTGGCAACTGCCCGGAGGCTGCGGATATCGCTGCTTCTATTGCTGCAGCAAATCCATCCCGCGTGATCGTAACGGCAATTCATGCCGGAGGCTTTGCTCCACCGGAACTTCCGGACTACCCGTATGATTTTCGGACAGAAGTTGGGACCTCGCTCGACCAGACATTCAAGATCAGTCGAGCCGGTAATCCAAACGGATTGGTTAATCGCGCTAAGTACAATACACGGTTCATTCTTGGTCAAAACAACTGGGTCCCAGCTGTTGCAGCTCAACTTGCACTTTCGCCACGTATCGATCTTGCTCTGAGTCACACCTTCCATGCAGAAGATCGAACACTCGTGGCCACTGTTGAGGCTACGTATCTCGCTGAGGGTGAAGCAGACTATTCCCTAGTAGTCTGGATAACGGAGAACGGTATTGTGCAGGACCAAAAGGACTATCGCCGTACACCATCACATGTAGAAGAGTATGAATTTGAGCACGTACTGCGTGGTTCTATGAACGGCACGTGGGGAGATTCTCTCAGTGCAAAGGTTGAACCAGCCGGGTCAAAGATCAAGAAGGTTCTTCGCTTCACTATTCCCGAGGGAGTGGATTGGAATCTTGCAAACTGCGAGCTAGTGGCATATGTGATTCGCCGTAAGGACGATCAAACTCGCGACGTGCTTCAAGTGGTAAAGCAGGCCTTTAGACCTTAATATCCAACACGGATCTCAAAGGATCCGAAAAAGAAGTTCTCGGGCACATTCCCACCGTTGCGATTCGTGTATCCAACGCGGAGGTCTGTAAAGACATTCGGGAACCACTCTGCAGAGAACCAGAGTCGGACGCGCCGTTGATAGCTCAGGTTGCCGCGCAGGAAGGTGTTGCCTGCAAGGCCATCGCCATCACCGCGCAACATATCGCCCCCTACATTCCCTACGGCTACAAGTATCCCGGAACCCGGATAGTTGGGATCTTCTGCAGCTTGGATGTTGCCGGTGCTATCGAGGAAGTTCTCTCCGTGACGTGTATAGTCGAGGTCCAAACGAACGAAGGGTCGTGGACTGAACCAATGCCGAGCCTGAAACGCAACACGGTCCGAGTTGGGCTGAAGGTCGTAGCCAACCGGCGCACCAAATGTTGTGTACGATGCATTGATGCTACGGTGAGAGAATGTAAACGGATCAACGCGAGCATACTCTGAAGACACAAGGGAACGGGAGGCCTCTCCTGGCCTGCCCAGCGCCTGGGAAGCTCCGATTTGATAGGCGAATTTGTTTTGATTTCCACCTGATGATGAATCTCCAAGTGTAGCGTAGTTCAAATCGTCGATAATGAAAGACCCGTAAATCATCGTTCCTTTGAATGGGCGCACGGCAAGATCAAACCCCATCATTGAATTGTCGTTCAAACTCCGCTCTTGTGTGCTGAGTCCGGCAGACACAAAGAATGCGAGTGGGTTGAGATAGACAAAATCTAGCCCCCTGCCCCAATACACGATCATATCACTCACGGCAAAGCTCAGCCAATCAACAGGATCGATCGCCAGACGATGGGTAGCAATGTATTTGCCGGTAACTGCCGTACCCGCCGTGTCAACTCCATTCGCAGCAGAGTGAGTCATGGTGAACCGAACGCTTTTGTACGGTACGTCTATCAGAAGACCGTCTAGTAAGGGGGCTTCAATGGAGTGAACAAAGTTGTCGATCGGACTGAATCCGAACTGCATTGCTTCTCGTCCAAACCGCACACGGAGCCAGCTGCTCTGATACTGAACGTAGCCGATGTAGCGATCGAAGAACGCACTGTCTTCGATGGAGAACTTCAGTGTTCGTGCCAGGGTGGGGTCTGTTTTAGCGATCTGTGCAGGATCTCCGGTCAGCCTGATGCCGTTGGAAAGATCGAGGAAATAGCCAAAGTTCCCACCAAGAGACCCCATAAATCGCACGGCAGGGCGCATGAGAAGGAACGGATCGGCTGTTTCACCATCACGATAATATCCCGGACGCATCATGAGGGAGATGTCGCCTTGAATGCGAGCAATGCTGTCTGCATACACAAGTCCACGGAACCTACCGTTTGTTGACTCCGCAAACTCCAGGTCCTCCGTTAAGGGGGCATTCAGCAACACGGAGTTGTAATACGACCGGATATATCTGCCGAATGCATTGGCTGAGTCCTTGCCCTGCTCTGTGAGCGTGTACGCGGACTGTGGCCACACAGCGTAGGTTCCCAACGGCGCAGAGCCGTCTACAGCGCGCAGGAGCTGCATATCCATGGAGACACGCTCGGCGTTCACGTCGGCATTCTGCGCAAGCATAGGGGCCAACGCAAGTGTCAAACAAGCTAGTGCGAGAAGTAGTCGCATTAACGCTTCGTAACCGTTGGCTTACACTTGCATACTGCGCGTACAGATTCGAGGTCCTTTAGGGCGTCTGGCTCTGTCTCGTACTCGCCAACACTCACAATGTAGCGCGTCTTGTTCTTGAGTTGCTCCGTGGTGAGTCTCGCACGCATCCGCTTCTTCTTGAACTGCGCCATGAGACCGTCTGCCTCATCCTTGCTGAACGTGGTGCGAGTTACAAGCGTGTATGACTTTGTTGCGGTCTTCACCGGTGTCTCTACAACTGGCTCAGGTTTTTTTGGCGCAGGAACTGCAACTGAACGGTCGCCGGGAGGTGGTACGCCAACGGTGGACCGCATAACATCGTAGACAACCGAAAGTAGTTCGCTCTGCGAATATTGCTCTCGCATGATGGCGAATGTCTTTTTTGCCTTATCGGATTCGCCCTTTGTAGCCGAGAAGATCACCAATCGGGCAAGTGCATCGTCGGCCCACTCACTCTTCGGATAGGCATCTACGATACGCTCCAAGAGCGGTGCTGCCTTCTTTGGATCTTCAACAAGTGATGCGTGAAGGAAGAGCACGCCAGGATCGTCCGGATTGTCGATGAGCAGATCTGGCAGCGCCTTTTTTGCATCAGACGTCCATCCCGACGCGACCTGTTGAATGTATTGCCTCACACCAACCGTTTGCGCGTTACCGTGCGCAGTGATGATAACGAGAAGCGTAAGGAGGAAGATTGTGCGTCGGTGCATGGTACTTCGATAACGAGAATGGGGAAGGACGGCTGAAATTACGGAAGAGGGCCTATTTTGGTAGTGCTTCCTCCCTTTGAGTGTGTGAACGTGATCGCAACAGTAGCCCCTTCTGAGAATTTTCGTGTGGTAGTTGCTGCCGGAGGTACCGGCGGACACATCTTCCCCGCTGTTGCAGTGGTTGAGCAATTGCAGGCTCTCACTAACGGAAGTTGCGACGTTGTTTTTATGGGAAGCTCCGACCGAATGGAAACCACGCTGGTTCCCAAGCTAGGCTACCGCTACGTTCCTATGCCGATAGCCGGGTTTAAGGGGCTAGCCCTCTCAACGCTCACCTTGCCGATGAAGGTGCTCACATCCATTCGAATTGCGCGCGACGTTATTCGTCAACATCAACCGCATGTTGTGGTGTGTACAGGAGCCTATATCAGCTACCCGGTAGGCGTTGCTGCCATCCGCGAACACGTTCCGCTTGTTGTACTCGAAAGCAATCTCAACCCCGGCAAGACCAATTCACGACTTGCGCCAAAGGCTACGGCCGTTGTTCTGGCATTTGAAGAAAGCCGGAGATTCTATCCCGACTCAATGACGTCGAGACTACACGTGCTTGGCAATCCTGTGCGAACCCAGATCGATGTTTCGAAGCCAATTGACCAAGCGCGTCTTGCCTTCGGGCTCGACCCAAACAGGGCTACCGTACTTGTGTTTGGTGGTAGTCTTGGAGCGCACACCATAAATACGTCCATAGAGCGCGCCCTTCCGGAGATCGCCGATCGACCGTGGCAACTGTTGTGGCAAACAGGGAAGGGATACACCCCTCCGTCCACCTTGCCCCCTAACGTAACGATGTTGCCGTTTCTGGATGACATGGGAAGCGCCTATGCAGCAGCAGATCTCGTTGTTTCTCGCTCTGGTGCCACAACTATTGCTGAACTTGGAATCGTTGGGAAGCCAGCCATTCTCATTCCTCTTGCTACGGCCTCAACAAATGAGCAGCAACACAATGCGCGTGTAGTAGAAAAACACGGCGCAGCACTTGTGCTCTCAGACAGCGTCCTGCGAGACATTCTCCTTCCTACCATCGACTCCGTCATGAACGACCCAAACAGGCGCAGCACTATGTCCAACGCCATGCTTTCTCTCGGAAAGCCCTTTGCAGCGCATGATGCTGCTCGCCTCGTGCTCCGGATCGGTGATAGAGAAAGGGGCTCCTTATGACCGACACCCTACAAAAGGTGGCATTGCCGGCAGAATTTCATGTGAAGCTCGACTTCTACTGGCAGTCCATTGCAGTCTATGCTGTTACTCTCATCGGATACGTGATGATTACGGCGGTGTGGGACAGCACTATTCAACAGGGCCTTGTCAATGTTGTACTGACCGATCCCGTTGTAGTGCTTCTCGGGTCCTTTGTTGTGATCACTACGTTTTCACTTGTCGTGAACAGTGTAAGCAGACGTTCGATCATTATCAGCGATGATGCTGTAACGTATCTGAGTCGATTCCACGAACGCACCTTCCAACTTGAAGAGATTGAAAAGATCGTTATCGGCAGCGAACGGAGGACGAATGTTCGCGGCGTGCTTGCCCTCGTCCGCATATACATACGTGGCCGTAGGCGGCCACTGCGTGTAAGGCCGGGTCTATACGAAAACGAACACGGACTTGTGAGTGCGCTTTTAACACTGCGACATCATTCACAACATTCATGACGACCCGAGTAGCACTTCTCTGCATTTCGTTGTTCATGTGTAGCGTGTGTCTGCACGCACAAGCTGTGCCGAACACCATCGATGTGATTGACCGTGCGATCGCTGACATCGTTGATTCTGTGTGTCTTCAGTATCGCGCCAGTGAATTGCAGTATTATGTATCGGAACATCCAGACCGCGAATGGATATCGAGCATAATGGGGAGACGCATGCAATATGCCGGGCGCATCGCCCGCGTTGTGTCAGTTGAGGAAGAGGCAGACGTTGTATTCTCTATCGAAGATGTCTCTACGAGATATACACCTAAAGAGAACACGGACAGTATTCTGCGCACCATCGTAGTGCAGTGTAATGCGCGCGATCGCAGATCTTCACCTCCGGGGCTCGTCCTGCGAACGCCGACCACGCGTCGTGCAGACGTTACAACCCGTGAGATGGCCGCTGCCACAGAATCTCAACAACATCGTGGGAGTAGCGGCACCATTCCGCCCCCTCCAACATCGTTTTGGGATGATCTAGCGCAGCCCGTGATCTTCATCGCAGCGGCAGCAACAACGGTGCTCTTGCTCTTTACCGTACGATCACAATAAGCTGGATCGGAACCATGAAAACATTGTTTGTTGTGCGTCATGCGAAATCTGCGTGGGACGATCCGCGTTTATCAGACAAGGAACGCATTCTCAACGATCGTGGTAGACACGACGCTCCGATGATGGCAGCATACGTGGCAAAACATCATCCGCATCCGTCACTGTTGATCTCCAGCACAGCCACAAGAGCATGGACAACAGCCCAAGCGTTTGTTGATGCATTTGAGCTGTCAAAGGATAGCGTGCAGCAGACCGACGCGATCTACGAAGCGCCACTCGCATCATTGCTTCATGTTGTGGATGCGATAGATGATGGTGTTGATGTAGCAATGATCGTTGGACACAATCCCGGTGTGACAGAACTGGTCCGCTCCCTTTCTGGGGAGACCTTCACACACATGCCCACGTGTGGCGTTGTGATCCTTCAGTTCACACATGCAAACGTTTGGCAGGAAATAGCAAAGGGTACAGGATCGATCAAAGCGTTCCTATACCCTAAGATGTTTGCGTGACGTCTCGTAACTCGTAACTCGTAACTCGTAAATAGTAACTAGTAACTCGTAACTAGTAACTAGTAACTACACTCCCTGGTTACCAGAGATGTTTTACGCCTTCTCGTTCTTCAACGAGTTCTGCAAGTGTTGCATTGAGGCGCTCGCGTGAGAAGTCGCTGATTTCAAGGCCTTGGACGATCGAGTACTCGCCGTTGGCGCACGTTACCGGATACCCAAACGTAACGTCGTCTGAGATACCATGCGAGCCATCAGCAGGAATACCCATCGTTGTCCAATCACCCGCTGGGGTGCCAAGTGCCCAATCGCGCATGTGCTCGATAGCGGCGTTAGCAGCGGAGGCAGCAGATGAGAATCCGCGTGCTTCAATGATGGCAGCACCACGCTTGGCCACAGTTGGAATAAAGGTGTCGGTAAGCCACGTGTTGTCGTTGATCGTTGGCCACACAGGCGATCCATTCGTTTCGAGAACGGAGATGTCTGGGTATTGCGTAACAGAGTGATTACCCCACACGATCATCTTTGTGAGCGCGGACGTGTGAATACCTGTCTTTGCAGCAACTTGCGCCAAGGCGCGATTGTGATCAAGGCGCATCAGAGCCGTGATGTTCTTCGGATTGAGGTCCGGCGCACTCATGCGCGTAATAAGGGCATTCGTGTTGGCCGGATTGCCAACGATAACAACCTTCACATTGCGATCTGCTACGGCGTTGAGCGCCTTGCCTTGCACAGTGAAGATCTGAGCGTTCGCTTCGAGAAGATCCTTGCGTTCCATTCCCTTGGAGCGCGGACGAGCACCAACGAGGAGGGCATAATTAGCGTCCTTAAACGCTACCATCGGATCATCGGATTGCACGATGCCGTGCAGCAGAGGGAAGGCACAATCTTCGAGCTCCATGGCTACGCCGCGCAATGCTTGAAGGGCAGGCGTGAGTTCAAGAAGTTGGAGGATGACCGGCTGGTCCTTTCCAAGCATTTCGCCACTAGCGATCCGGAAAAGAAGGCTGTAGCCGATTTGGCCTGCAGCGCCGGTAACGGCGACGCGAACTGGTGTTTTCATGGTAGTGCTACGGAAAATTGGCAATAAAAAACGCCCCACAAGGAGGCGTTACATATTCGTCAGCAGGTCGTCATCAGTTGGCTTCTGGATAAACAGAAACCTTGAGGCGAACCTTGTCCTTGCGCTCGAACTTCACGACGCCATCCACGAGGGAGAAGATCGTGTAGTCCTTGCCGAGGCCAACATTCTTGCCCGGATGAACATTTGTGCCATTCTGGCGGATGATGATGTTGCCGGCCAGAACTGTCTGACCACCGAACTTCTTCACGCCCAGGCGTTGTGCATTAGAATCACGGCCGTTCTTGGTAGAACCGCCACCTTTTTTGTGTGCCATGACGGAGCCTAATTAGATTTTGATGTCTGTGATGGTAATGCTCGTGAACAACTGACGGTGTCCATTAAGCTTTTGGTATCCCTTGCGGCGCTTCTTGTGGAACACGAGGACCTTTTCGCCCTTGCCGTGTTCTACTACAGTTGCCTTGACAGAACCCTTGATGAAGGGTGCGCCTACGGAAACATTGCCGTTATCGCTCGCGAGGAGGATGTTGGTAAATTCAACGGTGTCGCCAACGTTCTTGTCCATGAGCGGCACCTTAACGGTTTGCTTAGGAGCCACGGCGTATTGTTGACCTGAGATCTCTACTACTGCGTACATGTTGTTCTGTTGGCGTTGTACGAAAAAAGGACGCGCAATATACAGGGCAGGGTACAGATAAACAAACACCTTACTGAGATTTCCACAGTAACCTTTCGCGGTGGGATTCGTAGTCAAACCAATCATGAAGTCATTTCTGATCAACATTCCACGAGAAGCATGGCTTTGGACCGCCGGTTTGGTTGGTCTTGCTGTGTTGGCTCCAACATTAGAAAACACCGTAACTCTATGTGTACCAACACTTTTGGGGTTTGATGGCTGTTGGGGTTGTGGTCTTGGCAGATCAATCGGATACTTAGCACACGGAGATGTGTCTGCTTCTTTGGCCTCGCATCCTTTTGGAATTCCTGCCGTACTGATCATTTCGACTCGTATCGTTCACTTGGTTCGGCAAAGCCGGACCGTATCCTGAGGTTCTTATGGCGAATGTTCTACAATTCATCCCCGATGCCGACGGCGAGGAGATCGCATATCTGAACATGATCGTTTCTCCCATGAACGATGCTCAGGCACAACAGTTCTCCATGATGTACCGCTCCCGCCGTAAGGAGCCACAAATGATCCTGATTCTTGCGATCATTGGTTTTCTCGGCATCGCGGGCATTCATCGATTTGTCACAGGCAACATCGGTCTTGGACTCCTCTATTTTCTTACGGCAGGCCTGTGTGGAATTGGCACAATCATCGACATCGTCAACTATCGCAAGCTCGCGTCTGATTACAATCAGGGTCAGGCCTACGAGGTAGCGAACATCATGCGGTCGATGGGTCAGCTGTAAATCGAAGTTTACGATGGACTATGAAGGTCATGAAGTATGTTGCTTCATGACCTTCTTTCGTTTTTGGATGCTGTGCACCGTACTCACTCTCTCCACCGGCGCACCAGCATTTTCGCAGCAACAGCCCAAACTTGTTGTTATTGTCTCCTTTGACCAATATCGTGGAGACTATCCTACATCCTTTGTTCGATTCATTGGTTCAAGGGGCTTTGCACGACTTCAAAAAGAAGGCGCAGTGTTCTCACAGTGCTATTACGAACATGCAAGTAATCTCACAGGGCCGGGCCATGCTTCACTCCTTACGGGTTCCTACCCCGCGCACACGGGTATCGTTGGCAATGACTTCTGCGACAACCGTAATGATGCCTGTGTGTACTGTGTACAGGATGCCGACTCTGCAGCTAGCGCATCTCTCATGGAAATGCCAACCGTTGGAGATATCCTTCGCAATCGAAACCCGCGCTCAAAAGTAGTTGGTGTGTCTCTCAAGGACAGAGCCGCGATCCTCATGTGCGGTAAGGGGGCAAGTGCATGTGTGTGGTTCGATGAGTCATTGGGCACGTGGACCACAAGCACGGCCTATCCGCGACCGAAGTGGTTAACGCTATTGAATAAAAAAGTGAACGTCTCCTCCTATGCCGGGCGCACATGGAACGCCAAGATCCCAACAGCACTCAACCCGGCCTATGACAGCGTAGAGGCCGAGGGTGCGTTTGAAGGAGGAAACAACACATTCCCGCATGTCGTGTTGCCCTTGAACCACAAGAACTTTATGTCGAGTATGATGCTGAGCCCCTTTAGCATGGATATGGTTTTTGATGCTGCCTCCATTGCTTTGAAACAGGAGAAGCTTGGCCTAGATCGGAATCCTGATCTACTCTGTGTGGGCGTATCGACCACGGACTACATTGGCCACGTCTTTGGTCCAGATAGCAGAGAGGTTCAAGAACTCTACGCCCTAGCCGATAAGCGCATTGAAAGGTTGGTCGACGAATTGGATCAACGTGTTGGTAGAAAGAACTACGTTCTGATCGTTACCTCAGATCATGGTGTTGCCCCTATACCAGAAGTGATCCGTGATCTACCTCAGCAACAAGGGGCGCGTATAGACGCCGGTCGTATCACAAAAAAGGAGCTGCGATCGATCGTTGATTCGGTATTGACAAAGAGGTTCGGACCGGCAAGATCGGGCACGTACATCCGTGCAATTTTTGCCCCCTCCATCTATCTCAACGAAGACGCTATCTCCGGATTCAACAGGGCAGAAGTGCTCGGAGTTGTGGTAGGAGCCTTGCGCTCCCATACCGGCATTGGCATCGTAACAACCCGTGACACTCTTGCGCTTGGCGACTGTCCGGAGAATCTGGACAATGCGACATGCAGATATCTTCGTAACAGCTTTCATGCTGCTCGATCGGGCGACGTACTTGTATTCCCAAAACGGTATTGGGTGTTTGGATCGAATACGGCAACACACGGCACAGCGCACGACTATGATCGTTACGTGCCCTTAATGCTTCTGGGTGGACGAATTCTGCCACAACGGTCAAAGGAACAAGTGTCGCCGGTGGACATTGCTCCCACTATCGCATCGTGGTTCGGTTTAACCTTGGGCCCAATTGACGGAAAGCCCCTGCCGCTAAAGTAATATCATGCAGATGGGGTCACTGGATCTCTGCTAGGAGATTGCGGGCGATCACCATCTTCTGAACCTCACTCGTGC
>DATGWS010000326.1:0-14405 GCA_035299365.1 Candidatus Didemnitutus sp.
AGTAGGACTCTGGCCTTCCGTCCGGAAGACGGCATGCGAGTGGTGGTCCGTGGCAAACTCACTGTGTATTCGGCCCAAGGTAAGTACCAGATAGATTGTTCCGCGATGCGTCCGGAAGGCCTTGGCGACCTCCACATGGCATTTGAGAAGCTCAAGGAGAGTCTCCGTGCCCGTGGGTACTTCGACGAGTCCAGTAAGCGCCCGCTTCCACGACGTCCACGATCTGTAGGAATCGCCACCTCTGCCACGGGGGCAGCACTTCAGGACATGTTATCGACCATCAACTCTCGGTTTCCCCTACTCGATGTGGTCTTCCGTCCTACACTTGTTCAGGGAGACGGCGCATCTGAGGATATCGCCCGTGCGATCAGAGAACTCGACCGCGCCGGATTGGATGTGATCATCATCGGAAGGGGCGGAGGCTCCATGGAAGACCTATGGTGTTTCAACACTGAGGCTGTGGCTGACGCTATTTACAACGCCACAACACCAATCATTTCTGCTGTTGGCCACGAAACCGATTTCACCATCGCAGACTTCGTAGCAGACCGCAGAGCAGAAACCCCAACCGCTGCGGCTGTGATCGTAACACCGATCACAGCAGATGATTTGATTGTGGCCATTGACGACCTGAGATCGAACATCGTTCGTATCATGACCGACAATGTGATTGACCTGCGTGAGATCGCCGAGAGCTTTGTAGACGGCCGCGCTGCACGCCGTATCACGGAGCGCTTGCTACAACGCAGCCAACGCATTGATGATCTTACTTCGCGTTTTGCCCGCACGATATCTCATCGCATTCACATGACCCGTCAGCGAATCGACCATGCAATTGCACTCTCCGTATCCTTACACCCCCTTGCACCTTTAAAACGAGGATATGCCGTTGTAGAGCGAAACGGGCATGTACTCACTGGAACAGACACCTTGATGCCCGGAGATCGTGTACACTTGCAACGTCAAACCGAACGCAGCATCGTTCGTGTTGAAGAAACCACTCCTACCACGCCCATACCATCGGACGATCATCATGGCTAAGAAAACCGAAACACCATCGTTGGAACAAAGTCTGAAGAGACTGGAAGAGATCGCAACGTTGCTCGACAGAGGAGAACTCTCGATAGATGAACAGTTAAAGATCTACGAGGAAGGCATGCTCTTAGCACAGCAGTGCAGGGAATATCTGGAACAGGCAGAACTCAAGGTGCGCCGACTCAGTGGCGAGGATGCTACCGAGGAATGATTACATCGTTGATCCTTGTACTTGCTCTCCATGGTGCCGGCGCCAACGTACCGAACACCTCGGCCATGGTTCACGTCCGCGGCAGAACGTTCTTGATGGGATCAACCGGCGCTGATGATCCGGAAAACGAGAAACCGCAACATCGAGTACGTGTCTCTGACTTCTGGATGGACGCTACTGAGGTAACGAATGCTCAGTTTGAGTCCTTTGTAACGGAAACGGGCTATATCACCGTTGCAGAACGTCCGGTTGATTGGGAACAGATCCGCCAGCAGGTACCGCCCGGGACTCCAAAGCCCCCTGACTCATTGCTCCGACCCGGTTCACTTGTGTTTGTGGTCCCGGCCAGGGGGACCCCAACCGATGACGTTGCTCAGTGGTGGAAGTGGGTGATCGGTGCACATTGGCGTCGGCCCGAAGGTCCCGATAGTGACATCCGCAACCGCATGAATCACCCCGTTGTCCATATCGCGTTTGAAGATGCTCAGGCATATGCCTCTTGGGCAGGGAAACGTTTGCCAACAGAAGCAGAATGGGAGTGTGCTGCTCTTGCAGGTGCGGACACGTCACGATACACGTGGGGCTACAAGATTCCTGATGACAGTGATTCCATTGCCAACATTTGGCAGGGTACATTCCCCTATCTCAATACCGAACGTGATGGATTTCTACGCACGTCCCCGGTACGTTCTTATCCGGCCAACTCTCTCGGTCTCTATGATATGGCCGGCAACGTGTGGGAATGGTGCTCCGATCTTTTTCGCGCTGATGCATATCAGATCCGTCTGGAGCGACACCCGAATGCCGTTATCAATAACCCAACCGGTCCAACAACTTCCTGGGACCCCAATGACGGTGTACCAACTACTCGCAAGCACGTGATCCGCGGCGGCTCATTCTTATGTCATGCATCCTACTGCGAATCTTACCGTGTAGCCGCCCGGCGTGGCGAAACCCCAGACACAGGAATGAGTCATTTGGGGTTTAGGTGTGTGAAGAAATGACGTCACTCGCTTCGCTCGTAATGACCCAACTCGCTTCGCTTGCAATGACGAAATGACGGTATGACGTAATGACGAAGTGCGTCACTCGAGTAGGTATGCAAGGATGCAATAGAAATTCGAACCGTATCGTCATCCATGCATCATGTCAGTACTTCCAATCATTAGGATTCAACACAGGATCCACAACATCGTTGATCCGCTAAGTAATGTTCACATCGAGGAGTTCGCCAACACAAACGTCTATCAACAGTTTCATGATGGCGTCGGCTCAGCAAAAGAAACGAGTTTCTTAATCACCAACGCGAACGCCTCGTTTGGTACTTCAGATATCACGATCTCACGTCCGGCCGACACGGTGTTTGGTTATGTTGATCGAACCATTTTGCCAGACCAATACATCCGGTTATCAAGTTTGGCAGTAGGCGACACCATCGACAGGAACTCCGATCTACAACTGGAGTTTGATACGCCCGGCTCACGATGGATCAATCTTGAGCTTGTTCAGGATCTCTCTGATTCGAGAGACAATCGGACAATCGAGACTGTCCGACGCCACTTCCTTGCAGCTCCACAGATCACCGTCTCACGAGACGATCTCTCGTTACTTCCCCGCGGTTGGATTATTCTTAGGTACAAAAAACACCAAGTACACATTCTTAACACAGAACATCAACAACGTATTGCGGTCGTGTTCGAGACCGAACAGAACGTGCCACTCTACCTTCGTTGATAGAATCTCACGATAAAACGTTCAGTTTCGACTGTCATAACGTCATAACGTCATAACGTCATAAATGTCATAACGTCATAACGTCATCTCGTCATTTCGTCATTACGTCATTCCGTCATTTCCTCACTCCGTCCCTATCGGTCTCATCATCAGTTCTCTGATGGCTACTCGCGGATCAACACCATCGAAGAGGATCTGGGCCACTTTCTGTGTGATTGGCAATTCGATACCAACGGTAGCTGCAAGTTCCAATGCGGCCTTGGTCGTAGTTACACCTTCGGCCACTGCGTTTGTTGAAGCGAGGATATTGGCCAAGGAAGCCCCTTTACCGATTTGTTCTCCAACGCTGCGGTTGCGACTGTGGCGGGAGGCGCAGGTTACATAGAGGTCGCCTAGGCCTGCCAGACCAAAGAAGGTAAGTTGATCTGCCCCGAGAGCAACTCCGAGACGAGCCATTTCCGCAAGACCGCGGGTGATGAGAGCTGCCTTTGTGTTATCGCCAAGTCCGATTCCGTCAACGATGCCGGCAGCAATGGCGATCACGTTCTTAAGAGAACCACATATCTCAACTCCAATCACATCGTCGCTCGCATAGACGCGGAATGCCGGCGTAGAGAACGCCTTTTGCACCGTACGAGCAATCTCAAGATCCGACGATGCACAAACGACCGTTGTGGCCATACGGAGGATGACTTCTTCGGCGTGACTCGGTCCTGAAAGCACAGCATACGACGTCATAGAAGGGGCTACCTGTGCCACGATCTCCGATACACGAAGATGTGTGCCAATCTCTATTCCCTTTGCAACATTGACAACGATGGCACCGCGCACGATTTCATCGATGAGCGTAGATCTGACGTATTGTGTTGGTGTTGCGTTGAGAATGATCTCGCAACCTGCAAGATCCATGAGGTTGGTTGTTGCCGTTATCGAATCAGGAAGAGTGGAGCCGGGCAAAAACGCATCGTTGGTTTTAGTCCTCGTAATGGCTTCAACAACGTGGGCTTCACGTGCCCAAAGCACAACCGTATTGCCATTCTCCGCTGCTACCGATGCAAGCGCAGTTCCCCATGCACCGGCACCGATGATCCCAATACGCATGGTCAACTCTGTGCCGAACGTTTGAACAGCATAAGCTTCTGGAATCGATTCTCTGTTCCGGCGATCAATCGTTTCACATTTGATCGGTGTGCATAGATCACGAGTGCAGACAACGCTATCAAGAAGAAGACCAACGTATGGTACCCTTCAATAGACACTCCAAGAACATTATAGCGAAAGGCCATGGTGCTCGGAATGATCACCGCTGCGGCTATAGAGCCAAGAGAAACGTAGCCAGAAGCAAATAGGATGAGAAGGAAGATGCCAAGTCCAACAGCAACCTCTACCGGAGCAACGGCAATGAGCATTCCAAGGGACGTATTCATTCCCTTGCCACCCTTAAATCCGGCCATAAAACTGAACATGTGGCCAAGGACGGCGGAGAATCCGGCGATAAGGCCAACAACTGTCTCATCTTCAAATGGCGTTCTGTTCACGAACGGCATCTCTGAGTCAAAGAAATAGGCTACAAGGAGAACCGCAACAAGCCCCTTGGCAATATCCAGCAACTGAACAGCGATGCCCGCCTTCCACCCGAGTGTGCGAAAGACGTTGGTGCTGCCCATGTTCCCGCTGCCAACGGTCCGGACGTCGATCCCAAAGAAACGCTTACCAATGATGAGAGCATTGGGGATCGAACCGATGAGATAACTCTGTACGATGATGATGATCAGCCGAAGGACCGGATCCATACATCTTTCCTGTTCTCGTGAAACCAGATGTACCAAATCTACGAAATGGTGACGGTTGAATCGGATATGGAGATGTATACTTGCCTCTATGGGGAGACTTTTTATTGCAATCCTGCTGATAATTGCGGGCTATGTACGTGCCTCTTGTGAGTCTGGCTGTTATTACGGAATCGTTATAGATGCCGTATCGGGAGAACCAATAGCCGGAGCATCGGCATTTTCTCCAACCGAAGAACGAGGATCGTATAGCTCTGGTAAGGGGCTTTTCCGCATCTGTCTCTCAGCAGAACACACCACGATCATCATACGATCAGTTGGACACTTTTCCGATACGGTTGCGCTGAGGTTGAAAGACACCGTGGTGGTTCGCCTCTACCCACGCGATATTTCTCTACGTGCCGTAACAGTGACGGCAGGAGTTACGGCCGAAGATGTGATACGGTCAGCACTTCTTCGAAGTGAACGTGAACGAGATCGAACAAGGTATGTTCGTTATTCCATGTATTCTCTCTTTACGGAGTCCGGCCCACTCGGATCTGCACGCTCTACAAAGACTCGAGAATCAGTAGCAGATGTGGAGATCGCGAATGTATCCCCGGCTTCAACATCTGTTGTCGTAAATGCCTCTCGACAAATCGGATATGTAAAAGAAGACTCCATTCCGATCTATGACGAAGAGCTCGACTTGTCATCAGACAGTCTCTTTCTTCGAGATGTTCACTACCACTATCCACTTGCTATAGCAGCGCTTCCATACTACGATTATCAATTCCGATCGAGAAATGACGATCCTTGCCAGACTGTTATCTCCTTCCGTCCACGATCGCGGTTTGCTCCGGGGTTTGAAGGCACAGTAACACTCTGTGAGACGGACAGCATGATCCACTATACATCAATGCGCCTTATTAATCCAAAAAACCTAGCATACGTAGACTCATTCTCTTTTGTGAGGTGGTATGACCCTAACAACAAACGTCTCTGGTTTCCGGTCCGAGACTCTCTGAGTGGCATTATCCGAGCGGAGATTGTTACGGGGCTTGCCACTATCCGACGGAGGCGTCACGTTGTGCGAACGATGATGGAAGTAGAGTTTGATATGCCTCCAGCAACACCACTCATCGCTCAGGAGATACCTCTTGGGTCAACCGTTCGACGAGTATACTTCTCAGTCGACACGTCCATCGCATCAAAGCTTCTTGCTGAGAGGTCAGAAGTACCGGACAGCGTTGTACGTGTAAGCCGTGGTGATCCGCGTGGCCGCAGGTCTTCCATACCCGACAGCTTGATCTTCACCAAGAACGGCATCGCTCTAACAACGATAGGCACGGTCCCACTCCGAATCCTCCCCGCACTTTTTCGATCCCAGCAACGAGAGTTTGGTTGGGGTGGAACCATTACCGTGGATGGGACGACGTTTGGGATAGGTGGCACGTATGGCGTGGCGAGGGATGACGAGACGCTATATGGAGCACATGGCTGGTTGCATATGGCAGCACACGAGAAATTTGCCGTTTCGCTTCGAGGTAGTTTCCTTTCCGGACCTCGCTCTGTGTATCGCTCCAGAGCCGATGAATCGAATGTTGTCTATCAATTCCTTGCCCCATTCAATCCATCGTACTTTCAGTATTATCGGAATGAGCGGACGTCACTTGGACTGGAATTGAATCTCGATAAGTCAACTACTACGCTTGATGCCTACGTGGATAGAGCGAGCACGATGACGACAAATGCCACAGCGTTTCAATCCAATACGCACTCACAGCTAAATGCAACCTACCTGGTACAAGAGCTCTCGAGTGAGTTCCACTGGTCCAACTTTTCAGTTGGTGTTTCGGTACAACGAGGCAATAGAATTGATTCGAACATTTCATTCTGGTCGAGTTCAGCAGACATACACCTTGACGTTACCATGATTGGTACAGATCTCGGATCTATCGGACTTATTGCAGATCTACATGGATCTACCAGCTCACAACACACACCGGTGCAATACGCTGCGATGGAGTTGCCAAGATTCCAATTCATGGGGCGAGACATTCACCTAGCCTCATTGTCACCCAACGACTTGTCGGCACGAGACGCCGTACACATGCGAGCCGAGATAACCCTTGAGGATCTGCCATGGAGGATATTCGGACTTCCGTCTTTCAACGGCATTAGTCCTCACTTCGGATTGGTAGGACAGATTGCATTTCTCAATAATGCATACTCGCTCACAAGCGCATCAACTCGCACACCCCACACGTTCTATGAGGCTGGCATACAAATCCGGTCGATTCCACTGTTGATTACATCAATGGCTGTTGGTACGTGTTCATTCACATGGGCCATCAATCCGCAAGCCCCCTATCAAGAAGGTTTTCGAATGAATGTTGGTATTGCAACTCCACTTACCGGTGTAGATTGAATGCTCTTTATCCACCGGTAGGACTATCATATCCGTGGCTTTCATACGTCATTAAGGGGCGCCAAATATCGTGTGAGGAACCACCCATGTCAGACGAAATCAAAATCACGACAAAGAAGCGATTGGAAGAGATCGATCGCGAGCTTGCTGATCTACGAACCGAACATGCCGGTTTGAGATCGCGGTGGGAAACGGAGAAATCACAGATCCAAACCATTCGCGGGATAAAGTCTGAGATCGAAGACGTAAAAGTAGATGCTGCCGATGCAGAGCGGTCTGGCGATTATGGTCGTGTTGCCGAGCTACGCTATGGCACACTGCTGGAACTTGAGAAGGATCTTACCTCTGCAAATGCGAAACTCTTAGAACTCCAAGCTGAAAAGGCATTACTCAAGGAAGAGATTGACGCCGAAGATGTGGCTGAGATTGTAGCTAAGTGGACTGGTATTCCTGTGCAGCGCATGCTGGAGTCAGAACGATCCAAGTTGCTTGCAATGGAAGACCGTTTGCACGACAGGCTCATTGGTCAAGAGGAAGCTACCGTTGCTGTGGCCAATGCTATTCGTCGTTCACGTGCCGGACTCCAAGACGCAAAACGTCCGATAGGCTCCTTCATCTTCCTTGGATCAACCGGCGTAGGGAAGACGGAGATGGCTCGTGCCTTGGCCGAGTTCTTGTTCGACGATGAAAATGCCTTAGTCCGTATTGACATGAGCGAGTACATGGAGAAGCATGCTGTATCCAGACTCCTTGGTGCGCCTCCAGGATATGTGGGATATGAAGAGGGTGGACAACTCACCGAGGCTGTCAGACGCCGTCCATATGCCGTTGTCTTACTTGATGAAATCGAAAAGGCCCACCCCGACGTCTTCCACGTCCTGCTACAGGTACTCGATGACGGTCGCCTCACAGATGGCCAGGGCAGAACCGTTGACTTCAAGAACACCATCATCATCATGACGTCCAACCTTGGTTCAGAACTCATGCAGGATCGGATCCTCGAGATCACGGAGGAGAATCGCGATGAGTTAATGTCCGGCCTCCGCTTAGAGATCGTGGAGCTGCTACGCAAACGCCTGCGACCGGAGTTCCTCAATCGAGTTGACGAAATCATCCTCTTTAAGCCCCTTATCCCAAGCGAGGTGCAGAAAATCGCGAAGATCCAGATCGAAGCGGTTGGCAATAGGCTGCATGAAATAGGTATCGACTTGGTTGTGACGCCTAACTGCGTAGAATGGCTAGGTCGCCGAGGATATGATGTTCAACTGGGCGCTCGCCCCTTAAAACGTGTGATCCAGCGATATCTGGCCGATCCCCTTGCATTAAAGGTGCTTGGTGCGGAAGTTCGTGCAGGCGATACTGTGACCGTGGACTGTGATGATAATGGTCAGATGACCTTTGTCACGTCTGGACCTGCAACCTGAAACCCGACACCTGAGACCTGCATGACCCTTTTCCGTGGCCTCATCCTTCATCTGCTACCCTTTCTGATGCTTGCAACTGGCCCTTCGGCAATGGTGCATGCACAAGAGGATGTTTCCACCGGACCTCAACCGCTCCTCCGCTCGGACGTAATGAGTGCCTACATGCGCGGTGTGAACCCCGATGCAGGCGTTCATGCATCAACACTTCGCATTCTCGGGGCAAGGGGCTTATCAGACGGATCAATATCGGTTCGAGCATTAGTACTCGACTCGGCTGGCAACCAACTGCGGTGGCAGCCGAGTGTGGGAATGATCAGTGCCGACGTAGGCTGTCGTGGTGAAGCACCTCAACGTGTTGCATCAACCAAGGTCGAAGAACAACTCTGGACAGCAAACACCCCGGGTTTGTCTGCCGTAATCCTTTGCGACAACTCAATGATGTCTGGCACGGCGGCACGCGAGGCTGTTCGTTCACTGCGAGACGTACTTCCGTCTATAGCGGGTCAAGACAGCGTTGCTGTTGTCCTCTTCGATCACGACCTGTTGGAGCTTTCTCCCTTATCGCCTCTTACTGCAGCGTCGGAGAAATGCGAACCGGACCGCGTACCTGCAGCAGACGGACTTACAGCCGTGTACAGCGCCTGCATGTCCGGTCTGGCAATGCTGTCTGACCAAAAGCAAGGCCGAATACTCATTGTGATCACCACCAGTGATGACAACGCATCAGTCTCCACCACCACCGCAGATATCGTTCGTAGAGCCAATGAAATGCAGGCATCGATCTATGTGATCCGTGTTGGCAGGTCATCGCGAGCCTACCCGTTTCGTTACCTCAGTGCTGCAACAGGCGGAAGACTCTATACGATAAACGAAGACGAGCCGGCATCCATCGGACCAATCGTGCGCGAGATACTCTATGCTTCAAAGCATGTTCTCAACATCACCATCCCGGCTGAACTCGCAGCAATACAATGCGAAGATGTATGGCTTACTGTCCGCCTCGAACAAGATTCATCAAGCCCCTTTCTCTACGACTCATTGTTGCTCCCTACAAAGGAACGCACGTACCGCACGTCCCCCGCTGTTGTAGCCACGTTTGCCGACACAACGGAAGTTGGACTTCAGAGCTACTACCCCATCCTTGCATCGATGGCAGAACAGTTGATGTCTGATTCTACAGTACGCATCGAACTTGTTGGTCACGTTAGCGGAGACATCAAGGGCAATGCAGATGATCGCGCGTTTGAACGTGCTGAGTTTGTACAAGGTTTTCTTGTTGCATACGGTGTAAAGAAGAAGCAAATCGTATTGCGCTCCGATGGCAGCAGACGTCCGCTCTATTACCTCCAGCTCGACGGAGCACAACGTTTACTCAACAATCGTGTAGAAGCACGATTCCTGGTTGCCGATGATCAGCCATACACCATCACAGTAGATCAGGTTGCAACCGAGGAGCAGGCCGGCAAACTGGCCGATACCTGGGAACAACGCGGGTACAAAGCCTACTTTGAACCCGCCGTAATCAACCGATCACCCGTATACCGCGTAAAGTTATGGGGCTATAGCACCCTCGCAGATGCACAAAAAGACGCCGCCGGCATGAGAAAGTGGAAGCCGAAGTCGACGATTATTGAATAGCGAACAGAGAACAGAGAACAGAGAACAGAGAACAGAGAACAGAGAACAGAGAACAGAGAGAGTCATGCAGAGCGGAGTCGAGGCTCCTCACAACGTCGGGCTAAAGCCCGACGTTAGTCAAGAACTCTCCCCCCTGCCCCCTCCCTCACGCTTCGCTAGGGAGGGGGTACGGGTTCGTCAACCGTTGTGTTTGAGACAAGGTCATAGCGTCATTTCGACATTTCAACACTGGGGGACATGACATGAAGTCGATTGTATCGATCATTGTTGTTGTATTCGTGGTCTTTGCATGTCGGGAACAGGGCACCAAAAATGCAGTGGCCATACCCAAGGTCATTTCCTTGGCGATTGCCGATACCTTTCTCTTGAAGAGGCTCGACACTATGTACACTAGTGCCGTTAGTATTGACACTGCAGATAGAGTGTTTGTCACGGCCGAAGACGAAGCTCGACTCAGTGAACGTTGGATAGAGTTTCACAATCAATTCGCATCGTATCTCAGATCAAAGGATCTGCATTCCGAGAAGATGGGTCAGACGTTTATCACGCTCTATTGTTCGAAGAACGGCTCAGTTGACCATGCTTCATATGCGTTCATTGATCCTATCGACAGCCTCACGGAAAGGCGATATACTTATCATCTTGAGGAGTTCATCAGAAATCACGGGCTTGATATTGTAGCCTCAAAGCCCTATTCGCAATGTGGCAGCGTAAAATATTAACCAACCAATGAATGGCGCTTGCCTCGTTTCCGCTCGCGATGACCATGAAGAAATGACGATTTGACGTTATGACCTTGTCTCAAACACAACGGTTGACGAACCGGCACCCCCTCCCTAGCGAAGCGTGAGAGAGGGGGCAGGGAGGAGAGTTCTTGACTAACGTTGGGCTTTAGCCCGACGTTGTGAGGAGCCTCGACTACGCTCGGCATGACTCTCTCTGTTCTCTGTTCTCTGTTCGCTGTTCGCTGTTCGCTGTTCTCTGTTCTCTGTTCTCTGTTCTCTGTTCTCTGTTCTCTGTTCGCTATTCTCTATTCGCTATTCCTGCAGCCATCTCTCCGCATCAATCGCGGCCATACATCCAGAGCCTGCGGCAGTGATGGCCTGACGGTAGACGCTGTCTTGAGCATCGCCACAGGCGAAGACGCCAGGGATATTGGTTGCTGTGCCCTTGCCTTGTGTGATGATGTAGCCAACATCATCCATATCTAGCAATCCGGCAAAGAGAGACGTGTTGGGTTGATGTCCAATGGCTACAAAGGCACCATCAGCAGGAACATCTACCGACTCATTCGTAACGGTATTGCGGATACGCAGATGAGTAAGCTTTTTGATTCCCGATTCAGAGGTTGTACCGAGGTATTCATCCACCGTACTGTTGAGCATAAAGGTGATCTTCGGATTTGCCTTTGCCCTATCGAGCATGATTCTTGAGGCGCGGAACTCTTCTCTACGGTGTACGATGGTAACGGACTCCGCAAAACGTGTAAGGTAGTTGGCCTCTTCCATGGCCGTGTCTCCGCCCCCTACCACAAAAACCTTGAGTCCGCGGAAAAAGAAGCCGTCACATGTTGCGCAGGCACTTACCCCAAATCCCATGTATTCGCTTTCGCCTGTGGCACCAAGCAACTTTGCAGAAGCGCCGGTGGCAATAATCACTGACTTTGCTTGATACTCCTCACCACGTTCATTCGTGAGTGTAAAGGGGCGTTTTGAAAAGTCAACCTTTGTGATGGTCTCATACTTAGAGACCGCGCCAAATCTGTGCGCCTGCTTGCGGAACACATCCATGAGCTCAGGTCCCATGATACCGTGTTCAAAGCCCGGATAGTTCTCCACCTCAGTGGTGATCGTGAGCTGGCCCCCCGGTTGCACACCCTCAAAGAGTGTTACGGATTGGCCGGCTCTTCCGGCATAAAGTGCAGCTGTAAATCCGGCCGGACCGGAACCGATGATTGCGATGTCTGTCATTTTTTAAGAAAGTTACGGGTTGCGGAGTTACGGAGTTACAGAGTTACGGAGTTACGGAGTTACAGGAATTCTCTGTTCTCTGTTCTCTGTTCGCTGTTCACTGTTCGCTGTTCGCTGTTCAACAAAGCGTTTGCATTCCTCTTCAAACCATCCAGTTTTGGACGTTTGAGGGGGCTATGACGAAATCGCTCGATGAATCGTGCGGGTTGCAAATCTACGAGGTCGGATGGTGAGAGTACTGTGACTCCGTCACGTGGTTGGAAGCGTGCTTCTGACGATGGGGTTTGGAAACGGTTCCAGGGGCATACGTCTTGACACACATCACAGCCGAAAACCCATCCGTCGAGATTATCCACAATGTGGAGAGGGATATCCACATCGGCCTTCGACTCTATGGTCCAGTAGGAGATGCACTTGGTGGCATCTACAACCATGGGTTCTACAATGGCCTTGGTTGGACAGGCGTCCAGACAGGCCGTACATGTGCCGCAGTAGTCTTCCATCGGTTCATCCGCTTCTAAATCGGCCGTTGTAATGATCACACCTAAGAAGAACCAGCTGCCGATGTCCCTGCGGATGATATTCCCATTCTTTCCCATCCAGCCAAGACCTGCTCGCACGGCCCACTCCTTTTCAAGGACAGGTCCTGTGTCTGTGTACCGTCGGGTATCAGCCCCCTCACAGATCACCTTCACCTGATCACACAAGGCATCGAGCATTGGAGGCAGCACAACATGGTAGTCATCTCCCCAAGCGTACCGCGCAATCTTTCCCACTGCGCCCTGCGGATGTGCGTGTGGTGTGTAGTAGTTGCGAGCCACCACGATCACACTTCGAGCCCCCGGTACAATGGCCGTAACATCGCGTCGCGATTCACCATTTCGTTCCATATACACCATCGCCCCGTGATACCCCCTCGCAATCCATTCTTCGTAATGTTGATAGGCCTCGGTAAGGTGCTCAACATGGGCTATACCAACAGCATCAAAGCCAAGGGCGAGAGCTGCGTCCTTCACCTGCTGGGTGCGATCGGCAAGCCCATTCATGGCACAAGGAAACTGAGAATATGATGAGAGAGGAGCGTAGGGTTGACCCGTTCCATGGGATGTCGGGTACCCGGCACAACGGCAAGTTCGGCATCTGGGGTAGCCTTGTAAAAATCGACCGTTTCAGCGAGGGTGACCATTTCATCACGATCACCGATGCCATATCGAACCGGAGTTTTGAGAGATCCTACACGTTCATGGGTAAGCACAGGTGATGCGCCAAGTGAACGCATGAGTTCAGCGGTCTTGTGAAGAACAGACTTCCATCTATCCTTGCCATGACGTAACGCGAGATCGGCAGCGAAGGCAGGAACCTTTGCTTCTATCACTTCGGGGTTGAGTTTAGTTGTTTCGTGCTCAGCCCCCTCCCTCGTCCACTCGAGTTTTGTTCCGAGCGTAACGATCCGTCTAATCAGATCTGGTCTGCGCAGTGCACAGTCTAGGGCAACGTAACCGCCCATGGAATAGCCAAAGATCAGTGCGGGACCTTGCGATGATGCGTACTCGAGTTCCGTCTCGAGTTGCTTAGAGAAGAGGTCAATACTCCACGGCTCGTTGGTATCAACTGTTCCGCCGTGACCATGGAAGGAAATGACCGTGGATGGAACGCCAAGCACGGAACGAAGTTTTTCAAACTGGTGTGCGCTTCCAAGAGCGCCATGTAGGATGGTAATCATCGCGTTTGTCGTTGTTGAAGGACATTGTTGTAGAGTGATATCCATTGCGGAGCAACGATCCGCGGGTCGAACTCTTTCACGGCCCAATCATGCCCCTTCTTTGCCATGGTTTCTCTGCGCTCCGGGTGATGGAGCAAACTTGCAATTCCATCGGCGATCGCGGATGCTGACCGCGGTTCCACACACAGCCCCCTACCGTCAGCAAGCTGATCCGGAGTTCCATCGGAATTGGTTCCGATAACCGGGAGGCCCACCATCATTGCTTCGAGGACAGTGAGGGCATACATCTCGCCGTAGGTTGCAAGGACAAAGATGTCAAAGGCCGACATCACACCGGCAGGATCCGTTGTAAAGGGGCGAACCACAAGCCGATGATCAGGATCTTTCGCGCGATCTTGAAGCCACGAAACAAGATCCGCGGCAGAAGGCTCTGGAATGGGCGTTCCATCTGGACGATGCGATCCAATACT
>DATGWS010000327.1:0-2009 GCA_035299365.1 Candidatus Didemnitutus sp.
TGCAGAGCCAAGAAGTGAAGAGACGCTTTCGTCGTTACTCGAGACAGATCTCGATATGGACGGAAGACCCGAACTTCTGAGTATGTCCACGGGTGAATGCCGCTTCATAAGTGCCTGGTTCGGCGGCGATGGAGTATGGAAGGATGCAACCTTCGCACTTGGACTTCAGGGTATTGACGATGTACGAGACGGTATCGTAGCAGATGTGGACGGCAACGCCACGCCAGATCTGGTATTGACAAGGCGTGGGCATCTTGAAGTCTATCGTGGAAGCGGTGGTTATGGCATGCCCCCTATATCATTTGTGCGATCCGATCCGGAAAACACTCGGCTACCGGAAGAAATGAAAATATCCGGTGATAATGGGGCTACTGTCTGGCTTCGACATCGAGTTCATGGGGCCGGAATGCAGTTGTCGAATGTTGCACCGCTGACATCGCGAGCTCAAACGCAAAAACAGGATATCGCTGTGATGTGGGACCGCAAATCAAGCAAGCTAGAGAGGTTCGTTCTTGGCGGCGATCACAGTATTCATCAAGGCAAGGGGCAAATTGTCGACGATGTCAATGAAGCGATATCTCTACAGATTCAAAGTGGAGTAATAAGCCTTGCCGGTTTGCAAACCGGCACAGACATTGAACTTCAATTACTACGTAGTGATGGGAGTATCATAAAGGCATGGGCTCATTTACAATCAAATTCGGCTCGGTACGAATTTGACATCAATCAAGAGTTGGCAGCCTGCGCCTCTGGACTCTATTACATCAGTGTTATTGCCGGCACTGACCGCAGCACGTTAAGCTTCTCTCACCTACGTTAGTTCGCAGAACATGAAACTTGGAATCATCTCGCTTGCGCTTTCATTAGTGGCGATATGCGCCGTTGTCTGGCTTTGGTTATGGCCGCAGACATCCGGCGATGTCTACTTTGTTCGCATGCCCATCATTATGGAAAAGTACCAAGGTGCTATTGATGCAAGCGTACAGTTGAGACACCGCCAAGAATCTGTTCAGTCGAACATCGATTCAATCATTTCTTCGATTGGTGCAAGTGGGCAAGACGTAAATGCCCCGGATCAGCGTGCTCAGATTGAAAACTATATCCGTGCGATTGAGAAGAGGGATGAAGAAGAGCGTGCGGCGTTGAGCAAACAGTTGATTTCGCATGTACGGACTGCTGTTGAATCAATCTCTGACGGCAAGAATGTCGGGATCGTTTTGGCAGTGACTGATGAGAATATGCTTCTCTTCAACGGCGTAGCTACTGATATAACCGAGGATGTCCTGCGTGAGCTAAAGAAGAACTACCGCAACGAGATGCGCAGGTGACGCTGCAGATTTCAATCGTGCTCGTAGCGGCCAGTCTTCTCCTAGGAGGCTGTGAAAAGAGCATGACTATTCCTGAGTATCGCAGCTGGTTGTTTTCGGATGAAAGTGGACTCACGTCTACGGTCAGGCGAGGAGATCGAGAGTACAGTGTGACGATACTGCCGGTAAAATGGAGGCAGACCGTCAACCCAGAGGCCAGCGGAACGGTAACGGCACTATTGACAATTACACCGGCCGACCCAACAGTGCCAGACGCGTCGTTCGACGGTGTAACATCATTCGAACAGTACGGAGAACGAGTTGCCGACATTGCTTTTCACATTCCTCAGATGACCACACTGGTGATTGATGGCAAGGAAGTCAAGGCACTCGGAGCCCAGCTAGCCTATGCACAATCATTAAAGCGGCCTGTGTCGCTCTATGTAACGTTTAACATCGAAGAAAACGCACTGCGCCAAGGCAGTGAGATCACTATTCAATTCGACGATCAAGTGTATGGTGAGGGAAAGATGATTCACCATTTCAGCATCGAAAACATCGCCAGCCGTGTACCGGAGAGAACGTCATGAGAAAGAGTCTGATCTATAAGGTAGCCGCATGTGTCGTCTTGTTGGAAACGCTCCTGAATGTTGCAGCGCCATTGGTTGCGCTAGCTTTGACATCGGGACCAGCGCAGCCTGA
>DATGWS010000328.1:0-15847 GCA_035299365.1 Candidatus Didemnitutus sp.
TATGACGGGTATGACTTGTGTTGGGCTAATGCCCTAGTGACTGTAGTAATTAGAGAAGACTTGACGGATCTGAGACAAGGATCGTTGAGATGCCAAGGGAGCTTGCTGACGTGCAGTTGGCAACGGAATCATCGATCAGAAGCGTATTCGACGGTTGTATTCCTTCAGTTTCGCAAATAGTAAGAAACGATTGTGGGTCTGGCTTTCTAAGCCCTAGAATGTAGGAAAGATAGACCTCGTCGACCAACGAAAAGACTGGTTTGCATCTGTCTTTCGCATCGAGATAATGTAGTTCTGAGATGTTCGAAAAAATCACGAGCCTATCGTTTGGCCGAGGTGCATGTCGAAGTCTGATACTCCGAACGATATCGGATGCAAAAGGAAACAGGCCGTCATCTAAAATAGAGCACCATGCACGATCGATCTCAGCGTCTGTGCATGTGTATCCATACATCGTCCGTAACCTCGCTCGGAATTCAGCAGTTGAGAGTGCGCCACGATCATAATCCACAAACACGTCCGATTGGGTCTCCACGCCGAATGCAAGATTACGCCCATTGTATCCAGTAAGCTCTTGTAATGCACGTCTCGTTCGTGCAAAGTTGATATTAAAGAGTACGCCGCCGAGGTCTAAGATTGTTAACGTGGGCATGGTGACTTCAACTAAAGTTATGGAGATGGCGATTTGAGTTTGCGACGCATCGTTAAGATAGCTGCTCGTAAGAAGTTTCTGATTGCCATTGCATCATCAAACAACTGTTTGCCTTGATCATCGTTGATCAGAGCGGGCTCCGAACTTAGCAGGCCGAGCCAATAGAAGAATTCAGCGAGCTCTTTCTCAGCGATCTTAAGTTTATGTAGGAAGTCCTTGTTCGATTCAGAGAACTTAGCCTCGCGAATGTTTGCTCCTATGGATGTGCCCGACCGGCACATTTGGTCAACAAGCTTCCTGTCCACCCAGGAGCACCCGCCGATGCTGTGAGAAACAGCCCGTACTGATCTTGCAAACACTACCGTCCTGTTCTGGAGTTCTCCATTTTTCTTGTCGATGTAGTATGGATCATTTTCACTCATACTACACAGTGCACCTACGCCGACAAAACGTGACGCAGTCATAACGTCATAATCGTCATAACGTCACTACGTCATAACGTCTTAGTATCTAAAATAAACCCACCGATTATCTTCAATCACGGCGTTGGTGCGGAGCCCCTTTACAAATGACTGCCAATGGGCTTCGAGTTGTTCCGTTTCGATGGTTTCCTTGCGCATTTCTAGCCACATGGGGTACTCATCGTCATTGGCCTTGATGACGCCGGTGATGTTTACGATGTACCAACCGGATTCGCCGAGGAAGGGGCCATAGAGATCGGGTGTAGGTTTTGCGAGGATCTCCTTGGCTGCTGTTGGGTCGTAGAGAACTTCGCCGATCATGCCATCTGCGTGAACAGAGAGTCCGCGGGCTACTTGAGCTTCCTTTGGAGTCTCAGCAATCATCATGAGTCCATCTTCCAGTCGAGTGGTGAGCCCCCTTACAGTTTTAGCGAGTTGACGGCGTTCCTCACATCCGCGCTCGCGGTTGATGGCTTCTGCTACACCTGGTGCAGCAGCTTCAAAGGGCATTGTGCCGGCTGGT
The DNA here is from genome assembly GCA_035299365.1 of Candidatus Didemnitutus sp. Classification (GTDB taxonomy): domain Bacteria; phylum Bacteroidota; class Ignavibacteria; order Kapaibacteriales; family Kapaibacteriaceae; genus UBA10438. The sequence continues at coordinate 1,637 of DATGWS010000328.1, forward strand.
ACACTGTCTACCACTACTGCAAGCACTGCGCCTCGTTCCGGTGTGTCAATAGGGTCGCATGCGGATGAAACGGGAGTCTTGAATGCCACGTCGACAAGTCTGTGAGAGCCGTAGAGTTTTTCGTCTTCTGTGAACCACGGTGATGACTCGGGGACACGCCCGAACCGACCGGCAATGGCAGAGAGTTCTAGGCCACGCTCGTACATATCTGCTGCTTCATCTACTTGACGCAAGATGCTGTCTATTGTCTGACGTGATGGTTCGATCTCGGTGATGATCACACGGATGCTGATCTCGCCGGCGATCTTCGCACTCTTTGCGTGCACGGTATCAACGAGCAGAACGTGAATGCCGGTGCTGTGGTTAATCGGGCCGACGGCCGTGCCTGGTTTCTTTCCTTTTACAGCTGAATAGAATGCTCGGTGCGATGCGCTGTCAGGGGAGAGTCGAGTTGCTCCGCTTGACGTAGTTGTTGCAACACTTGTCCAGATGGAATCTCGCTGACGTTTGGATGTTGCCTTGTTGAGGAGTCCAACGAATGCCGATACATTGCCGAGGAAGAGTGAAGAGTCTACGGGTGCAGCCGACATCGGCCACGAGATCAACGCCAGCCGACGCATAGGAAGGGGCGATGTGAATTCTGTAGAATGTGCCTTGTAGTAGGCCTTGAGATCGGCCAGATTGGGAGCTGCAAGATCCTTGATACATGGGATCAAGATCACATCTGCTGTAGCAGACGTTGCTACCTCGCGGTACCGCTTCCGTAATCCTGTTGTGTCAAAGCGGAAATCCTTTGCAACACTTCTCCGAAGCCGTTGCTCCATTTCGAGAAGACCCACACGTTCTCGTAGTTGTGCGATAGAGGCATTGAGTTGGGCGCGCTCGTTGGCACGTTGATCGGTTGTCATGCCAGGTGTGTTTACGCGTATCAATGAGTCGGGTGCGTACAACATGGCCGTCAGCAGAGCCTTATCAAACTTGCCCTTGTCATCAACGATTCCTCGTCTGATAAAATCAGGTGTTGCTTCGAGCAGCACGCTGTCTACTTCGCGCAATTCGAGTTGCATCCCACGTCTGGAAGCCTCTTGCAACAGTATCCGTCTGCGGATCACGTCATTCCAGGCCTGTTCCATGATGTCCGATGGATCAACCTCGCCCCGTTGCGTAGCCATTTCCGTCAATCGCCCTACCTCGCGCGAATATTCATCGAGCCACACCGTATCGGCGTTGATCGTGCCGGCGAACAAGCGTTGTTCCTGACGAGGTTGGGAGGGGGCGAGTACTTGTGCAAATGCCGTTGAGGAGGCAATTGCACCGAGAAAGAAGAGGAACAGAACCATAACGCAAAGATACCACCGTAGATTTGTAGCCATGAATTCGTTCCAGATCGTCAAGGCCAAGAAGCTCCTCGGAGAACTCTTGGCAGAACAGCCCGAGCATAGGCTTGGCACAGACCGAGCACTTGCACTCCTTCATGAGGCCGGATTCCAGGTGTCGCGTGATGTTCTTCAGGTACTCGTCCTCGGGAGTTCGTCCCAAAATCTTGCCTTCAATGAGTCTGGTACGGAGATCGTAGCGATCTGGGAAACCGAATGATCAAGCTTTCGATTCTCGACCAGTCGCCCGTCATTGAGGGTCGCGCTGCTGCAGATGCCATTGCGGAGTCCATGGACCTTGTGATAAAGGCTGATCAATGGGGCTTCTTCCGCTATTGGTTTGCCGAACATCATGGTTCGGCATCCTTTGCAAGCGCCTCGCCCGAGGTCATGATGGCCGCTGCCGCCGCGCGCACCTCGCGCATACGGATTGGCAGCGGTGGGATACTGTTGGGTCATGCAGAGCCCCTTAGAATGGCCGAATCACTCCGCACACTTCATGCACTTGCACCCGGACGAATTGACGCAGGGTTTGGAAGAGCACCCGGTGGAGACCAGCGCGTAATGAAGGCCCTTGGAGAACGTCCGCTCGATGCATACGCGCGCCTTGATGCAACACTCAACCAACTCCTAGATATGCGCGTAGCCTCCAATCATGGCGATGTTGTTGCCGTTCCGGACGGAGTGCCGGCACCTGAGATCTGGGTTCTCGGTACAAGTCCGGCCAGTGCAGTGGAAGCCGGACGAAGGGGGCTTGCCTATGCCTTTGGATCCTTCATCGACCCAACACATTGTAATGAGGCATTGGCGGCATATCATGCCACATTCATACCAAGTGTGTGGAATGTTTCGCCCCGTACACTAGTGGCAACCGTGGCCTTTGTGGGAGATACGGAGGTTGATGCCGCTCGAATGGCGCGGAGCAGCGAGCAGTGGTTTGTGGAATCGTTCTTGCGCTCAAAGAACGTGCGTTTCCCAGTGATCGATGAAGGGGCTACCTTCTCCCTGGACCCAATGGAGCGCATGATACGAGACATGCGTAGAGCAAGTGTTCTCATTGGCAGCGTTGAGAATGTTGCAGAGCGTTTGTATGATATGGAGCGTCGATACGCCACGTCAGAAATCGCTCTAGTAACGATCACAGATGATCATGGCATGCGCTGTGCCTCGTATGAACGTCTGGCATCACTACTACAGTAACTGAACGAGGAGCTATGTACCGTTGTATCGTCTATCTCAGTTGTGTGATTCTTGGAATCATGCCAAGCACGCTCGTGACGTCAGAAGAGATTGATCTAGGCATCGACTTTCAGATGAATGCAATTGCCCAGATCGAGCGTGCATTTGATGGAAGTATATGGGGGCTGACTTCAACAACACAGGAGACCATGCCCACTGTTGCCGGTGTATATGCCTTTATCAGCACCAATGGTGTGAAATGGGATAGCTCGTGTGTGACGCCTAACTGGTGGCGGTGGGGCGTAGATATTGCACCAATATCTGCAAAAGAAGCATGGGTGATCATGCAACGCGAGGACACAACCGAGCTCTACCGAACGGTGAATGGGGGAAAGAAGTGGTCGATGATCACACCTGCCCGGGTCCGTGTGAAGAGTCCGCACTTCATTCACTTCTTTTCGCCCACTACAGGCATCATCATCGGTCAAGAAGGTAGGACCATTGAGCGTAAGTGGATCGTTAGCAGAACAACAGATGGTGGAGCCACATGGAACACTTCTATTCCGATGTTAGCCGAACCTGCTACTGAGGAGCCAACCGAGCGCAACGATCGATCCGCATGGGTAGAAGGTGGTGAGGTCTATCTAGGCATGACCAGTGGCAGAGTGATGTCGTCGCAAGACTCCGGCAAGACCTGGAGATTTATTCGAGTACCCCTCGGCGGATCCATTAGCAGCATCGCACGAATTGCCGAGAGCAAGCTGCTCATGGTTCACACATCAATGAGCGGCACCATGCGTCAGGCAACAACAGTTGACAACGGAGCAACATGGAACACCCTCGTCCTCTTTCCCGTAGACGTGCCTCCATTACATGGACTACGCAAGTGTGCTGATGGATCGATCGTGACCATCCCCAATGAGTATACCAAGACGCCCCTTACCAAGATCACCGGTGATCTTTCATCAGCACGCATTCTCAGTGCACAGGCAGGGTACAGCGTACTAGAACAATCAGACAAAACCTTTCTTGTTGGAGCAGAGATCTTACCCGGTCAGGGAGTGAGGATCGTAAAACGTTATTGAGAAGAAATGACTCGTATGACGTTATGACATTATGACGTTATGACAATTATGACGGTTATGACGCTATGACGGTTATGACGGTTATGACGCTATGACGGTTATGACAATTATGACGCAATAGCAGTCATAACGTCATAACGTCACAATTGTCATGATTGTCATGATTGTCATGATTGTCATGATTGACTTAAGGAACATAGGTTCCTTACATAATTCTGATCGTAAAAACCAGCCCCATATCAGTGTAGATTAGCACAACAGAAAGCCACCCCGTACGTGCAATTATGGGTATGGTCGTGAATGATCGAGCCGCATCAACCTCCCTTGATGCGGCTTTGTTTTATTTACCAGATCGTTTCGATCGAGTAGGCTTTAAAATGCGGGTCTGCTGTGATGATTGGTATGTTCAATGTGCGAGCTTGGGCAATCAGCATTCTATCGAATGGGTCTTTGTGGAGCCATGGGAGAGTAGTAACGGTTTGGACATCTCGCGTAGTGATAGGTATGAGAGTTGCTCCTAAGAGAGAGTTGATGCGGGCAACGTAGGCATCAACATCCTCTTCATTGGCGATGATGAGTTTACCGATGGAGACCTTGATTCCGAGCTCCCAGACAGAGGCGAGGCTAAGATGAAGAGAGGTTTTAGGATCGTTGATCAACTCTTGAGCCAGAGGGGAGAGTCTCATCGGGCTGTTATTCGCCCAGAGCCAAACATGTGAGTCGAGGAGGTAGGTGTTCATTGGTACTCATCGAAGTCATCAAGGGGCGCATCAAAATCTTCAGCCATGTAGAGGATAGAACCAATGGCGCAACCGAGGCGTCGAAGTTTTGGTTGTTCCACATAATGGACCAGCTTCGCAACAGGTTCACCATTGCGGGCGATCACTACTTCTTCGCCACGTTCCACGGCGCTAAGTAGAGCCGAGAGCTTTGTCTTTGCCTCGTGGACATTGACCATGATCATAGCAGCTTCCATAGGTTAGCTAAGAGGATGGACTAATGTAAGGAATGCCTTCGAATTCCGTAACTTGCTCGTTCATGGTCCCGTAGTTCAGCTGGATAGAACGTCAGCCTCCGAAGCTGAAAGTCAGCAGTTCGAATCTGCTCGGGACTACTGGCTTGCTAAGCGCCTTGTTAAGTGGCTTCTGCAAGCAGCTTTGTAAGCGCCTTTTTAAGAGCCTTCTGCAAAAACCGTCAGTAAAAGTGTCAGTACGCTGAGTAATCAGCCCCTTTCTGAGCTTTTTACTGACGGTTTTTGGTTCAGTTCAACGATGCGAACACCGCTTGATGCTGCGTACACGCATGGATCGCGGTTTCTGGGTGGTTCCGATCTCTCTCCACGCAAAACATTCATCAATGGTTTTTCTATGCCCACCCTTGCTGATGATACTATCTGCCTTGCGAGCTCGTTTGTAGATATCGCTAAAGCCCATGTTGTCGGGCGGTAATGACTTCCATACACGCGCAAGAAGCAGACCGAGATAGTCGCGCGATTCAAGTAATGCCTGTTTGAATTCACTGCTCTTGCCACGGTACGCAGCAGCAAACTCCCTTGGGAACCGCGGGTCGTCGAGGTCTATTCCAATTCCCTGCGTTGATCTCTGTGCTAGATCGGCAGAGATAAGCCCCCTATCAACGAGCTTCTTTTGAAACACTTCCACAAAAACATCGAAGAAGGCTCCGGTAAGGGGCTCTGAACGATCATGAGGTTCGTCGCCAACATCAGACATCTTGATGCTATTGAAGGCTCGACGTAGTTCTCTGCTTTCGGACAGCTCGCCAATCCGACTCAGTTCATTCTTCGAAAACAGATTGCCCTTTGTAGAGTCGAGGATGTGCTTCACAACGGAATCAAAGTGTAAGGCGGAGACGATCGAAACGAGATCTGCGCTGGACTCGTGGAATGCGCCGTAGTCTATGCTCGTTGTTGTATCGCTATGTGGATAGCCGATCAGCGAATCAATCATGCAGTGACCAAACTCATGCGCAAGTACATCAAAGTTTAAGCAATACGCGTCGTTGAGTCGGCCACGTTTAGCATTGCGTGCATAACCAAACTCAAGAAAGCCATGACCTGCCTGTGCATTCTCAAACTGTACGAGTGGCAGCAGTTCTAATCGATCGTAGTCCCCCATAAATATCCACGTAAGGGGCTTACCAAGATAGTCCTCCCACACATCAAGGACCCTGCGGACTGTTGCATACATGGCCGCAACCGCAAACTCACGTGTCTCTGGCTGTACATGCGTGAAGTGTCCATTACGATCTGCTGTGAGTGGCTCACTCGTCTTACCGGAATAGGGCGGAGCCGTGCGCGGACCGTATGGACGTTTCTTCTGCGGATCAACAACGTACATGCGACGATCACTCGGTCCGGGAAGTATCTCACTAGGGGGCACAGAAACAACCACCACCTCCGGTTTCGAAAACGCCTTAAGCGTGCGTGGCTGTGGATAGACAAGGAACCGCGTTCCCTCTACGGCAAGCTTTATGTCGAGTTTTATGGACATACGATGGGCCCCCGAGTAGTGTGCAATAATATGCTAGGCTGAATTCTCACTGCAAGTAACAATGAGTAGTTTGGGATCTTGAAGACAAAAGGGGGCATGTAATGTTTGTGATTCAATGGCGACACCTCGCAATTCACGTTCTTGCGTTCATCGCAATGACGGTTGTTGGCACGCTATCGCACGAGGGTGGACATTGGATCGCTGCCAGAGTAATGGGCGTTGATGCGTGGATCAACTATGCTGCGACGTTCTATGATCATAACGTGGCAATGAGCAACGAGCAGCGACTATGGTTCACGCTGGGTGGTCCACTTCAGACAATCCTCACAGGGACGATCGGACTTCTGTTTGCTTATCGAATACCGCGACATACCGAGCATCTATCCGGACTTCAGTGGGCCGCCGTATATGCCACGTTGTTTTGGCTGCGTCAGCCAGCAAACATGTTTGTTGGCTTGCTCATCGCACTTACAGGGGGTAACGTTGGGTATCGATCTGATGAACCCAAGATCTCTTTGGCGCTTGGAATTCACCCATTCGCAATCACTGTTGTTACTGGACTCATCGGGTGCCTTGTTCTTGCCTTCATCGTGTTTAGAGTGATACCACGTCAACAGCGCCTCACGTTTCTCATTGCCGGTTTATTTGGGGGCGTTGCAGGCTACGTGCTGTGGCTTCACATTGTCGGACCTGTATTGATGCCTTGAGAATGTGCCGCACGTGCAATGTCATTCAGACATTGTGTAAGGCGTCATCCCGAGGAGCGGAGCGACGAGGGACCTCGCGAAGAAATGAACAGAAAGATGTGATTGGAGTTTCCACTCGTTGTGTCCGTCCAGATCCTCGCAGATCTGACCACCGCATCTTGTTGTGTACTGAATTGCAGAGCTCGATGTTAGATTGTAGTTGCCTTGCGTTGGAAAGCGATCCCAAGTGGTCGGCATGAGTAGATTGCGAATGGCAAGACACGTGGAATCTCCATACATGGTGCTTTGAACACGTAGAACTAATGAAGTTCATCTCCTTTAGTGTGATGTTTCTCGTTGGCCTGATGGTTGCCTGCTCGGACGTTGAGCCGGACACTCAAGAAGTAAGCGTGCACCCAAGATCAAATGCAGGTAAGAGAGTTGAAGCACGGAACGGTAGGCTGCACGTTCGAATGATAACTGACGATCCGGTCGACACTAGGAGTGACCTCAAGGTCATCTTCTCTGGTGGGTTTAAAAACGACGACATTAGTGTTCGGACGGGAAGCCGAACTCTGTATCGCGACAACATTACTACAGACGATCGGGTTGGGCTGGCTGGTGAGACGAGATTGTCTCAGGCATTCAGGAAGATAGATTTGATTGTCAACCAGAATGTTTCTCCAATTGAAGTGCCATCTGGCTTTAAGTACTGTATAGCGAGTAAAGTGTCGGACACATTGCAGCTCCACTTCACGAATGATGAGCCCCGTTTCAGATGAGTGCATCAACACTTCATCCCGCTAGAAGCTGACCATTAGACTACGCGACATGTCACTGTCCCGATCGAAATGCCAGACTGCAGTTGTCTCTAGGTTGAAGAGTAGTGACATTTGATCGTGTACTCCCGTTCATTCACCTATTCATCTGCAGGCATGACCTCACACGGTATGATAATCAGGAGAGTGGTCCCTTTGTGCGCGTCTGTTTTGCTTGCATCGTGTGCCAAGGAAGAGCGGATTGATCAAGGCAACGTAGTCAATCAGTATAAGCTGCCAATCGTTAAACAGTCAGATGCAGTACCCCGCGCCAATGCCGCCATTCTCGAACTAACTACACTCGGCGTTGATCACCCGTATCACGATGTTGCTATCCAATGGCCGATCAATGATCGCGGGTTCGAGATGTCGGTCTCGGTCAGGGAGTTAACGGGCCAGAACCTTTATGTTGAGAATCTATACCCAACTCCGGATGGACGGGGATCCGTGCTTTCCGTGGTAAACGCGGATGATAATGTTGCGGCCGTGAGACCAGAACATACGCGACTGGTACTAACGATACATGAACCGATCGACTATACATTGCAAAGGGTTGATGATCGATTTTATGCACAAGCCATGACATATTTCAAAAGGTGGGATCCGGACACCGTTGACCACGAACCCTTTGACGATATGTTGAGCTCCTTCGTAGACTCACTCCCCAATGAAAAGTCAGTTGAGGCCATCGGGAAACTCTATACGATAGATGTAAATGGCGATTCATCCCTAGACGTTATTCACTACGGGTATTATCAAAGTGAGGATCCAGTCCTTCGAGCATGGATACGTGATAGAGGACGATTGAGACTCACTATTCAGAAGGAGGGCATTCTCACCAATATCAATGGACTCTCGTCCAAGGGGCTCACCTCGTTTACGTTCCTAACTTTAGAGCCCAATGGGCAACAGATATCGGCCGTGGAGAACATCATTCCTGGTACAAAGAACGATCCAAAGTCTCGCTCTTCAGTTACAACGATAGTTTCATGGGGCTGTAAAGAACCGGCGGTATGGTTGCAATTTCCATTGTTAGCGTGGATCATTTCGGATACGGCGCGCCTCGGCTTCTCTCCGGGCAAATTGTCTTCCGGAACGGAGAGCACAGATCTCAATTGGGCTGAGTGGTCTCAAGTAGAGGATGGACAAACATGTCACGTCCTGGCACGTGAAATAGACGTGAAAGGCAACGAATGGCTGTTCGTTGTTGTCCAGGTGTCCATCAGAGGAGACTATCAAAAGTACGTAGCAGCAGAGCAGAAATGGAGCGGGCTAGTGGGTGTCGGCGGCTGGTTGCCAGCATCGGATGTTGATGTAACTGACAAGATCCCGGTACTCCCGATGAGATAACACATATCTCTTGCACGACATCTACGCATTTATCGAACCACAACGAGCGCAGATTGATGCTGTGTCTGTGATGTCTCGATCCAGACTACATAGACACCACTCGAAAGCAGCGTCGTATCTACTACGATGGCTGTGGATGTGCCGCCGTTTGGTATGCTCGATGTTACTACTTGTTGCTGGCCCACGCTGTTGTAGATCAAGACCTGTACAATGGATTCGCCGGGTTCCAACTGGACTGTTACATATGTGCGATCCGTAGCAGGATTTGGAGCGATCGTGAGATCATATTGGTGCTCTGAGGGAAGTGTGTCAATCGTGGGAAGGATTGCCGCTCGGCTACGGCGCCTTATGCCTACGTTGTTAGCATCATTACACGTTGCCTCCACTTCCGCGAAATGTGCCGTTCGGATAGCAGAGCAAGATGTAGCCGTTCGGATGTGATCGGTGAGAATCGCCCTAGTGGCGAAGAACATCCATCGTTGAACACTTCGAACACTATCCGACCGGTGCCTGCTCTGAAGGAGTGGCGCTAGTGCAATTCGGACTTGTCCAAGTTCGTATGACCCTTTGGCTTGAAACCGAACTAGGAGAGGCTCGCTGTTTGCACATAATGCGTCGATCTCTGTGGAAGCCCAGAGTGTATCGTCAATCTGCCTCAGTCCGGACATTGGCAGAATGTCTCCTTTGAGCGTAAGAATATATACAAGCCGGTTCGGTACGTCAATACCACTTTCAAAGACATGGGGGTTAATAACCTGTAGTAATGTGCCGTCAATCGCAAGCCTAACGCTCACATCTGGGGAGGGGGCTCCTAGAGATTTTGTTGACGTGCATTCCATCTGTACCAAGGGTGTGCGCAAAAGTGTCCAGGTTCCGAGAGGGGAGTCATAGAACGGTACAAGAGTTGTAGCGTGCGGCGATCGAGCTGTTGTGTCCCGTCCACCAAAGTAGCCCCCGATACCACCAACCCAAAAGGGCCCTCGCTCGATGATCGCAGCCACTCCGTTGATTGTTGTATCACGAATATCAATCCAAGCGAGGTTAAACCATAGGAGGTCAGAGGAGGTGCACGCACATGGATCGTAGTGGATATCGAAGTCGTCGGCGATCCAGGTGCGTGCATACGGAGATTTGTATAGACGCAACTTGCGCCTAGATATGGAGGTCTTGTAGGTCCAAAGGTTAGAATCAACCGCTTCTCGATTCAATGGCGACGCAACGATTCCATGCGAGGTAAGATCACCAAGACTAGTGCTGATCTCCCACTGGTAGTGTGAGCCTCCAATATGCCCTGTGTAATACGCTAGAGGGCGAATCACTCCTGTGTATTTGTTATAGAAAACGAAATACGCAGACTCCTGAGCATGCCGAGCTATACTGTCGGCCTCAAATCCGTTTGAGGCACGGAGAAACTCCCAACCGCTGTCTGGTGACATTAACGTCTCGTCAAAAAGCAGAGAACGAAAACTTGTTGTTGAATCAGGTTTTGGCGCTGGTATCCCAAGAAGGGTATCCGATTGCTTTGGTGACATGGGAATACTCAGGTATGCCGGCCACTGGTCTAGCCGCCAATCAAAGTCGTATCGCGGAAGAACGTTTCGATACACTGGTCGATCTGGATGGGTCGTAACAGGCGTATCTGGCACACTGCATGGGTCCGTCTGTGCATGAAGGTGCAAACCAATGCCGCTGGCAATTGCAATACTCACAAAAAGCCAAGCGCGACCGAAGCAAAATCCCATATGATCCTCATCTATCAAACCGAATTCGCTACTCGCTGTTCTGCGTTCACTGTTCTGTGTTCGCTGTTCGCCTCATCCTTGCCATAAACAATCCATCTGTTCCATAATGAAATGGATCAGCCTGGAAAGAGAATGACGGAATGACGGAATGACCTGATGCCGTTTCGTCCATTTCGCGCTTTTTCCCCTCGACTCCGCTCGGGATGACGCCCGCAGGCAATGGGTCTGGCACAAACTCGGGGTGGGCTTTGAGGAATGCTGCTACCATGTTCTCATTCTCTTCTGGGAGGATGCTGCATGTGGCGTAGACGAGGATGCCGCCTTCGCGAACATGGGGGGCGTATTGTTCTAACACGGAAAGCTGTTTCTTTGCGTGACGTTCCAACGTTTGCGGCGTGAGTCGCCACTTCACCATTGGTAGACGTCGCACAGTGCCCATGCCGGAACACGGTGCATCAACAAGCACAATGTCATAATGCGCGATGTCTTTCGAGGATCGACGTGTTGGACGTTTCTCATCCACGGATGCCCACACGGATCTGATGCCTGCACGGTTTGCACGTGTGGGCACTTCCTTCAATCTGTTCCATTCGATATCGTGGGCGGTGATACGCCCCTTATCATTTTGGAGATCGGCAAGGTGGAGACTCTTTCCACCAGCACCGGCACAGGCATCGAGGATGTGGTCGGTCTCGGCAGGGGCACATGCATAGGCAACGAGCTGACTCCCCTCATCTTGCACTTCAACCATCCCACCAAGGTAGAGCGGATGTTGTTGAAGATTCACACGCTGATGAACAACAATAGCAGCAGGTGATAGGGGGCCGGCAGTACACTCAATACCTTCGGCTGTAAGATGTTTGATGATGGCTTCGCGTGTTGCTCTGCGAAGGTTAACACGGAGAACAAGCGGTGCACTCTGCATCATGGAACGCCACACTTCTGCAGCATCTGTTGGCCAACGCTTCTGAGTTGATGTTAACAGCCAATCCTGTGTGTTTACCTGCACATGGAGGGGGAGATCGTTGATGAAGGAGAGATCAACGTTCTCAGAGTTGTCCATGAGGAGATGTGCACCATGTACGACGTCTTCGAGTCCGAGATGTGTTGCGATGGCTTCACTGAGCGACAACGTGCGAAGGGTGTGGAACACCAAGCCACTGATGAAACGTCGGTCTGTGCTGCCGAGATACTTCTTTGAACGGAAATATTCCGACGCGATGGTGTCGCCTGGCTGCGGACTCTTACGAATGATGCGGACGAGTTCGGCGCTATGACCGAGGAGTGAGCTTAGTTGCATCGAAGAACGATCTTTCCGAATTGCCCTGCGGCATGAAGTCTGTTGAACGCTGCTTCTGCATCGCTCAAGGCAAATGTTGAGTCAACTACAGGCACGATCTTCTTTTCCTCTACAAACCGCAGCATGTTGGCAAAGTCTTGCGAGGTTCCCATCGTTGATCCAATGATCTGGAGCTGTTTCCAAAAGATGCGATGGAGATTCAACTCTGGCACTACGCCGCGAGATGCACCATAGAACACCAACCGTCCACCCGGACGTACCACGTTCGTGAGTGTGTTTACAGTATCACCACCAATAGAGTCAACCACAAGATCCACACCGTCACCCCGAGCAGGGCCTGTCCCGTCGAAGGGGGGATCGAAGGGCCGTGCCCCCATCTCCACCGCCTTTGCGATCTTCTCCTCACTCCTGCTGGTAACCATCGCCCGTGCACCGGCAGCGAGCGCAAACACCATGATCATCGATGCAACGCCACCACCGATGCCTGTTACCAATACGGTCTCACCCGACTGAAGAGCCCCTTGAACCACCAATGCCCGAAATGCCGTTACACCTGCAAGTGGTAGGGCTGCGGCTTGTTCATCGGTAAGATGTTCCGGAGCGCGGTGGACGTTGCTGGACGGGACAACGATCTCTTCTGCAAACGTCCCCTGGGTTGGCATACCAAGGATTGAAAACGACGATCCCTGCGCCCGCGGGTCATCACCCCACCCAAACGACGGGTCGATCACCACACGTTTGCCAATAAGCTCAGGATGGGAAGGGGCTTCTGTCACCGTCCCCACACCATCCGAACCGAGCACGGCAGGGAGAACGATCTTTGAATATTTTCCCTCGCGGATGTACTGGTCGCGATGATTCAAAGCCGCAGCGTGGAGTTTGATGCGTACCTGGTCGACACCACAGACAGGTGCAGGAAGCTCCTGGTAGTAGAGTCCGGTTTCAGTTAGGACAAGGGCGTTCATGGAGGAAAGTTACGGATATACTCAACGCCTCTGTGGTAATTTGGTCGCTACTATGAACACAAGATTGTTGACCATTTGCCTCTTTGCTGCGTGTTGCTACACCGCTGATGCCCAATGTCTCTTCATTCCGTCTACATCATCGGAAGCTGAGGTATTGTCCTATGACTTTTCAGGCGGGTCGTTTGAGAAGTATGGGTGTTCTCAGATTGACCCAACCTATTGGATATCGGGCAAGGGGAAGTCTATTACCTTCACCTTTGTAGAGCCGACTTCCTACCCATCCTTGCGGGTGTGGGGGATGAACACAGACGATACAGCATCTATACGTGTGAATGGCGAGAGCTACATTTTAACAGCATCAACTGGGTCGTATGACAAGAAGGTGTTGTGCGGAACATCGCCAGGAACCGAAGGCGTGCAGTTTGTGAGCGGGATGCTCGTTGGCGCGAATAGCCCGAGTCTTGGAAACTACTCCTACCAGGATGTTCAACTGAAGGTGGAGCGTGTATCCACTATCACCCTCACCGGCCTGAGTGGATCTGGTTGGGGCTTTGCCGGCGTGGTGGTGAATTGTCCTGTTCGAACGGAAGGTGAGCAACTAAAGAGTGACGTGGACCAAGTAAAGTAGGTGGTCTTGTATATTTGTGGTCATGGTATCCCGCATCATCGCATCGCTGCTCCTCAATGCCTTCCTGCTGGTAGCAGGGGCGTCGGCTATGCACGTGCATGCAGGGGTGATCGGATCGTCTGCGGCCATTGAGGCTAGCACGGATCATGATGATGGTGGATGTTCCTTCTGTCATGTTGTGAAGGAACGGATAGCCGTTGTAGATAACATTGAAGAGTACACAACTCTGTGTGTTATTGAGCGCCACGATCCGGTCGTGGCCCGGATGATATCCGACAGATGCCCGCTTGAAGCTGCGGGACGCGCCCCTCCGCGGGGCTGAGCACCTTTTCCCGTCGGGCTAAAGCCCGACGCCACTTGCACCTCTTCGCCTCGGGCTAAAGCCCGAGGTCACGTATGCTCCCCCTCCTCCTCGTGTTCAGCATGCTGCTGGACGCACACGTCCATGGCGTTGTGCGAGACAGCAGCACTCGTCAGCCGCTGCATGGTGCAACTGTGCGGGTGGTGGGCTCAACGCGTGGTGCACTTACGGACCGACTGGGCATGTTCCACCTGCATGATGTGGAGCAGGA
>DATGWS010000329.1:0-2288 GCA_035299365.1 Candidatus Didemnitutus sp.
CCAGCCGTGTACCGGAGAGAACGTCATGAGAAAGAGTCTGATCTATAAGGTAGCCGCATGTGTCGTCTTGTTGGAAACGCTCCTGAATGTTGCAGCGCCATTGGTTGCGCTAGCTTTGACATCGGGACCAGCGCAGCCTGAGTTCTCGGACTTCGAGCCACTCGGCACTACCGGAATGGTCAACGAGTTCACAGGTCAGTTTACCTACAACCTTCCTGTGCTTGAAGTCCCGGGTCCCAATGGCAGCTCATACCCTTTGACACTTGCCTATCACAGCAATACCGGAGCTGAAGAAGACGCGTCGTGGGTTGGCTGCGGGTGGTCCCTTAATCCGGGCGCAATCCAACGTGCTGTGCGCGGTGTACCGGACGATTGGAAGGATGTCGATATCGTAGAAATCAATCAACAACCCGATGTTGAGACGTGGGTGATTGGCACCGTGTATTCAGTGCAAGCTATGAGTACAGATTTGTTCTCCTATGAGCAGGCAAACAGATATTCATCCATGACGGGCTTTTCGAGCACATCGGGCTTCTCGATCTCCCTAGGGGGATTTGTTTCCCTATCGTGGCGCAGTCAGAACGGGGTCACGAGATTCACTGCCAATCCTAACTGGATGAATGTCCTGCAGTGGGCAAGTTCAACACTGGTTGCCTTAGCTGCAACTGAAAAAGTGGAGGCGCAAAGTACACCAACGCAAGACGTGCAGCAGTCAACCACTGTTCAGGTGGCAACAACCAACCCGCCAACACCAGCACAAGAGCCAGCTCTGAAGGATGAAATAGCAACTGAGCGGATGGGTGGTTTAATGTATTCATCTGTTGCCAATTATGTAGGCCGAGCGCTGGGCAACTTTGGCGTACCCTCAACATCGTCAAATACGAATACGAACTCTTACCATGTCAACTTTGCCTTCACCGGCGATTTTACGCCAATCCCAATTGTTGTCGGCATGAACCAAGGCGTGCGTGGATCATTGACCGTTCACTCTGTTGGTGGGGCGACTCGAAGTTCATGGGGAATGTTGTATGCAAGCCAGTTGGTCTCAAGTACGAAGACACGGAAAATGGCTGATGCAACTCGTGAGCGTGAGAACGACTATCAAGGTCGTGACCTCTTTCTCTCGCCCACGTATAACATGTATGACGCCTTTTCCATGAACGCTCACGGGGTTTCAGGATCGGCTAGACTTTTCCACAACTCAATCGGCGCAAATGGCCCAACAGCGGCCAATGGCACGGGCGGCGTCTACAACATTGGTTTTGAAGGCTCAGCAGGGCCAGGGAAGTTAGCCGGTGGTGCGACTCTTGCCATCGGAGCAAATAGTAGCTCAACGACTGCCCGTTATCCTCTTGGCGCCTTGTACTCAACATTTGTACCTATGGGGAATCAAACACCTGCCCGAAATCCATTCGGAGACCGATCGGATGTGTTTATGCGGTTGTCGGGTGACCTTGCTGACTCCGTTCGTTACTCTTCCACGTTCAAGCCTGAGAGACCTAGCATGTTGCTTGGGGGCTTGCCCACCTTACCACCCAATACGTTCAGACATTTGAACGGGACGTATCAAGCACAGAACAGACCACGATCAAGTTCTAGTGTCGCGTTCAGAACGAATGCCGAACTAGCCGTTGGTTCAGATGGCACCATGCTTAGCGGACGTTCTACGGTCCAGTCAGTTTCACCAAGATCCAATGGCGTCACTACTCAGTATCTCGACAGGACCGAGGCATCTATCAAGGATCAGATTGGTGAAGTTTCTGTCGTCAACCCGGCAGGGATGACCTATGTCTATGGCTTGCCTGTGTACTCTCGTGAAGAACGTAGCTATATGTATTCCGGAGCACACGTCCGACACCGTTCGTATAACGGTAGAAATAGATTCGTCAGTGGTGCCTTTGACCAATTTTCACCGCGCACGGAAACGTACAAGAAGACTCCGTATGCATCCGCACTGTTGTTGACTGACATTTACACGCCCGATTATGTCGACATGGGAGCATCCGGCCCGTCAACTGATGATCTAGGTGGATATGTAGCACTGCGTTATCGTAGAGCTGCCGGAACGAAGCTTAAGAGCGCGCCTGTCCAGAAAGACTGGTACCGTTGGCGTACGCCATACATGGGCTACAGCTATGCTGCAGAAAGCGTGTCTCAACCATACATGGACAGAGCGGCCGTTTCTATGGGCCAAAAGGAGCTCTATTACGTCGGGTCAATCGACACTAAGACGCACGTTGCCTTTTTCGTTACGAACAAGACGAATCAAAGCATAACAGTTGACGGAA
>DATGWS010000330.1:0-2765 GCA_035299365.1 Candidatus Didemnitutus sp.
TTCCATACTCCATCGCCGCCGAACCAGGCACTTATGAAGCGGCATTCACCCGTGGACATACTCAGAAGTTCGGGTCTTCCGTCCATATCGAGATCTGTCTCGAGTAACGACGAAAGCGTCTCTTCACTTCTTGGCTCTGCATGCTTGATGTTGTTGTGCTCGTCGTCAGATCTTGTCGCCATCAATAACTCAGGTGTTGAGCCTGCGCGCTCGTCGGCTACATGTGTTCGGAACGCTACCGAACGGTAGACGGACGAATCACTCTTGTTACCTGGCGATGTGCGAGAAACAGATGGCATGGCTTCGCTGCTGGTAAGCACAATGGTTGAGCCTCTGCTTAAGCGAACCACAACTTCTTGTGAAGCCGAAGTACCACGCGGAATTGCGGTAGCCGCAACGATTTGTTCATCGAGCTTGGGCAGCGGAACAGCAGTTATCTCGATACCCTTCAGCCCACGCCGGACGAGCGAACATGATGCGGACGTAAAGAGAAGAATTTCTTCACGGCCATCATTGTTGATATCAAGCACAACGTGTGCCGCTATGGGCACGTCGTTTGAGAAAGGAGAAGCTCCAACATTCTGAAACGAAGCATCCCGGCCTCTGGACTTGGCCGATGATTCACGTATAGGGCTTCTGTATTGATAAGCAATCACGGAATTGTGACCACGTCCTTCAGAGACCAGTACAACTTCACCATGTCCATCTCCATCGAGATCGGCGACCATACCATGAAGAGCTCTGGCCGAGGCGTCTACGATAGTGCCCGTCCAATCAGATCCGTTCCACTGCTGCACAACACCAAAGCACAGAATATCTGCTACGTTGTCATTGGTTGCATCGGCAACAACGATGTTTGATACGGCAGATCCACTTTCTCTTGGGTCAGCCCCCTCAATAGTGGTGTCTCTCTGATATCGGAGCTTGCTAGTCAACTGTTTTGGAGTTGTTGCAATTCGTACATCAAATCCGAACGGCAACACCTTTCGTGAACCATCAGCATCAATGCGAACTTGATCGTTCCAAGGGACACCTGCATCGAAACAAGAAAAGGTCCGTGGCTGCATGTCAGTCACTAAGGTCACCCTTGATGCAATTTGGCGGAACCCGATAAACAGTTGTCCGCCCGGGTGTTCGTACGTAATTGGGATTGAGATTTTCTCATATCCGAGAGTTGTCTTAGACACGAGAATAGACAGCAGGGGTTCAGCCTTTCGCAACGGGGCTACCCTTCCTTCCGAGTGCCCATAAATCTCCAACAAGCCAGCCGTGTCTGCGACATCACCCGATAGGCCAATGACCACTGTATCTACCCTTGTGCCTTCCGGCAAGAGATATCGCTGCAGATGAACCGCATCCTTTTGGCCATTGTATTGTCCAAGCTCACCTTCACGGTTTTGGCCATGGAGTTGGACTACCGAGAGGACACAGGCGATGAACAACGTTAGAAGAGTAGTAGACGTGGGTAACCACCTACTCCTCATACCGATATGCGGTCTCATACAATCCTTTGCCTTATATCGAAAGGCTACAGCACAAACTGCGTTTGATGAGTGTTATCGTTGAACGGAGAATTGTGCTGAGAACCGAGCATCAGCGCCAGAGCACGTTACGAGATATGTGCCACTGGCCAACGAAGAAACGTTGATGAGGATCGTACCAGATGTTCTGTCTACGTCAGACAACTTGACTTCAATTCTGCGTTGACCCTGCAGGTCAGTGACATACATCCTATCACAGAGCGCCAGCTGCGCCGTGGAGGCGGCAACTTTCAATGTCATGTCTGTTGGATTAGGGTATACGCTAATAGCATTTGGTTGGAGCGGATCATTGATTGAGGTTGTTCGCAGACCAATCGATCCGTCGCCTGTTGTATCGCATGCATTCCTGCACGGTGACCAGCGCGAAGTATCTGTGCACGTTCCTGTTGAAACGATGTCAGTAGGGCGCACGCTTTTTCCACCCGGTAGGTTGGTATCACCGCAGATCTCATATGCAACGAGGCAGCAACCAACACCTGGACAAGGAACCATCAGGGTGTCGCCGCACGGATTTGTTGTGTCACTTCTCCAGCACGACGCCTTTGAAACACGCCATTGTGTTTTGCACGTGTCCTGTGGTATTGTTCCCGAGGTGTATTTGAGGAGTTCCCGTGTTACCGTCTCAAGAAAGACGGCCGTATTGTAGAAGTTGCATCCCGGCACAGAGAGAATCCGAACCTCCGTAATGGCCACATCTTGGTTATATCCACAGGCCAACCGGCGCCAAAACGTGACCTGCACAAAACACGTTGGACTTAGTTGAAGTACTTGTTTGTAGGGGCCATTGTATGTGCTCTGCGGACAGTCTGGCACACATGGCTGTTCAGAAGAAAGACCTTGCGACGTGGCTGCTACGAACGTTACGACTACAGAAAGCAGCGTTACAATGAATCGAACCATTGGACCCCTCCAAGCAAGACATATAAGAAGTTCAAACGAGAATCAGACGAAGTTCAATTGAAGAACAAGAACTGAGCAACGACTGCCGTACGCAACAAACCGTATGTGTAAATACAGATTCTCGCTGAGGCAACGATAAATGTCGTATCCCATTTTCCCAAATTATTTTTTCGAATTGGCCGAAATAGTTCTTGGAGAGATCGTTCACTACGCCACATATCCATTTGAATTTTCAAGTCGGTCGAGACTCGTCCAGTTTTAACAATCAATAGTCAATCTCATCAATAACACCCGGTCAATTCCGGTTAACGCAGAGCCCCTTAC
>DATGWS010000331.1:0-10875 GCA_035299365.1 Candidatus Didemnitutus sp.
TGGCTATGCCTTGCAGCTCACCAACATCCTGCGCGATGTGAAGCAGGACAAGGACCGCGGCTACATCTACATCCCCAAGGAAGATCTGCAGCGGTTCAAATACACCGAGGAAGATCTCAAGGCAGAGATTTATGATGAGCGGTTTGTGGACCTCATGCAGTTTCAGGCGCAGCGGGCCCGGGATTTCTACCACGAGGCGCGGGCATTGCTCCGTCCGGACGAGAGGATGACCATGGTAGCCGCAGAGATCATGGATGCCATCTACTACCGTCTCCTCGAAAAGATCGAACTCAGCGACTACCGGGTCTTTACAAAACGCATCCGTGTGAGTGCCATCCACAAGATCGTAACGGCCCTACGGATCTGGGTAGGCTCAAAGCTCTTTGTAAAGCGTCTGCGATAATCCGTATTTTCGGCCCACGGCACCGTCCATTGCGAACAGAGACATTCCCATGAGCACAACTTTTACATCCGACGAACTCCAGAGCATCACCGCCCTCAAGGCCAAGTACCCTGATCCAAAGGCAGCCATTATGCCCGTGATGTGGATGGCCCAGAAGAAGTGGGGCTGGCTCTCAGAGGACGTAATGCAAGAAGTAGCTCGGGTAATGGATCTCCCCTACGCCCATGTGCTTGGTGTTGCCTCGTTCTACACCATGTACTTCAAGAAGCCGATGGGCAAGCACCACGTACAGGTCTGCACCAACGTCAGCTGCATGTTGAGAGGGGGCGAAGCACTCTACGCCCACGCCAAACAACGTCTGGGCATCGGCCATAATCAAGCCACTCCAGACGGAAAGTTTTCCCTCGAAGAAGTAGAATGTATGGGCGCCTGCGGCGGCGCACCGATGATCGCTATCAACGAAACGTTCCATGAGAATGCAACGAAGGAACAGCTGGACGCGTTGATTGATAGTTACTAATTACTGGCGTCGGGCTTTAGCCCGACGTTACGGGGTTACGCTATTCCCGGTCGCCGCGGACTACGTCGTAGATACTGCGGACTTCGCCGAAGATGGAGTACATATCGAGATCTAGGTCGATAAGGCGCCCCGTACGAACATCAAAGACCCAGCCGTGGATGGTGGGAAAGCCGGTGGCGTACCAACTACGTTGAACGTGGTCGATCTTGATGACGTTGATGCACTGTTCGCGGACGTTGAGTTCCACGAGTCGGTCCACGCGTTTCTTCTCATCGGTGATGGCATCAAGCTCCTTACGATGAAGTCGGTAGACATCGCGCAGTGCTTGGAGCCAACTATTGAGTTGACCCATATCCGATGGATTCATTGCTGCTGCAACACCGCCACACTCATAGTGACCACAGATGATGATGTGTTTGACCTTCAATCGTTCAACGGCATACTGAACAACGGCGTTGAGATTGTTGTCGGTGGTGATTACAAGATTGGCAACATTGCGATGGATGAAGACCTCGCCCGGTTGGAGCCCCATGAGATCTTCCGCTGTTACACGACTATCACTACAGCCAATGTAGAGATACTCGGGATGTTGTCCCGTAGCGAGATTGGTGAAGTAGTTCTCGTCAACCGAGAGTTTCTCGGCCACCCATTGACTGTTCTTTTGGAAGATTTCTTCGAACACAGTTACTCCTTAGTTACAGAGTTACTGGCGTCGGGCTTTAGCCCGACGTTACAGAGATACGATGAAGTCATATGCACCTTTAATGTGTGCTGCCAACGACTGATCATCCATTCGATCAAGGACGATCCCCACCCATCCCTTTACACCAACGTAGGGTGGACGAAAGAATGTTTCTGCGTCGTGCTTGATAAGTGCTTCTTGAACTCCGGTTGGTGCAGGTATCCAGATCGCCACTCGACCATCATTGTGGTGATTGTTTGCAAACATCACAAACACGCGTTTCTTCACGAAAAACGTAGGTTCGCCATGGGAGAGTTTTTCCGTTACACCTTCTAGAGATGTGCAGATGGTTCTTATGCGTTCGATCATGGTGGTTTGTAGTGTCCTACTTGCTCTTGGATGCAGCAAAACCGAGGTGGTACACGGTGAACCAAAGCTACAAATCCGTACCGACTTCAGCCAGCTCTTGGATTCACTCTCGATCAAGGGAACGGTGATCGTTTTCGATTCAGCAACAAACACGCTTAATGTTGGCGATACATCGTATCTCAATACGGGGCTTCTGCCGGCTTCCACCTTCAAGATCCCGAACACACTCATCGGACTTGAGCTTGGTGTGATTAACAAGGATCACATCTTCTTGTGGGATAGTACGCCACGGTGGAACTCCACGTGGAATCAAGATCTGCCCCTTCCCATCGCCTTTCGTTCATCGTGTGTTCCGTGTTACCAAGAACTCGCACGAAACATCGGACCCACACGCATGCGTCAGATGCTTGATACACTCGGCTATCCGGGCATGACATTCACAGACGGATCGATCGATAACTTTTGGTTGCAAGGGGCTTCTGCTATTTCACCCATGCAACAACTGAACTTCCTTCGTCGATTGCACGACCGCACTCTCCCTCTCAAACAATCCACCTATGATGACTTCGCACTCATCTTCCCCATCTCCAACGACAGCCTCGGTACGTTTAGTGGGAAGACCGGCACATCGAGAAGCGACACCAGCTATCACGCATGGTTCGTTGGATGGTTGCAGTCGCCCACAAATGTTAGGTACGTGGTTATGCTCATTGAACCACCGCCGACTATGACGATGGAACAGGCAGTGGAGGTGCGGATGTCGATTGCGAAGAAGGTGTTGATGAAGAAATGAGCCGTCACCCCGAGCGGAGTCGAGGGGCTCCAAGAACTCACCCCCCTGCCCCCTCTCTCACGCTTCGCTAGAGAGGGGGTACCGGTTGTCATTAGTCATCGGTCATTAGTCATCGGTCGTTAGTCGTTAGTCATTAGTCATCAGTCATTAGTCATTACTGATTAATGTAACCACTCCTCCGAGCCCTGTGTCCTCCTTACAGATGGCCATCGAAGACAGCATTCTTCATCGCTCGTAGGGAGGTTACCATGCGCCCCGTTCAATTTATCATCGTGTTACTAGCCAGTACAGTAGTTACTGCTCAGACCTTGGTTCCAGTTGAATCACTTGGTCGAAGAGGAGTGTTTGCACAGGGGAGGTTCTTCTTGCAGACAAGCGGTTCGGTTGTGATCTATGACACAACGCTACGTTCTGCAACGAGAGAATCGCTCCCCGAAGCGAGCAAGGACAGCTCTGAGATCCGTCGATTTGCTCATGAACTCTATCCAAAGACGGTTGAATGGACGTCCGTCACAACTCCACTGGTGGAGGGCCGTATAATGCGTGTGGTTGTGGATAAGCGTGATGCACTATGGATGTTCAACGAAAAGGGTGATGTTTCGATATTCGATGGAATTGAATGGGCAACAATTCATCTATGCCCTCATCACAATTCGAAACGGAGAAGTTGTATATCAGATGTCACGCTCGTTGACAACTATGTCCGTGTGGCTAGCTGCTCCAGCTTGATCGACATTGACGTAGCGTTGAAGACACCTCTACTACGCATGCCAATACCATCAACACTCGTCAGGACAACGTTCCTTGATGATGAACGTTTTGCCATTACATCAACGGGAGTTCATCTGGAGGTTGACATGAAAGCGAAAGCAGTCCTCTATCACGATGAACTTGCTACACTCGGGGAAGGTAGTGATACATCAGACCAGTGGATGAAGGAATGGCTAGTTGATCAGCGTAGCCTGAAGCCCCAAATCGACCAATGGCTGAGCCAACGTGAAGAGTGGACAATCCACGTTCTATCTCCGTGTGACACTCTTACTAAAGACCGATACATCAACCATAGTGATTGTGTTGTGGGCGAACCTCATTTCGATGCAACAATCAGGGCAATGCTCAACCTTGAGGCGATCGAGTCTCTTGATTATCGCATCATGTGTGGCAACTCCTATTTCGGACTCGATTACATCTACGATGTTACCGCAGACATAAAGGAGCATGTCTATCTCGCTACCGAAAGAGGTGTGATTGTGCTCCCCAACCCATCACCTGTGAAAGTAGATGAAGAGGCTTCTTTGACGAAACTCAACGTGTATCCAAATCCCGCAACTTCTTCACTTACCGTTGAACTACCATCCACACTACCACCTGATGCAACGCTACTCGTTCTGAATGCCACAGGCACTACAATGATGCAACTACCGATCCACGATAGTGGTTCGATGCAGATCAATGTCTCCGGGCTTGCAACAGGATCCTATCTCGTTCAGATCCGCACCATGAATGAGGTAAGAACGGCAGGGTTTGTGGTGAAGCGATGACTTCACTCGCTTCGCTCTAAACGACGTAATGACAAAATGACGGTATGACTTCAACCAATCCCACGAACTGGCTCCCCCTCCCTAGCGAAGCGTGAGGGAGGGGGCTGGGGGGTGAGTTCTTGATCCTAGCCCCCTCAATTAATCCACACTGACTTCTGTCCTTTGATTCCAACGGGATTTTTCAGATGTTGGGAACCGAAACCTCGCACGTACTTTAGATGCGAATTCGCCCACCATTCAGGTTTCGGACATGCAGCCTACGAATACGAAGGATCCGGAATATTATCATAAGGTTGTCGATTGCCAGTATGCCTGTCCGGCACATACTCCCGTCCCTGAATATATCCGCCTCATAGCGGCGGAGAAGTACACAGAAGCCTATATCGTCAACTGGGAATCCAATGTGTTTCCGGGGGTGCTGGGCCGCACGTGTGACCGACCATGCGAGCCGGCGTGTAGGCGGGTGAGGGTGGAAGAGGAGCCGGTGGCTATTTGCCGACTCAAACGTGTGGCTGCCGACCATAAGGGCGATGTGTCCGAATACATCCCGGTTGGCCCCTTCCCTCCCAATGGAAAAAAAGTGGCTCTGATAGGGGGCGGTCCGGCTTCACTTACGGTTGCCCGCGACCTCGCTCCGCTTGGATATGAGATCCACCTGTTCGATGAACAACCTGCGGGCGGTGGGATGATGCGGACGCAGATCCCGTCCTTCCGTCTCCCGGCCTCGGTCCTGGATGAAGAGGTTGGACACATCCTGAACATGGGCATCCATACGCAGTTCCTTTCCTACGTGGATAGCCTGCGGTCGGTGATCGACAAGGACTACGATGCGATCTTCGTTGGTACTGGAGCCCCTCGTGGACGGAATCTGAACATCCCGGGTAGAGACGAGGCAGCAAAGAACATCCACGTAGGGATAGAGTGGCTGCAAAGTGTTGCCTTTGAACACATCAACAAGATCGGGAAACGGGTGATCGTTCTCGGTGGCGGTAATACGGCCATGGACTGTTGTCGCACTGCCAGACGTCTGGGCGGCGAACAGGTGAAGGTGCTCGTTCGGAGCCCCTTTGCAGAAATGAAGGCGTCGCCGTGGGAAAAAGAAGATGCCATGCACGAAGACATCCCGATCATGGACAACCATGTACCGGTTGAGTTTGTGGTGGAAAATGGCACACTCAAGGGAATGATGTTTGAAAAGGTCCACCCGGTCTACGATGAAAAGGGCAAACGATCTCTGGTTCCAACAGGCGAGCCACATGTGTTCGTTGAAGCCGATGATGTGCTCATTGCTATCGGTCAAGAGAACTCCTTCCCATGGATCGAGCGTGATCTCGGAATGGAATTTGACAAGTGGGATATGCCGGTTGTGGACGCAGTAACATATCAATCCACCATCCCGCGAGTGTTTTTTGGTGGTGACGCGGCGTTTGGACCAAAGAACATCATCACTGCTGTTGCGCAAGCTCACTCTGCCGCTATCTCCATCGATCTCTTCTGTAAGGGGGCTTCCCTTAACGAAAGACCTCATCCGATGGTGAACCTGGTGAGTCAGAAGATGGGCATCCATGAGTGGAGCTATGACAGCATGGTAACGGTTGACAAACGATTTGTTGTCCCTCAAGCGGATAAGAAGCTCACGCTTTCCAATAGAAAGATTGAGGTTGAACTTGGCTTTGATGCACTCACAGCATGGAAAGAAGCTGAACGCTGTTTGAATTGCGACGTGCAGACGGTGTTCCGCGAACCACTCTGTATTGAATGTGATGCCTGTGTTGATATCTGCCCTACGTCGTGCATTACGTTTACGGTAAATGGTGATGAAGCAGACCTGAGAACGCGACTCAAGGCACCGGCGATCAATCTCTCGCAGGCGCTATTGGTGTCTGATATCCTCCCAACAAAACGAGTGATGGTAAAGGACGAAGATGTCTGCCTCCACTGCGGACTCTGCGCCGAACGGTGTCCAACCGCTGCTTGGGATATGCAACTCTACACGTACAACACAGCAAAGGCAGGAGCGTAACACACAATGTCCATGATCAATGACTTCGTCGTCCGCTTCGCCAACGTCAACGGCACTGGCTCTGCCTCCGCCAACTATCTCTTCGCTAAAAGCATCTTCCGGATGGGTATTCCG
Source organism: Candidatus Didemnitutus sp. (assembly GCA_035299365.1). Lineage (GTDB taxonomy): Bacteria > Bacteroidota > Ignavibacteria > Kapaibacteriales > Kapaibacteriaceae > UBA10438. Next base: position 6,446 of record DATGWS010000331.1, read on the forward strand.
GTCTCTCCCAAGAACATCTTTCCGTCCAACATCCAAGGTCTGCCAACATGGTATGAGGTGCGGGTAAGCGAGAAGGGCTATCTGGGCAGACGTGACGGTGTAGACATCTGCGTGAGCGTGAACCCGCAAAGCCTGAAGCAGGATGTAGCATGCGTTACGCCGGGCGGATATTTTGTCTACGACAACACAAAGCCCCTTGCAGCAGAGTTCATTCGCGAGGACATCACGTACTTGGGCATACCGCTTATGGCTACGTGTAATCGCGAGTACACAGACCCTCGACAACGTCAGCTCTTCAAAAACGTGATGTACGTGGGTGCTCTCTCTGCCCTCTTGGAGATCGAGTTTCCTGTGTTGGAAGATCTCCTCGCAGAACAATTTGCGGGCAAGGAAAAACTCATCGCTCCAAATGTGAAGGCGCTCAAGCTTGGTGTTGACTTTGTACAAGAGAACTTCACGTATCCCCTGCCGATGCGGGTAGAACGTAGAGATCTTGTGGGCAATCACATTCTGACCGATGGAAATTCAGCCTGTGGTCTTGGGGCAGTTTATGCCGGTGCAACGGTTGTTGCATGGTACCCCATCACACCGTCTACATCCGTAGCAGAAGCCTTTCATGACTATGCAACGGACCTGCGTATCGATGAACATGGCAAGACGAACTTTGCCATTGTGCAGGCAGAGGATGAGCTTGCCGCCATCGGCATGGTGGTGGGTGCATCATGGAACGGATCGCGCTCATTCACTGCTACGAGCGGTCCGGGCGTTTCCCTCATGAACGAATTCCTCGGCCTGGCCTACTTTGCAGAAGTGCCGGCTGTACTTATCGATGTGCAGCGCACCGGACCAAGTACGGGCATGCCAACACGCACGCAGCAATCGGATCTGACGTTGGCTGCCTATGCATCACATGGTGATACGAAACACGTGATGTTGTTTCCGTCAACACCAACCGAGTGTTTTGAAATGACGGCCGACAGCTTTGATCTTGCTGAACGTCTGCAAACGCCAATCATGATCATGTCCGATCTTGATCTTGGAATGAACGATCATATGACAGCCCCCTATCAATGGGATGATACACGGACCTATGACCGGGGTAAGACGTATTCTGCGGAGGACCTCGAAGCCATCACACGATATGGTCGGTACCTCGATGTAGATGGTGATGGTATTCCCTATCGCACCATCCCCGGTGTGCACCCACAAAAAGGATCGTATGTTGTAAGGGGCTCCTCACGCGATGAATATGCCGTGTATACAGAAGATTCCGCAGCATACAAACGCAACATGGACCGACTTGCAAAGAAGTGGGAGACGGCAAAGACCTTGGTTCATGCGCCACAACGATATCAAGAGAAGAACAGTCAACGTAATGGTGTGATGTTCTTTGGGACAACTACTGATAGTGCTCAAGAAGCTCTCGACATACTTAAGGAGCAGGGCTACGGACTTGATGCATTGCGATTGCGAGCATTTCCATTCAACACTACAGTTGCAGAATTCATCACATCACACGATCGTGTGTTTGTGATAGAGCAAAATCGTGATGGACAAATGCGCAGCTTGTTGACCAATGAGCTCACTGTTGACCCATCCAAACTCATTTCGGTTCTGAATTATGATGGTATGCCGATCACGGCACATACCATTACCGATCAGATCCTTCACCACATGCAATCAGCGCAATGAGTTACGTACGCCCAAAATTCCGTCACCCCCTCCTTCCAACTAACGATCTAGGGTATACGGCAAGCGACTACGAGGGATCACTCTCTACGTTGTGCGCCGGATGTGGTCACGACAGTATTAGTGCCGCCATTGTGCAGGCATGTTTCGAGATGAACATCGAGCCACACAAGGTTGCCAAACTGTCTGGCATTGGATGTTCATCCAAGACACCAGCCTATTTCCTTGGTCAGTCCCACGGCTTCAACACCGTACACGGACGTATGCCATCTGTAGCCACTGGTGCCAACCTTGCCAACCGTGATCTTATCTACCTTGGTGTATCCGGTGACGGAGACACGGCATCGATCGGTATGGGCCAATTCGTCCACGCCGTGCGACGCAATCTCAACATGGTTTACATCGTGATGAACAACGGCTGTTATGGTCTTACAAAGGGTCAGGACAGCGCCACTGCTGACCGCGGCTCCAAGAGCAAGGCCGGATCTGTGAATCCTTTTGAGTCGATCGACCTGTGCGGACTTGCCCTTGAACTCGGCGCTACGTTTGTTGGACAGAGCTTCAGCGGTGATAAGACACAGCTCATTCCGCTTATCAAGGCCGCAATGAATCACAAAGGTTTTGCCTTCTTGAACGTGATCAGTCCGTGCGTGACCTTTAACAACAACGTTGGCTCTACAAAGAGCTACGACTATGTACGTCAACACATGGAAGCAACGTCCACCATGGACTTTGTACCCATGCAGACAGAAATCACCGCCACCTACGACGCCGGAACAGATGCAGCCATCACCTTGCATGACGGATCACTCGTCCACCTCCACAAGCTCGCAGAGGGCTGGGACCCAAGCAACAGAATGAGTGCCATTCAAGCCTTACAAACTGCACGTAACGATGCAAAGGTTCTTACGGGGCTCATCTATTACGGAGCAACGGATACCGAACTCCACGAGGTTCTGAATACCAGTGATCGCCCCCTGAACAGCCTTAAGGAAAATGAGCTGTGTCCGGGCAAGGCGAAACTGGAGGAGATCAATAAGGGGTTGCGTTGAATAGAGAACAGAGAACAGAGAACAGAGAACAGAGAACAGAGATAGACGCAAAGTGAAATTGAGGGGTAGAGAATGATTCGATTTTGGATGGCCGGATTGTGGGCAGCCTTTATACTTGTTGCCGTAGTTGGATGTTCAACATCGAACGTCTATGACCCATCGTTGACGTTGCCGGCGAGCCCCTTAAAGCACAGGCAGATGCAGTTGCAGGCAACGGGTGGTTTTTATCCTCAGACGCGACCGCGGGAGGCAGACCAAGCATTGTCTTTAGGGTTTAGTGGCACTATGCGCATAGCAGCTACGCCATGGCTCACGTTGCAAGGTCGGTATTGGGCAGCTGATGCGGCTTCTGGTGATGGACTATCGCAAGGAATCTCTGTATCATCCATTGTACGACTTGATTCGGATTCAACGGGCTTCCGATGGAGCATAGTGCCGTCGTTTGGATGGTCTACGAATCAAAGCTTTGAGCTTGAGGGGAAGGGCACATCGCTCATTCTTGCGGCATGGTTGCCATCAACCGAAATGTTTCAGCCCTACGTTGGAATTGGTCCTGCCTATGGCTGGAGTCCAGAAAGCAGTTCATATACCAACACCGGAACAGACTCAACCATCACAGACGGTTCTCGCAATGGATGGGGTGCCATTCTCAACGTTGGTACACACTGCAACATTGTTGGAGATCTGTCGGTTGTAGGAGAGCTCACTACAGTTCTGCAGGTAAATCTTTATGACGGGGTTGCACACATCATCTTCTCTCCTATCATTGGAATAGCCTATGCGTTCTAGTCTCGTTGCCCTCTTCGGTGCTGCACTCGTGGCTATCGCAGGCTGTTCGGACGCAGCCATTGTAGTGTGGGAGCGTGATGGTACGCTCCATGGTAACGTATTTGAACCTACAACGGAGTTCGGTAATGCACGTTCATTACCTAATGTCATGGTCAGTACTACAGATGGTCAATTCAGTGTACCTACCAATAACGCCGGTGAGTGGACGGTAGCACTAGCTTCGCTGAACGTGCCAACAACCATGCGTTATGTGTGCCCCGGATACGACACATCCTACACTGTACTCTATGATTGGAATCCTGGTAGGGACACCAGAGTGCAGGATATGTTTCTTTCGTCGGTTATTGCGGATACATTGACAATGATTGAGATCAACGTAGACTCTCTGTCGGTTGATTCCCTCTGGTATACTGTGAATGCAGACGTGCCCGACTCTCTACTCTTCATAACAATTTGTTTTTCCAACACGTTAGAAACGGATCCGTCGCGTGTATGGATGCAAGCAATCTTGAACGGCGCGTTTATCATCCTTAGCAAGGACGATTGTAAGGGGCTCCAACGTTCGCAGCACATTGAACCGGAGTTGTACAATTTGTTGAGAAATACCCCTGTCTATGCGTCAGCAGCTCTCGGGCGCCCAATCCCTCAACACGGTTTTGATGCACAATCGCAGGGATCTGAAATCATTTCTGTGATCGGCATAGGGCCTCTGTTGTCTTGGAAACGAATTTCACCATGAACAGCGAACAGAGAACAGCGAACGCAGAACAGCGAACACAGAACAGAGAACAGCGAACAGAGAACAGAGAACAGAGAACAGAGAACAGAGAACAGAGAACAGAGAACAGAGAACAGAGAACAGAGAACAGAGAACAGAGAACAGAGAATTGAGCTCTTATA
>DATGWS010000332.1:0-19136 GCA_035299365.1 Candidatus Didemnitutus sp.
GGCTGCGCTGCACCTTGTGCAAGGTCTTCGAGCTTGCGCGAGACACGCATGGCACCAAGCGTGTCCCTTCGCGTTGTGAAACTCAGGGTGTCCTTGTACTTGAAGTCCATACTCATTCTTCCGAACGAACGGACAAAACCAACAGGGTGCTGCGAAACATCAACACTTGCAGTGATGCGGAAACCGTTGTCTTCGTTCACAAGCACCGAGGCGCTGGCCGTGCCGAGTGTTTGTGGGATGAGACCGGAGAGCGACATAAATCGGAGGATGGTACCACCAACGGGAATATCGAGGACCTCTGGTCCGGGCGCTGGGATGCGAACGAGTCCTGTAACCGTTGCCGATGCCCCAATGGTTGGATTCCAGAAGAACGTCATGGCACCATTGGCGGAAAGGAAGTAGTCGTCGAGGCCGAGGTGACCGATTCGATATGACCCTGATATCCCGATGCTATTGTTGAAGTCAACATAGGCCGTGTGAAGCCCCTCCATCTGCCATGGCTTGGATGCCGAGATCTTCTTGAGCTTGAAGAATTTTGCACCAATGGAACCGGTGAAGATCAGCGGGTGACGGTATTCAACGGTGCCCTCGAGTTCACAGATTGTTGGTTCGCCAAAGAGTGTCTCAATCCACCGAGCACGATCGAGGATCACTTGTTCAATAGAGTTCAACGTTACGGCAGCACGCACTGCTCTGCCATTGGCATTTGGATTGGACCAACCGCTCGTAGAAAGGGAAAGTGCTTTGAAGCAAAGGGGCGTTTGTGGGATTGGCTTGCACTCACCAAGTTCGAGTGTTGCCACAAGACTATCAAAGTGAAGTTTGTTGTCGGGATTTGATGGGTTGTTCTTAAACAACACTCCGCCCCCTAGCGATATCTCACTACCCTTAACCGGGAACGTGAACTTGCCGGCCAGGCTGTAGATCTCATTCACGAAATCTGCATTCACTGCAAACTGATTCATGCATACCGAATGCGTCAAGGCAATGGCCTCCGCCTCAAAGCTGAGTGCTTCCCAACCTGATGTGGTTACTGTTACGCCAATAGCAAGGCCTTGACGTGCATCGTCGGGAACTTCAAAGCCCCCTGCCGAATCTGCAACGGCATCACAACCAACCTTTGCTTGTGCAACGGTGATCTTCCCCTTGATGGCAATACCCTTTGCATCGGCACGATTGACGATGCGGAATTCTTCGAGTGTGAGTTCAACACCACCAGGCATCTTCTTGTTGAGCTTCTTTGCTGCGAGTCCGGCAGCAAACTTGATCATACCGTCACAATCCGGAAGCGGAAATGCACCGCCATCAACAACGTTTGTGAGTTCAAGGTCTGATATTTCCGACGCCGAGAACCGAACATTGGGGATGATGATGCGTGTGCCATTCTCGATGAAGACCCTATTCTGTCCGGCTGTTGTGTTAATGCTCACAGCCCCTTCCACCTTTATCACTCCGCCGATGGTAACGGGACCATTAGACTTCACCGTGGACGATCCTTCTGTTTCGGGTTTCCATTCGCGCCCTTCACCGGCATCGAACTCAAGGATATCTACACCCGCACATTTATAGTTCCAGAAGCGATTACCCCAATACACCGTAACCTTTGTTGTGTCGCTCTTGCGCAGATCTGTTTTTTCTGCAACAAAGGATATCACATAGTTGCCAGGGGGCGTGTTTTTTCGGAATGGGAAGTCGTACACAAAAACACCGGCTGGGTTGGTTGTACCTTTTTCCGTGTAGGCTGGGCCGTTCTCTTCCACCTTGTTGTTGACAAAGATCCGTGCTCCTTCCAGGGGTGTTGTTCCATTTTTTGCGTTGACTGTTACCCGCAGCGTAGTGTCGTTGGCAAGGGTCGCAATAACAATGGAGTCCTTAGGTGTGAGTTCCAGCGCGATCTTCGCCGCGCCAACATCAAACGATCCATTGCGAATGCGATAGTTGATCTCCGTGCCACTTACGTTGGAAACACATTTCCAATTGAATGTTCCGGCGATCTCCTTCCGAACCGAATCATACTTTGTGATGTTCACATCGTTGATGGCATGGTCGAAACACGCACACTTTTCCGTGGTAGAGAAGTTCTCCCAATACGTAGTGGTGCCTGTTGTTGGATCGTAGTTCTTGATGCCCGTAAAGTTTGGGATCGTGATCTGGAGTCGTCGTGTTGGTCGCGTTCGAAACGGCTCGCGCAGTTCGAACCGCAGCGTGAGAACACCGCCATCGAGCGAATACGTTACTGAGTCCGTTGTGTGTGAACTGAGTTTAAAGAGGTCAGCATCACGCCAAACCTCCCACGTAGCAGTGTTCTGTGCGCTAATGCTAACAACGGCACATACCACAATAACCAAGGCGTGTATAAGAAGCTTCATCGCAACCTCCATATTGGAAGTGCCCAAAATAGGTCATTTACCTAAAGAACAACCCGGATTCAGGAGTGGCTGCGGACCCCTCCGTCCGCAACTGCTGAACTCCTGAATCCGGGTGTTGGATATCGGATCACAATGTGCATCGGTTCGGGTGTGCATTTCCTCACGGAAAACCGTGATTTAACTTCCTACCTGTTTTCAGGTATATTCATTGCTATGCTCAGCAAGGTCATCCGGTGTCTGGTCCTCTGTGTGGTGTGGTTTGTTTTTCCACCCCTGATGATTCATGCGCAGGACCCACGGTTCAGTGTTGAGCGTATCAAGGCAGCGGATGGTCAGCCCCTTAGCACGATTTACAGTGTGATGCAGGACCGTCACGGCTATATCTGGTTCGGGACGGTGAGTGGACTTGAGCGGTATGATGGGTATGGATTCCGGTCGTACCGCTACGACGCGTTTAATGCTTCCGGACTCTCGGGATATAAGGTAACCACCATTGTAGAAGACAGCTCCGGCAATATCTGGGCCGGTACACTGACTGATGGACTCAACAGACTCGATCGCAAGACCGACAAGTTCACCCACTTCATTCATAACCCACAAGATCCTCAAAGTTTGAGCGGTGCACAGATCAACGCATTGATCACCGACCGCTATGGGAATGTGTGGATAGCAACAGATAAGGGGCTGGACCGATACAGTAAGAAGACCGGCAAGATCAAGCGGTATGCCGCATCACGTGTGAATGGACGATCATTCGCTCGTCCTACATCGCTGTTCGTTGATCGTGTAGGTCAACTCTGGGTATGCACCCGTGGCGGATATTCGCATGGCATACACGATGAAGTTGGTGCATCAATGAGTGTCTATGATGAGCCTACCGATTCCTTCAGAACATGGACTATATCGGCCACTGAACGGCGCGACTCGCGCATCTTGGGTAATGGACCGGACGGGACGCTTGAGCTCGGTTTTCTTTCCCATGGCAATCGCAACAACGCCGACCCCGATTTCATCCGTCGGTTCGATCCAAAGTCCGGTGCAATCCACATTCTCCGTGTTGCCACCAGCGTTGAGGGAGCAACACGTGCAAAGTATGCTCTTACCGTAGACAGAGAAGGCTACTGTTGGTATGCCTCCATTGCAGGGTCAAAAAGTTCACAAGGCTATCACCCACACTACTCCGTGTATTGCGAAGCGCCGGACAGACTTCAGGCAGGGAGTGCCCCTCAGCCCCCTATCACCACCGGACCGATCATTACAGGACTACCGATCACATCGTTCCAAGACAGAGCAGGCACGATGTGGATAGGATTGGAGGATGGGCTGGTGAGGATCAGTCGCATCGGCTCGGGCATCACCACATGGCGTCACGACCCACACGATCCAACCACGCTCAGTGAGCTACGCATTCGATCGGTTCTGGTAAGCACAGGAGGCGTGTTGTGGGTTTCAACCGATTACGGTCTGAACAGATATGACCCTCAGTCTCACGGGTGGATACGTTTCTATGCCGGAGACACAACGCGCGGTGCCCTACCGAATAGCACTGTGAACGTTATGTATCAAGGGGCTGATGGACGATTACTCTTTGGTACGAACGGTGGAATGGCTGCATATGATGAAAGACGAAGTCGGTTCTACGACCCCCTGCCACGGCTCCGCCAGCTCGACGGTGCACGCCCTATCGTATGGTCTATTCTACGAGATCGTAAGGGGCTCTTGTGGATAGGAACGCGGTATGAAGGCATTGCACAGTGTGGTGCAGACGGCAATCTCATTCAGTGGTTTCGTAATGATCCTAACGATCACAAGAGCATACTTGCAAGTGGCGTATGGTCGATGCTTGAAGATCGTCGCGGAAACATCTGGGCAGCCACCGATGAAGGACTCTGTAGGTTTGTGCCTGAGGAAAAAGCATTCCGTCGGTACGTTCATCAAAAAGGAAATGACCGATCCATCTGCGGATCGCGCATTTGGTCGATTTACGAAGACCGCAACGGGGAGATCTGGGTTACCTCCTTTGGTGGTGGCATCAGCAGATACAACAGGCAGACTGATGACTTCACCAACATCACAACAAAGGACGGTCTGGTTACCAACAGCGTTGTAGGTCTGCTAGAGGACAACATCGGAGCATTGTGGATACCAACAACGCAAGGACTTGTTCGGTGGCAGCCGCAGACAAATCGCTTTCGGCTCTATGACCGTGGTGATGGATTGCAAGGGAACGAGTTCACCTTTAAGGCCTTCTTTAAGGATGCGCATGGCAAACTCTACTTTGGAGGGATCAACGGTCTGAGTACGCTCGACCCCTTGGATCTGCGCAACAACACTCAAGTGCCTCCAATTGTCGTAACAGGACTTCGGATCTTTGATAGTCTTACAACAGCCGAAGTAAATGACAGAGACACTGTGCGGCTCGATCATTCCGAGAATTTCTTTTCGTTTGAATTCTCTGCATTGAACTACATCAATCCCGGCAAGAATCAATACGCATACATGCTTGACGGGGTTAATCCATCATGGGTACGAACCACTAGCGACCGCAGAGTTGCAAGCTATACCGGCCTTGCTCCGGGGGTGTATACCTTTCGGGTACGTGGCTCGAACAACGACGGATTATGGAATGAGAACGGCATTGTGATAACGGTGATCATTGAGCCACCGTGGTGGGGTACGTGGACCTTTCGTGGAATTGTTGGACTCTTGGCCATCATCTTTACGGTTATCGGCGTGCGTATCCGGACGCATGTCATACGGAAGCATGAGCAGGAGAAGACCAATAGCGCAGTTCAGGCCACCCTTGAGTCGCAAGAGGCCGAGAGGCAGCGGATCGCCCGCGACTTGCACGACGGGATAGGTCAGCTCCTTGCTGCCGCCGGCATCAATCTCACGCGACTGCGAGACACCATCATTCGCAGAGCGCCGGCCGCGAGTGACATTGCGGATCTGTTGGAGCCCCTTGACAAAACCGAGTGGATCTTACACCGGACCACGGACGACGTGCGTACGTTGAGTCACGCCCTTGGTATTAGCACATTACAGGAGCTTGGCCTAACCGCAGCGTTAAGCGAGCTGCTGGCGAACATCAGTGCCAAAGAGGAAACCCGCTTTGATTTTGTGATCGTTGGTCTAGAAGGCAGGCTGGCAGAGAACATTGAGATCGGACTCTTCCGCATTGCGCAGGAGCTGATAGCTAACGTTCTCCGTCACGCAGACGCCAGCGAGGCCAGCGTACAGGTGATGCAAGAAGGCGACGAGATCCGCCTTACTGTTGAAGACAACGGCATTGGCTTTGACATGTCCACCGCTCAGACCGGCATGGGCTTGCGCAACATCGCAGCCAGGGCCGCAGCCATTGGCGGCGAGCTTCATTATGATTCTAACGTGGGTCAAGGCACAACGGTAACCGTTGTCGTGCGCTCCGCGCAATGAGTACCGTAAAACGTCGGGAGAGTAAGGCTCCCGACGTCGCTACAAACAAAGATTGGCGTAGATTTAGCACCCACCACGCCCCATGCTCAACATCCTCATTGCTGACGATCACGACATTTTTATCGAAGCGCTCGTGTCCTTGTTACAAGACACAGCCGAAATCAATGTCCTAGCAACCGCCTCAAACGGTCAGGACGCGGTGCGTCTTGTTGAGCAACACCCAGAGGCAGACATTCTTGTACTAGACATTTCGATGCCTGGCATGGATGGCATTGAAGCGCTTGCAGAAATCCGCAAGGGTAAAAGTTTGATTCCGGTTCTGATGCTAACGCAAGAATATGCCGGTGGAACGATCTCTCGGGCAATGAAGGCCGGCGCATCCGGATACGTATTGAAGACCGCGGGCAGAGATGAGTTTATGTCGGCGATTTCTACGGTTGCCGGCGGAAACGAATACATCAGTGACTCGGCAAAGGAATCGCTCATACAGCGCGTTACGGGGAAGAAGGAAGCGGGTGAGAACATCCCTCTCACACGTGCAGAACTTGAGGTCCTACGCCTTGTTGCCAACGGAAAGACAACGAAGGAGATCGCCGAACAGCTGTTTGTTAGCCCATTTACAGTAGAGACTCATCGCAGAAATCTCCTGCAAAAGTTAAGCCTCAGGAATGCTGCAGCACTGGTGCGGTATGCTATTGAAAATGGCCTTGCAGACGAATAGGATTCTACAAGCGCCTTCTTTAAGCGCCTTCTTTAAGCGGCTTTGTAAGAGTGTAGTTTCGCGGTATGAGTATATCTAGCCAAAAGCCACTTCGTCAGACCGCGGGAACGTTACGGATGTTCGATGTGGTGATGTTGGTCATCAGTCTCGTTATCGGGATGGGCATTTTTCGTGCGCCCGCCACGGTAGCGCAGCGTTCCGGAAGTGAAACTCTCTTCTACCTAGCTTGGATCGCGGGAGGTGTGATCGCGATATGCGGGGCGTTGGCGTTTGCAGATATTGGACGTCGCATGCCCGTTACCGGGGCCTACTACAGGATCTTTGCCACCGCATATCACCCGGTTGTTGCCTTTGCCGTGAATGTGATTATTCTCGTCTCGAATGCAGCTTCGGCAGCCGGAGTTGCCATTATTGGTGCAGAATATCTCGCATCGTGGCTACCGGGCGTTCATACGAGCATTACTGCTACGTCGATGATCATTGCGCTCTATGGACTCAACCTCCTCGGACTTCGTACCAGTGCTACCGTTCAAAACGTACTGATCGGGATCAAGATCACGATGTTGTTGTGCATCATTTCTGCCTTGTTCTTCATAGATAGCTCTGCCGGAATAGTCGTTGCCACATCACCACATGATACGGGGCTATGGGAGTCGTTTGGACTTGCACTGATCGCCGTATCGTTCACCTATGGTGGCTATCAGTCCACGATCAACTTTGGTGGCGAGATATCCAACAGCACAAAGAAGATGCCCCTTGCAATCGTTCTTGGCGTGTTGATCATCACGTTGATATATCTGTTGGCGAATCTTGCCTACGTGCATGTGCTTGGTTTTGATCAGCTAGCACATTCCACATCGATTGCGGCAATGGTAGTAGACAGGCTCTTCGGACCTGCTGGGTCAACCATCCTCTCTGCGGTCCTTGTTATCAGCGTCTTCGGTTATATCAACGTTGCCATGCTCTCTAACCCGCGCGTGATAGATGCAATGAGTGAGGATGGTGTACTACCATCTGGACTCTCTTCTACGTCAGGGGGCTTTCGTCACGGATCACTCATCGCCTTCACATTCTTGAGTGTTGCCTGTGTCTACCTTGGTGAATCGTTTGAGAAGATCTTGAACTACACGATTTTCATCGACGCTATTGGGTTAGCATGTGGTGCAATCTCGATCTACTGGCTTGGTGGACAACGGATACTTCCGCATATCCACCTCGCCGTTGGCGTCTTTGTTCTTTCCTGTGTCTTCACGGCCGTTAACATCTTCCTGTTCGATACTCAGGCTGCCGTGTATGGTATGGGGCTGTTTGCGGTGGTGATTGTTGCGGGAATCGTCATGTACCGCGTTAGGCCTCGGTAGCGCCACACGACCCCTGCTTGGCTACAGTTGATGCCGTATGCGTGGGGTTGAGTTAACGTCCAAGCCGAAACACAAACGGTACAAATACATGACATGCCACCTTTTGACCGTTATTGTCAGCGGCTGTAAAACGAATAGATCGTATGGCCTCTAGTGCAGCAGCTTCAAGGATCTGATTGTCGCTTTCCAAGACTACTGCCGTAAGAACGCTGCCATCCGCACCGATCAAAGCCTTTACCACTACGGTTCCCTCTATTCCGTTTCGCCGCGCCACCTCTGGATAGATCGTTGCCGATCTCAAGGCCGACTCGTCATACGAAGGCTCCTTTGTTACGACAATAAAGTCGCCATCTGCAGGGGGCTCCTTCGTTACCGTCACATCTGTGCCATTCGGATCGCCAAGTGGTCCGCCACCATTGTCACCGCCGTTTGTTAATGGACCGTCCACATCTCCCACCGGACCGTCAGCTGGAGGAACATCGATTGTGAAGATGGATTTGTCCGGTTCTGTCACGTTGTCGACGGCCATAAACACGCCACCTGACGAACTGCTCCTACCACTCAGCTTCTTCGCAGCACTACCTTCGCCGCCGAATAGATCGTTGATAATCTTGAACGACGTGGGGGGATCGATCGTGATCGATGTATACTCCTGTATCCCTTTGACGATTGGATAAGTCTCTCTCGTAAGCGTGTAGGTGGCTAGCAGCACGGCCATAGACAGGAGAGCAAGCCCATATCCCGAATAGGCATCTCGTCTCATCTCTCCAGAGCGGTGCGGGTGACGGTATGAGGCGATCATGACGAGTCCCTTTCGTTGTACACCTTGAGGACACGAGCGTTTTGTCAATGGTTACAATCAACACCGTGCCCCACGTGGTAATTTGCACGATGCATCGCATCGCCCTTCTCCTCGCCTTCGGTATCCTCCTCGCGGTGCAGCCCATTCTTGCAACTGATGAGCACGAGCACCTACTCATTGGGAACGCAGCCTTCATCAGCGTGGTTACGAATGACGATCAGGTGCGTACCCTGCTCGCGTCAAACGATGTCTCGGAGATCATCGGCATCGTTGATGGTATGGGAGGTTCGGATGTGCTTCTGACGTATGGCTTGGTCTCGCAAGTGCTCTCTTCCCCAAACGTTGATGCCCTTGCACTCCTTCGAGCCTTGCAGACGGCGGTGCTCGCACAACAACGTGGCGGGCGGATCTACGTAGATGTCGCTACCCTGGTCCTTCTTCGCTCTACTACACCCTCCCATGTCCACGCTCGTGATCTGCATCATCACGTCACCCCTGCCGCCACATATGAATCGCAGCTGTACGCAATCACTCCGCTGCTGGCACAACAGTTTCTCCCTACTCTACGAGATCGATCAGAACAGCAGCTCACGTTTTCATCGAATACGGACACGCTGGATTGGACGTTGCCCGACTCTCTTCCTAGGGGGCTTACGGCTCCAGCAATGTACGCCCTCTTTCATGCTCGGAGTAGAGCTCTCCTGCTTCATGCAATGAGGCTGGGCGTAAGAACACAACGTACTCAGTTCGTCCGACTCGCCGTGATCACCTCGGCCATCGCCGATCACTTTCTTATTGATCTCTTTGCAAGCGATCACCATATCGCCGATTGCCAACACGCTGCTACGAGTTCTCTCCATGCAACAGCTACAAACACGTCCTTAGAACAACAAGGGTGTGAAGAGTTCTATCGCACGGTGGGGATCTCCTTCCGATTTGTCAATGCTTCAGGCTCCAACATTCTCTTTGGGAACGGAAGCTTTGACACATCGCAAATAGCGCGAACGCAGCGGGCTGTTGCTGCATCACTAGCCGATGTAGTAACGTTACTTGTGCCGTATCACGACTTTGTTGATGAGTTCCAACGGATCGTTGCATCTCAACCGATGTTCCCCGATTCCTATGCACGTGCACTCCTCTATGCTCCTCAGCCTCTCGTTAGCGAACGATACGAGAACGCTCGTACACTGGCTCGCTCCGTACGTGGACCATACATCGAAGTTGGCGGGAATGTCCTCACGGTTGGCCGAACAGTAGGCTATTGTATCGATGCTTCGGCAGGCATCGCCTACAACCTTTCATCATTTGGGTTGCCTCGTTCTCGCGCTGCCGGCTATGAGACCGTAACGGCCTTTGTGCCGTGCGTGATGGCAACGTATGGGTTTGCTCGCGAGAAGTGGTTCGCGCTCCTGCGTGCCGGACTCGCCATCCAGTTCTTTGACGCATTGAAGATTGGACTTTCTGCAGGTCCATCCTTTACTGCTGCATCAACCTCAGATTCACGTATTCCCGTTCCGGTCTTCATCGATGCGAACTTCCTCTCCAAACCGCTCTCGTATCATGTGGGCCTGGAGTTCCTCCTTTCCGTTGCTGTAACGCAAAACGCCCCCTACGACCTAAGACTCGGCGCTTCCTTCGTCTTCTATTAAGGGGCTTTGTTTAAGTTCACGCCATGATCACTACGCTTCGCATCAAGAACATGGTGTGCTCACGCTGCAAACGTGTTGTCACCGAGGATCTCTCTTCATTGGATCTCCGTGTAGTGGACGTGCGCATTGGCGAAGCCGTTGTAGAGCACGATGAATCACTTCCACTTGAACGAATACGAGAGATTCTCATCAAGGACGGATTTGATCTTGTTGAGGATCGAACATCGGCACTTGTGGAACGGGTGAAGGAACTCATCGTTGATCTCGTCCAAAGCGATGGCTTGCAGAGCATGAACCTCAAGCTTAGTGAGTACATCGAACAAGAAACACAACGTGACTATCGATACATCAGCACGCTCTTTTCTCAGACTGCGGGATGCACCATCGAGAAGTTTCTTATCGCGCAGAAGATCGAACGTGTGAAAGAACTCCTTGTCTATGACGAGATGTCTCTTACTGATATCGCCTTCACACTTGGCTATAGTAGTGTAGCTTATCTTTCAAATCAATTCAAACAAGAGACTGGAATGCCCCCTACCGTCTTTAAGAAAGATGCTGTACAGGCACGCAAAGGCATTGATTCCATTGGATAATGGCGAAACCTGAAAATCTTACAACAGCAATGTTTCGTACCGTAACATAGAGGGTATTGCAAGGGGCTAGGTTGCAACCGTAATCAACGGAGCAATTCTATGTCAACCTCTACATCGACATCGGCACAACAAACGGTCAACATGACCATCACAGGAATGACCTGTGCCTCGTGCGCCGTGAACGTCGAAGAAGCTCTACGCCGGCTCGATGGCGTAACCGATGTTTCGGTAAACCCGGTTTCTGATACTGCACGCGTAACCACCACGGGCACCGTTTCTGCAGAGCACCTTACAAAGGCCGTAAAGAGCGCCGGCTATGGCGCACAGGTGAATACATCTGAGCCAACGACCGACGCCGCAAACTTTAAACTTCAGGCACACAGGGATCTGGTGCGCAGATTCTGGACAATGGTGCCCTTTAGCGTAGCAACGATGATCCTTGGTATGGCGATGCTGCTACCGTCCATCTACGACGTTGTTCCGGAAAGTGCTCTCAATTGGGTTCAACTACTCCTTACGATTCCGGTTCTCTGGGTGGGTGGACGGGAGTATGCTGTTGCCGCATGGAATGCCGGCAAACACCACATCGCCACAATGGATACGTTGGTGGCCATAGGTACGGGCACAGCATTTCTGTATAGCGCTGTTGCAACCATTGCACCGGACCTATTCCATGAGGCCGGACAACACCCGCATGTCTACTTTGACACAACGGTGACGATACTCACCTTGATCACGCTTGGGAAGGTGTTAGAAGGACGAGCAAAACAACGAACGTCAGAGGCCATGACTCGCCTCATGGTTTTGCAGCCAACTACAGCCCGCGTTATCCGCACTGGTTTTGAGATCGATGTTCCGATCGATGAGATCGTAGTTGGTGATACCATCATCATCAGACCGGGCGAACGCATACCAATCGACTCTCGTGTTCTCACCGGGACTACAACCGTAGATGAGTCGATGGTAACCGGTGAAAGTATGCCCGTATCAAAGTCACCGGGAGACGTGCTCGTTGGAGGTACGATCAACCGCACGGGTGTTGCTAAGGCAACGGTGATGCGCGTTGGAGCTGATACTACGCTGAGGCAGATCATGCGTCTGGTAGAACAAGCTCAGGGCAGCAAGGCTCCCATTCAGAAGCTTGCAGATCTCATCAGCTCCTGGTTTGTGCCGGTGGTATTGATGATAGCCGTTGCCACGTTTGTGGTGTGGTTTGATGTACTTCCAGTTGAGACGCGGATTGCAGGTGCCCTCATCAATCTTGTCTCAGTTCTCATCATTGCATGTCCATGTGCTCTTGGTCTTGCAACACCAACGGCGATCATGGTTGGCACAGGTAAGGGAACGGAGTCGGGACTCGTTATTCGCAACGCAGAAGCACTTGAAACGGCTCATCGCGTAACGATGGTGGTGCTCGACAAGACGGGCACGGTTACCGTAGGCAAACCATCGGTGACCGGAGCGGTGATGCACAATGAAACAAATGCCCCTTCTCTCATGTCGGCCATACACTCCATCGAATCAAAGAGTGAGCATCCCCTTGCCGAAGCACTAGCATCATACACAAAGGATCACGGCGGCATACTGCGCGATGTGTCGAACATCGTTGTTGAGCCAGGGTTTGGTATTAGCGCTTCACTTGATGACGACTCCTATCTGATCGGGAATGCGGCGATGCTTGCTTCCCATAACATCCTACGGAGGCCATCATTTGCTGAACAGGAGAAGGTATGGCAACAATCTGCACAGACAGTGTTGTTTGTTGCATACAACAACGATCATGTGGCGTCATTTGCCGTCTCAGACACGGTGCGGTCAACATCTCCAAGCGCTATCGCATCTCTTCGGAACATGGGGCTCCGTGTTGCCTTGCTTACGGGTGACGCACACTCAACAGCCGAAGCCATTGCCAAGGAGGTGGGCATCGATGAAGTCTATGCCGACGTAAAGCCAAGTGACAAGATCGCATTTGTCTCGCGCTTTCAATCGGAGGGAGAACGTGTTGCAATGGTAGGCGATGGAATCAATGATGCGCCGGCCCTTGCACAGGCAGATGTAGGTATTGCTATCGGGTCCGGAACTGATGTGGCCATGGAGGCCGCAGACATCACGCTCATGAATAGTGACCTGCGGAATGTGCCTCACGCTCTGCAGTTGTCTCGGGCTACAATGCGCAACATCAAGCAGAATTTGTTCTTCGCCTTCATCTACAATGTGCTGGGAATTCCACTCGCAGCCGGCGTCTTCATCCCCGTCTTCGGACTGTCTCTCGATCCGGCCATTGCAGCTGCTGCGATGGGACTCAGCTCTGTGAGCGTATTAGCAAACGCACTTCGTCTTCGGTCATTTTCATTCAAAGGATAGTCTCATGGACACAACACAATGGTTTGTCTCTAGCGCAGGACTTGCGCTCATCGTGGGAATCGCCACGTTCTTTTTCACTTCTTCGAAAGGAGCCGCTATGTCGGCCACAACATCACATGGTATCCAAGAACAACGCATTGTTGTTAAGGGTGGATACAGTCCGTCAAAGATCATCGTTCACACAGGAGAACCGGTACGTCTCGTTTTTGAGCGTCACGAAACATCTCCATGTAGCGAAGAGCTTCTCATCCCGGCGTTTGGTATCAAGAGAGATCTTCCACCTCATGCCAAAACAACAGTAGAATTCACGCCTACAAAGCCGGGGACATATGAGTTCACCTGTGGAATGAACATGCTCCGTGGATCCATCACAGTAGAAGATCAAAAGAAATGAAAACCCTCCTCATCACAATCCTCCTCATCCTTGCCGTAGCTCGCGGCATTGCTCAGGACCACGATCATCACAATCATGCTATGGCAGATACAACAATGCCTGCCATGGATCCTTCGACCATGATGACCTCTTCTACGTCACTCTCACTGCCGATGACCCGCAATGGGTCGGGTACCGGCTGGCAGCCTGATGCATCGCCCATGTATGCCATCATGAACCACGACCTCGGTGGATGGCAGTTGATGCTTCACGGATCGCTCTTTCTTCGTCAGACATGGGTGAACATCAACAACAAGGACAAACGCTCAGACGCCAAGTTCGATGCGCCGAACTACGTGATGGCAATGGCCCAACGAAAGATCGGTGAGAATGGACTTCTAAGCCTACAAGCAATGATCTCGCTCGACCCGCTTACGGTAGGGGGCGCTGGGTATCCCTTGCTCTTTCAGACCGGAGAATCGTGGGAAGGAAAGCCCCTTGTAGACCATCAACATCCGCATGATCTGTTTGCGTCGCTAGCAATTGCGTATACGCAGCGCATGAATGAAGATGTGGATCTTACGGCCTACCTTGGATATCCGGGTGAGCCTGCGTTGGGTCCAACAGCCTTTATGCATAGAGCATCGAGCATTGCTAATCCCGATGCCCCGCTTGGTCATCACTGGCTTGATGCCACACACATCGTGTTTGGTGTTGGTACTCTTGGAGTACGTGTAGGACAATTCAAGGCAGAAGGATCGATCTTCACGGGCAGAGAACCCGATGAAAACCGGTATGATTTTGACAAGCCGCTGTTCGATTCGTATTCATGGCGCGTGTCGTGGGCTCCGAGTAGGAACATCACGGCTCAGGTGTCACAGGGCTATATCAATCAACCTGAGTTTGGTTCTACGGCAGATGTGATTCGAACAACGGCCTCGATGCAATTCGCAGCCGGAACAACCGATGCATGGTGGTCTGGCATGATTGCCGGCGGACATAACAATGCCGGACACGGCCACGAGGAGTTCGCTGTACTTGCCGAGACTGCAGTTGACATCAACGGTACTGTTCCCTACCTCCGCGCTGAGTGGGTCCAGAAATCGCGCGAAGAACTGGCCATCGAAGGAGAAGGGGCTCATGGGATCATCGAAGACATCACGGCGGTAACGCTAGGGATCTCGCAGCGTTTGGCCACCATAGCACTCTTGGATGTGAGCATTGGTGCACAAGCAACAGCAAACTTCTTTGCGCCGTCACTCCAAGATGTGTATGGCACAACGCCACTCTCGGCGCAGATCTATCTCCGTCTTACTCCAACGATGTTTGGTATGATGTGATACGTGTTCAGAGCGCGAAGGGACGCCTTCGCGCCTCCGTATCAATAAGGACCGAACTTCAGTGTTGCAGCACCGAAGAGTCCTGATACTGTTGAATTGTCATAGGTTTTGGCTCCAACAACGGCATCAATGCCTGTAACGAAGCGATACCCTCCACCAATCCCAAGTCGAAGCCACGTGAGGATGTTCACTTCAACATTTACAGCTGGTTCAAACACAAAACAGCTTGTGCTGTAGATGGTGTTATAGTCGTTGTCCGGCCCATACGGATACCTACGCATCACTGCCAAGCCCCCTGCTCCGATGAGGGTCATCACCGTGGCATGGACAACATTGGAAGACGAGATCAGATACTCGAGCTCTAGTCCGCCATAGCCAAAGGACACGCCGGTATCTGCTATAGAGTTCTGATTGTGATGCATCATGTCTGTATATCCATAGCCACCACCACCTATCACAAACGTGCGGTTGATCACCCAGCCACCACGTCCGCCGAAGAGAACCGAGGTCTGACCATCGATCGCACCAACCTTTACCACGAGAGCGCCAAATCCACCACTGTGTAGTTCGCCGTGTGGGATAAGGGTTTGGACGGGGTCAGCAACCTTTGCTGAATCCGTGCCTGATGTCTGCGAATACATCGGCAAAGCCAAGATCACAAGGAGGGTCAGAATTGAGAAGCTGCGTACCACGATATACCTCGGGAATGATCGTTCGAAAATGGAGATGCAAGTTATGGGGAAAACAGTAGGTTGTAGGTATGAAAGCACTTGCATTGTTGTTCGTTGTTATGGCAACAACCGCCATCACCCCATGGACAAGTCTGGCGCAGATCGGCACTCCGGTATTTTCCGAGACCGCTCCACGCGGTAGACACCTGCCGCGGCTGACCACGTCGCCCAATGGGAGGATCGTACTCACGTTCGCTGAGAAGGACGGCACAAAGGCTCGATACTACGTTGCGGTTTCGGATAATGCCGGACGAACGTTCTCCGCTCCACAGTTGATCGGACTTGCAGAGTTTGGAGCAGCCATCCTACAACGTCAGCCATACGTGGTGATGGACAAGAACAATACGATGCATGTTGTGATGGAACAACCCATCCACAACAACGAGCGTGCGCTTCACCATCAATCGTCCACGGATCTGGGTGTAACGTGGAGCATGCCGGTGCGGATATCTGCAGAGCCCCCTGCTCGACCTCAAGACTTTGCGTCCATTGCCGTAGACGAGAACGGTTCGATCTATGTGAGCTACATCTCGGTCCTACCGTCGAATTCAGACGGATATACGCATATCTTTCTGTCGCGTTCAGATGACGGCGGGCTCACGTGGTCGAGGGAAACACGCGTGGACTCATTCCCGGTTGGCGGATGCTGCGAGTGCTGCAATCAGAATATCATCATTGATGCAAACGGTAATGTTGTGATCGCGTTCCGTTCCAACATCATGAACCGACGTGACGTGCACCTCACACGTTCATCTGATGGCGGACGAACATTCTCAACACCACAGCTGATACAGTCTGAGCCGTGGATGATCGATGGATGTCCGGGTACTGGTCCATCCGTCGCCGCGGATACCACAGGAACACTACACGTCTCTTGGCGAGACACACGAGACAGCCGGTATGCCGGCAGTTGCTATTACGCTACAGTACCACCGAATTCTACCGCAACGCCAATCAATGTGCTACTCAACCCGCCCCTTGGCACCGACGGGGAATATCCGATTGTTGCAACGGATCCATCCGGAATGACCGTAGCGATGGTCTACCATTCGTATGATGGGGTATACTTTACGGAGCGAGAGATGTTGCCAGGACGCACCACACTCTCAACACAGGCACTTGCCAATCCATGCGTCAGCGTTGTATGGCATGGAAGCGGCTTCCTCTCCATTTGGCAGGAACAACGAGGCTCTCTCTCGGATATCGTCTCCTACCGCACGGATGTTGTATCCTCGGTTGCAGATTCTAAAGAGTCCGGATCTGTACCGTGCGACGCCATGCTCTACTTTGATCTACGAGGCCGCATCATCACACACAGACTCCCCAACCAAGTCGTTTTTGGTGTTTGCACCACCCCTCACACGCACCAACACAGATCACCTTGATAGGTCACCTACACAGGTCACCTAAACAGGTCACCTACACAGGTCACCTACACAGGTCACCTACACAGGTCACCTACACAGGTCACCTATACAGGTCACCTAAACAGGTCACCTATACAGGTCACCTAAACAGGTCACCTATACAGGTCACCTACACAGGTCACCTACACAGGTCACCTACACAGGCTACTGATTCCCCAATATCAGCGGCATCCCGTCCTTATTACCCACCACAACGATCTTGGCGTTTGGCGAACGAGCAAGTTCGAGTGTTGCTTCGATGCCCTTCTCGCGTAAGATCATGTCCGTGAGAGACGCGCTAAGGATACGGTTTGCTCGGGCCTTGCCTTCGGCATCGATCAGTTGGCGTTCTGCTTCTTTTTGAGCCTTGGACAACTTGAATTCATACTCAAGTGATTCTTGCTCTTGTTTGAGTTTGTTCTCGATTGCCGTCTTGAGTGTGCCTGGCAAGGTGATATCGCGCACAAGAACTTCATTGAGTTGCACGTATTGCTTGTCTAAGATCTTCTTTGTCTCAATGTAGATCTCATCCTGAATCGCATCACGTTTTGACGAGTAGATCTCTTCAGGCGTATATCTGCCGATCACGCTGCGTGTTGCCGAACGAAGTGCCGGACGTACCACTCGGTCAAGATACTCCTGCCCCTTCTCTTGATGGAGTTGTGGCAGCTTGTTGTAAAGGGGCTGAAACCACCCTGAAACATCTAACGATATCTCGAGTCCGTTTGATGAAAGAACGGCCATCGTCTCTTTTGCCTCTTGCTGCCGAACTTCATAGACGATCATGTCATTCCACGGAGCAACAACATGGAATCCTTCACCATACGTTGTTTCCCTGTCGATGCCTCCGCTGAATGTGCGGAAGAGAACCCCTGCTTGACCGCCACTGATGGTAACGGACATGTTCAGTACAATGATCAAGAGCACAAGCCCAACAAAACCGCCCAAGATCCAAAGAAGGATCTTCTTTGGATTCGAAGGCGGATTAATATTCATTTTGAAGTCGCGAATGTCAGCCATACAAACTCCCGGAAGAAATGACGTTATGACATTATGACGTTATGACGTTATGACGTTATGACGTTATGACTAAACTACGAATTCGCTGTTCGCTGTTCACTGTTCACACAGCTCTACGTCCACTGATAACGCGCAGGATTACGGCGATGAGAGCGATCACGAGGAGAATGTGAAGCAATCCGCCGAGATGGAATCCTGCATATCCGATGGCCCAGACGATGATGAGGATAACAGCAACGTAGTAAAGAAGATTACCCATGAAAGAGCCCTTGATGTAATGAAGAATTCCAAACCGGGTCTATGACATGAGGTAGGCCAGAAACGTTCCCGTTACTGAATATGAACCAAGCAAGATGTATAAATGCCTTTTTCTGAGGCATAACGCAGGATCAAGAGGCCCGTTGGGACATGTGACAGGTCAATCCGATGACCATACCCTAGACCCGCAGGTGCTACGACAGTCGTTGAGAGTACTCTGCCCTGCAGATCGAGAACGTCGATCTGTACCGGAGCAGTCCCAAATGTCTGTGAGGTTACCACCACATGATCTGTTGCAGGGTTGGGGGCCAAGACAAGCCCCATACCCTCACTATCGTTCTCCATCACTGAAACCGGCGTTGGGTCGAACCACAACAACCCTGTTTGTGTGCCTGCTACGATTGTGTTGCCTGCAATCATCAGTTGTGTGATGGAATAGTTCTCATTCTCCCATCCCGGATCAAAGATGGTATCGACAATTCCTGTTGAGCGAACGAGGCGGATGAGCTGACCTCTTCCGTTGGTTGGTGCTGCAACAAATACATCGCTGTTTCGAGGATCTTGGACAAACGCCCTAATGCCATATGCATATGACCACGGACTTTGCCACGTGACGCCATTGTCTGTGGTCATCTTCAATCCCGTTGAGCTAGATGCGTAGAAGGTTGAGCCTTCATTCACGTCACCCACGATCTGTTCAACAAATGCAAGAGT
>DATGWS010000333.1:0-3472 GCA_035299365.1 Candidatus Didemnitutus sp.
CCGATCGAGCCGTTCAGTTGTTGTGTGAGTTGGCAGGGGGCTCTCCCGGACCCCGCATTGAGGTTGGCGCTCCGCCAGCGGAACGTGCGCCAATCAAAGTATCGTACGATCGAGTTAGATCACTCGTGGGTATCACTGTTGACGATGCAACCATCACACGCATGCTCGTTGGCGTTGGGTGTCGTCAGGTCATGCCGAGCGACGCGCCCGTACAATTCATCCCCCCAACGTGGCGGGCCGACATCACGATTGAAGCAGACCTTGCAGAAGAAGTGATGAGACTCTATGGGATCGACAACATTCCGTCGAGCACCATGGCCTATGTCTCGCTCGACGCCGCACGGATGCCAGCAAACCTGCGCGCCGGTGGTGCCAATGGCACCCGTCTGCGCGATCAAGTGCGCACGATGTTGGTTGCGCGCGGGTATTATGACTGTGTAACCAATGTCCTCACAAGTCCTGAAGAAGGGGCTGAGCAAGTAACACTCAAGAATGCACTCGGTAGAGATTTTTCGGCCTTGCGTTCTTCTGTGATACCATCGTTGTTGCGTGTTGCGTCGAGGAACATCCGTTACGGACAACAGACCGTGCGCTTGATGGAGATTGGATCACAATTCACCAAGAACCCCAACACGGAATTTGGTGTCCAGCAGCGAGAAGTGCTCACACTTATGATCGTTGGACAAACCGATCCGCACTGGAGTGATAAGCCCCGTGCACTTGATCTTTATGATCTGGTAGGGGAGCTCCATGTCTTGGCGCCGAAGATTGAAAGTGTACCTGTGGACGTATCCATCCGTGAAACGGGCGATGCGGGGCCTCGCCCTTACTTCACCCGTAACGTTGTGGAGCTACGTCTCGGTGGGGTAGTGATCGGATATGCCGGTGAGGTGAGTCCGGAGTTGGCGTTGAAATATGATGTTGAGAGGACTGTTTCGGCGGCCGTCATCGACCTACGGGCAGTACCGACGGTGCAGTCAACCTACCGAGCTGTTGGACAATATCCATCGGTGCGGCGAGATCTTGCACTGATCGTACCGGAAGAAACGTCGGCCGGACGCATCATTGATGTTGTGAGAACGGCGAGCCCCCTGATCCTTAGAGATGTTGGGGTGTTTGACGTGTACAGAGACAAGGCCATGGGCGATGGAAGAAAAAGTGTTGGGATCGGGATGACCTTCCGGTCGGACGAGCGGACATTGGTAGATGCCGACGTAGACAGTGCAGTGGAATCCATCATCAACGCTGCGACGCAGGCACTGGGTGCCCGGATCCGTGGCGTTTCGGTAGAGTGATCATTATGAGCACACAGCCACAACCAGATCAACGGCCCGAGCAACAGCCCGAGGCACTCTTTACGCCCGAGACACAGGCGCTATCTGCCCCCTCCACAAAGGCGGAGATCGAGACTGCAGTAGAACGGTTCTGGGAGATTGTTCGAAAGAGTGCCGATGTGATCGTTACGCTGCGACAAGAGAACACGATGCTGAATGCGCAGAATCAGGCACTTCGTAGGTCGGAACAGGAGTTGCAGAGCAGTGTTGACGAGCTGTTGCTACGCATAACAACCTTGGAGGATCAGCTGGCAGCTATGCCGGTGGCGGACGATGGAGTGAATCAGGAGTCGGTGCTCCAAGCTGAGGCGCTGCTTGCAGACATGCAACGCAATATCGACCGTGCAGAAGATGAGCTGCGATCGACGCGTGAAACACTGGAACTGCAGTCGGAAGAACTTACGCGCAGAACGGAGCTCATACAGCAACGGGATGCAGAACTCGCTTCGATGCAGGCTCGGCTTTCAGAAACTGAGCAGCAACTCCAGGAGGCCTACCTCCATCTGGCCGATAACACCGAGATCCAAAAGCAGTTGGTTGCAGTAAAGATAGAGCTCGAAGCAAGAGAACAACAATTTCAGGAGCTACAAGAGTCGTTTAGCGACGCTCATCAGACTACACCAGAACGCAAGGCACTCGAAACCCGTTTACGGGAGCTTGAGCTAGCATCCACGGCATATGATGAATCGAAGATGCGGATTGCCGAACTCGAAGACGAGATCGTGGATCTGCGCCAGCAACTAGAGCAGGCCATCACGCGCGGAAACCAGTTAACACTCTTTACTCCGAGTGTAGACGTGTCCCCAAGTGTAGGCGAAGGGCAGGCAATTCGCCAACTAATGACAGAAGAAGAACTTACGGCCTTGGCAGAGCGCTTAGACAATGTGGCAGACCGCGTGGCGCAATTGCTCGGGATTTCCTAACTTACGGTTCGACAACGAATCACTTTACCCCGACACAACATGTCGAAAGCGATCAGAGTCACGATTGGTGGAAAAGACCTTACTCTTCGCGGAAACGATGAAGAGAAGATCAAGAGATCAGTGCGCGAAGTCAACCTTCAAGTTCAACATTTGCAGCAAACGCTGCGGGAGCAATCGACACCTACCTTGACCGTCCTCGCCGCCCTGAACATTGCGGAGCGATACCTCGATGTGCAGGACCAGAGTTCGAAGGACGTCCAGTTTGTGACCGATGAACTTGAGAAGATGACGCAGTATCTGGAGCGCGCCTGGCGCCAGCCCCTTCCGTAACTCCCTCTTTCACATGCCGTAACGGGTGGAACGCTTAGCCGCATTCCGCTACCGTTGTCGCACGCTTGAAAAAGAACCATACAAGTTTTTTCAACCAGGGAATTAGGCTCTGATCATCCATGGCAGGCCTCACCCGTCCTTGGACGGGAATGGTCCGGAGGCCAGTGGCACCGGCGCGGTTTCGGCCGCAGCCATTCAGTGGACGTCAGCGGTGGTCAGGATGATACCCACTGTGCGGTACGATTGGTTCTTTTCCCAACCGAAAACAAACCGGGTTTACCCGGGGTAGTGGGATGCGGCTCTTTATTTACTGAACACTCGCGAGGCAGCACGCGGGTGCACCGTCTGCTTATGACGGAGAAGGAGTTTGCATGGACCCAACGATAATGGGGATCGCGGTGGGGGCACTTGTGGCCCTTGTCGGATTCCTGATCACCTACCTCAGCGGGAAGAAGATGGCAGCCGCTGCCATTGCTGAAGCTGAATCACGCGCCAAATTGATCCTCGATGATGCCGAAAAGAAGGGCGAGGGCATCAGACGTACCAAGATCGAAGAAGCTGACGATAAATTTCGGGAACTAAAGCGTAAGGCCGAAGCTGATCGCGATGCAAAGGACGCCAAGCTTCGCACTCTCGAAAAAGAGATCCGTAAGCGCGAAGAAGGTATCGATCAGAAGTTAGAAGTGATCACAAAGAAGGAGAAGCAGGTTGCTACTCTGGAAGCTGAGGTCACCAAGAAGGCGCAACAGATCGATTCTAAGACCAAGGAAATAGACGTTCTCCTCGAAGAGCAGAACATGCGCCTCGAACGTATCACGGGCATGAGCCGCGAGGATGCAAAGAAGTTCCTTGTAGACAACATGGTCAACGAAGCAAAGGCCTCGG
>DATGWS010000334.1:0-2190 GCA_035299365.1 Candidatus Didemnitutus sp.
GTAAGCTTCCAATCAACACAATTCGTCCGAACGACAAGAGTATCCATTGCATAGTTCTGGGATAGGTTCTTGCATATTACGAGAATGTTGATGTTTGACCCAGGCGGCAACTCAAGAGGAGTTGTTACACCCTCAATTGAAAATGTAGAGTCGCCATTCAACATGAAAATGCGAGTAACTGAGATCGGTCGGTTTGGGTAGGGATTCGTCAGAACAAGCGTATCTGTACTACTCGCGAGTGCCGATTGGCTGCCAAAGTCATGTACTGATGCGGAAGCGTAGATTGAATCTGGAACATACTCGAACGTGCGATCAATGAAGGACCCCGAACTACTAAGTGTTCTCACTACGGCAGAGGCTGGTTTCGTTGAATCACCGACGTGTACATGATAGTCGACGATGCTGTCACCTGGCTGAAAATCTTCAGATTCGATCAATGATGTGTTGAAGAGATCTAATGCATAGATCATGCATATCGAGCCGCACTCATCTGATGAATTCCACGTTGTAACGTGCGTTTCAAGACATCCGCTGTTTTCTGCTCGATCCAGAAGCGAGTCGCCGGGACATGCCATTGTAAGATCAATGCCTACTGCAGTTCCATACGCTCTTCCCTGCTGCAGTCCGTCGAGAGATGAATAATTCCAAGCCATCCATCGCACGGTATCCGAAAGCGACGTGATGGTATGATTGCCCGATGCAATAGGCGTACGAATGAAGGCGTACTCAGTGCCTTTAAGGGGGCGCACAGCAGCCCCAAAGACAGTCGCCAGTGAACGACCATCAAACATGATCGCCGAGATTTCGCTGGTCTTGAACACTATGTTCAAAAAGTCATCCATACCCTCCGGAGCACAGAAGGTTGCGTACGTGATCCATCGGTCCGTCGGCGGAACCATTTGAAGCATTGGCATGCCTACTTCAACGGTAGGGCGACCCAGTACTTCGTCTGCTGAGCCGTCTCCTGCCTTGATCTGAGTGATAGCGACCTTTGCATAAGACTTCCCGTATTGGCCAACGAGGACAGGGGCAGTGGTGTTCCAGAGTGAAGCCTGTTCATGAGCGGGAAGGAACTGAGTTTCACCCTTTTGAAGTGTGAAGACGTTATCGAAACCGGATCCATCCTGACTCATACACTGTATGCGCGTATTGTCCTCAAGTGCGATAAACCGAATCACGTCGCCACGATCATCACCGATGCCATAATTGGTAGAGTTTTGACCAACTACCCGTAATGGTGTATACATCACCGGCAAGGTAACAAAAGTTCTTCCGGCCATCGTTGTAGGATGCATCACCTCGTGGACGTTGTTGCGCACCATGCTTGCCTCTGTGGCATCCGGCCTATTCGGTACCAATATGTCGGGCATACGTGGCGTCGAAACCTTTGTGTGGCCCGACACAACAGCGATCGGTTTTGTGGATGTGATAGAGGTGCCTGAGAGATCAGATGAGCTATCTCGAGACATTGATGTGTCGATTAGCGATTTGATGAGGAATGTCTCACCGCGCATCAAGGTGATGGATTGGGATGCCCCTTTTGCAACAGAAGGGGCGTCTATCCCACCCTCTGTAGGGACCGTGGGGCTGTAGGTGACTACAGTGCTATCTTGGTCTGCGATCACGAGGATCTGACTTGGACGATACTGGTATCCCATTGCGGGAAAACCGTACCTGTCCTGATAGAAGTTCATCGAATAGTATGATGTGCCCCAAGACTCAACTGGAAGATGTTGGGCTGTTTCTCCGTTGCCTTGCCATGCTTGCAGTGTAGAAACTGTTATTGGATGCTTCGAAGTAATGCTGATCCCATATCCCTTGCGCGCTTGTGATTTGACGTTCATGTATGCCGTAGAAATGGGTACCCTTAGAACCTTGTTCGGCTCAACGGTGTATTCCTTATCCATCTTGGCAGCATCATTGACCCCTGCCGGTGACTGGATCCGAACGGAAGTCTTCACCCTGGAAGAGATGAGCAGCTGCATCGGCTGGGGAAGGGGCTTCTCCGTAGGTGCAGTCCACACCTGAGGAAACGCCACCATGTAGCGTCGACCTTCAGTGATCACCATCCTCCCTCGCGAAGTCTGCCCTGTAGCGGGTAGGAATGTGAGGCATGTAAGGCAGATGGCGAGAATGTAGTGCCGCATCATGGAATCATCGTGCGATGACGATGCGAGCCGACGCTTGACG
>DATGWS010000335.1:0-2291 GCA_035299365.1 Candidatus Didemnitutus sp.
CCAGCCGTGTACCGGAGAGAACGTCATGAGAAAGAGTCTGATCTATAAGGTAGCCGCATGTGTCGTCTTGTTGGAAACGCTCCTGAATGTTGCAGCGCCATTGGTTGCGCTAGCTTTGACATCGGGACCAGCGCAGCCTGAATTCTCGGACTTCGAGCCACTCGGCACTACCGGAATGGTCAACGAGTTCACAGGTCAGTTTACCTACAACCTTCCTGTGCTCGAAGTCCCGGGTCCCAATGGCAGCTCTTATCCATTGACGCTTGCCTATCACAGCAATACCGGAGCAGAAGAAGACGCGTCGTGGGTTGGCAGCGGGTGGTCGCTTAACCCAGGCGCAATTCAGCGTGCAGTCCGCGGCGTACCTGACGATTGGAAGGGTGTAGACATCATTGAGATCAACCAACAACCAGATGTAGAAACATGGGTGATTGGTACCGTTTCGACCTTACAGGCCATGAGTACAGATCTCTTTTCATATGAGCAGGCAAACAGATATTCGACAATGACCGGATTCTCAAGCACGTCAGGCTTCTCGATCTCCCTTGGTGGATTTGTTTCCTTGTCGTGGCGCAGTCAGAATGGTGTTACAAGGTTTACCGCAAATCCCAATTGGATGAATATTCTACAATGGGCGGGTTCGACCCTAACTGCTTTAGCAGCTACAGAAAAGGTCGAAGAGCAAAGTGCGCCGACGAACGAAGCGCAAAAACTTGCCGAAGATCAAGTGCCCTCGTCTAATCCGCCAACATCATCTGAAGAGCCCACACTAAAGAATGAAACTTCATCAGCGCAGTTGGATGGAATGATGTATGCATCCGTTGCAAACTACATAGGCAGAGCTCTGGGAAACTTCGGCGTTCCCTCGACTACATCGAATACGAATACAAACTCGTACCACGTCAACTTTGCAGTGACAGGGGATGTGTTGCCTGCTCCGATTGTTGTTGGAATGAACTTCGGCATTCGCGGATCCCTGACTGTTCACTCAGTAACCAATCAGAATAAAAGTGCCTATGGCATGTTGTATGCAAATAAGCTCGGATCTTTTTCAAGTTCCCGTCGCACTGCTGATGTGACAAGAGAGCGTGAGAATGACTATCAAGGACGGGATCTCTTTCTTTCGCCAACGTACAACATGTACGACGCCTTCTTGATGACTGCTCATGGAGTTTCTGGTTCAGCCAGGCTCTTTCACAGCGCTCTAGGAATCAATGGACCGACCACAGCAACTGGTACCGGTACAACATTTAGTATCGGCTTCGAAGCCTCAGCAGGTCCAGCAAAAGTAGCAGGTGGTACAACACTGGCATTGGGATTCAATTCAAGTGAGACAACAAAACTGAGCGCATCGTCTACGCCGTATTCCAATTTTGGACCAGTTGGCAATCCGGATGCACAGGGACGCAATCCATTCAGTAATCGCTCCGACGTGTTCATGCGCATTTCCGGTGATCTTGCTGATTCAGTGCGGTATTCAGAATCGTTCGTTGAGGAGAGACCGAGAATAGACGTCTTTGGCGATCCCATCTATCCGAATTCGGTCTCACGGTATCTTAATGGCTCTCAATCTGGACAAAATCGGCCCCGCTCAAGTTCGCACGTATCATTTAAGACGAACGCGGAACTTGCTGTTGGGGCAAGTGGTGTGATGTTAAGTGGTCGCTCAACTGTCCAATCGATCTCACCCCGATCGAACGGCGTACCTAATCCATATGTCGATCGGACTGAGACTGCCATCAAAGATCAAATTGGTGAGGTTTCAGTCGTCAACCCGGCTGGGATGACCTACGTTTATGGCTTGCCTGTGTACTCTCGTGAAGAACGGAACTATGTGTACTCCGGAGTACATGTCCGTCATCGCTCGTACAACGGTAGAAATAGATTCGTCAGTGGTGCCTTTGACCAATTTTCACCGCGCACGGAAACGTACAAGAAGACGCCGTATGCATCCGCACTGTTGTTGACTGACATTTACACGCCCGATTATGTCGACATGGGAGCATCCGGCCCGTCAACTGACGATCTAGGTGGATATGTAGCACTACGTTATCGTAGAGCTGCCGGAACGAAGCTCAAGAGCGCGCCTGTCCAGAAAGACTGGTACCGCTGGCGCACGCCATACATGGGCTACAGCTATTCAGCCGAACGCGTGTCTCAACCATACATGGACAGAGCGGCCGTTTCTATGGGCCAAAAGGAGCTCTATTACGTCGGGTCAATCGACACTAAGACGCACGTTGCCTTTTTCGTTACGAACAAGACGAATCAAAGCATAACAGTTGACGGAA
>DATGWS010000336.1:0-16264 GCA_035299365.1 Candidatus Didemnitutus sp.
ATCTTACGGACAGGAATGTGTTTCATGGTGACTCCGGGAGAGTAAGGCTCCCGACGTGACTCCGGGAGAGTAAGGCTCCCGACGTTATTCTCTGGTGAATACGATCAAATCCAACGCCGACAATCTTCCATCATAAACCGAGCGCAGCGCAGACATCACCTGGCCACGGTGGTACGTAGAGTGATTGACCATATGCAACACCACATCGGGAATCGCCTGTTCGAATACATCACCCTTCGTTGTTGAATATGTTATCACGCCGTCTACTGAGAAAATGTTGGCTGTTTCGCTGCCAGCGGAAGCATACTCTACCCACCTTCCCGAAATATCCACGAGCATCTCTCGCAGTTCGTCGAGCGTCCGCCCTTCGGTTATCGCTAAAAAATTGGTTGGGCTCTGCCCCATAATCCTATCCAGCCAGATGTTTTCCGCACCGATGACGTGTCGTAACGTCTCGTGGATCGATCCAAAGGGGGCTAGGGGGAGTTGCTCGATCGATGAAGAGGGTACAGAGGCAATGTTCTCTGAGAGTCGAGCATTTGCCCAGAGATTGTAGTCGAGAAAACGTTGCAGAGTGGTCATAGATGATGTGGCCAATTTTTAATGAATGTAAGACGTCGGGAGTCACTCCGGGAGAGTAAGGCTCCCGACGTCACTCCGGGAGAGACTGCTTCGAATAGGTCCATCCTGCATGTGTCTTTAACAACGGACAATGATTCTTCCTTGCAAACTCTGTCTCGTGATATCGGCGATAATAGCTCACGAAGGGTCGATGATCAATGAGAGCTACTACATCAAGCCACGTGTCCTTGTGCCTAGTGTGATACTTGGCGATCCGTCGGTTACGATCGCACAACGCTAACATGTACTCAGACTCGCTGCGATCCTCGGCTGTAACAGCTTTTGCTCGTGCCCATCGATATGCAATCATAGGGCTAGGAGAGAGTGTAGTTCGGAGCGACCAAGTCTTTTGATCTCGTTAGTATCAAGGGAGAAAAGAGAAGTTCCAGCAATACGATCTCGTGGTATGGTTCTCATGATGTGATCATGCATCTCCCTTAACACCGCAACCGTACCTCCGTCGACCCGAATGACATCGCCAGCTCTCATATGTTCACCACCAAGAATAATATCATTAGGTAGCACGTGTCTGCCGACGTCGAGCGTCGTGTGCACAATGCGAGGGTATGACCAATCCGAACCATCTGTAGCAAAGTGGACAGATTGCCGGAAGATCGGATAGGCGATATCTAGTCGAACAGGGTACGACTCTGCCGACTCTGGCCGTATGTATTGCTTGAGGAGTTCGGTTGAGGCAACGGCATTTGACGTCCATTGGTCAGCATAGTTCTCCATATTGTAACACATCAGAACGCCTCGATGTACAGGAGGTATACCAGCAAGGTTGGGATTCCGGTATTGCCACAGACGGATTGTAGACTCTACCGATGTTGATGGAAGTTGCTCCTGGACATAGCGGATCAGCTGAAAGAACGTTAGGCGAGTGTTAGGCGTCCAGTCATAGTCGAGCAAAAGTCGCGGAAACGTTGTCCGCAGTGGACATCCTGCAGCTGACTGTAACACGGTATCGATCTCGAGCATGAATCGAACGAGCTTGCGTGCGAGGGAGCGTAGTTGACCGCTATCAGAAGCATTGCGTAAGGTCTCCGGAACGATGAAGACAGTTGGGACAATGGAAAGCCCCTTTATCATCAATTGATCACCTGGCTGGATTGGCTCCTGAGGTCGAGCACCTTCAACGGAGTATCCTTGCACATCCAGATATCGTACATAGAGTGTGGTTATACCAAGGTCATCAAGAGTAGCTCGTTCACAGCTGTCAACCGAGAAGACGGTGCGCCAATAGAACATCGACCGCATATGTTCACTCTCATTCGGACGGACGCAGGAGAGCGAGGCGCAGGTGACGATGCAGAGGAGGAGGATGGTGATCATTCGCATTGTGGAAACTACGAAGGCTCCCGACGTGACGTCGGGAGAGTAAGGATCCCGACGTCATAATATTCCGTACGTTGGCCGATATCCCCTACCCATCGTTATGGAGGTACCAACGATGTCACGTAATATCCCAGTACTGATCGCCACGCTATTGCTGATATCCTCATCGGCACACGCGCAATACACGGTATCGTCACTGGCAGATCTGCCGGATTCTGACCTCACAGATGAGCTCTATTCACCGACCACTCTCCGCTCGGCTATCGAGAACATCAATAAAAGGGGCGTGGCAGCAACCATCCTCATCGCCCCTACACTCGAGTATAAGACTATCACTTTGGCTAGCACTCTCCCGGCTGCCACCCCGAAGATCACGTTCGATGGAAAGGGGATCCACCTCGATGGTGCGAATAACTCCGCGATCACGTCCGGACTCTTCGTTCGCGGCAATGGATCGTCGGTTCGCAACATTATGATCGAGAACATCAATGGTTCTGGACTTGTTTGGCAGGCCAGTGATGGCGTCATCGAAATGATGATCGTACGGAACTGTAACGGTCCGGGCATGAACTTCAACGGCGCTAAGAACAACGTTATTGGGGGCTCACTCCTCGGCTACTTCAGTAACTATATCTATGGATGTAGCGGCACGGGTGGCAACGGCCTGTCGTTCATTCTTGGCAGCTCAGATAACGAGATTCAATTCACGGCCATCGGTGTTAATGAGCTCTACCGTAAGGCACCAAATTCCCGACATGGCATCTTCTCTGAAGACGAACGACTGCACATCCACCATAACCTCATCAGTGGAAATGAATATGGCGGCATCACGATCGATGGACGTGGAAAGGCGATGTTCACCCGCATCTACGAAAACCGTATCGGCACGGACGATCAGGTAACAGATACCATCCCCAATCTGCAGCACGGTATCAGCATCTCTCGCTCGTCCGACGATACAATACGCAACAACATCATCAGCGGTAACATCGGCAATGGCATCTATGTGGCCGATGCAACAGCTCGGCGGATCACCATCATCAACAACATCGTTGGCGTGAACCGCAAGACCACAAAGCCCCTTCCTAATCAAAACGGGATTCGTCTGAATGGGGCTGACCATGTTGTCACAGGGAATGTTGTGAGCGGGAATACGTTCTCCGGGATCTCAACGTCTGCTAACACAACGATCATCGAAGGGAATATTATCGGGCTCGATTCTACAGCACGGATAGCCATGGGGAACGGGAGTCACGGTATTCATTGCAGTTTTCTCACAGACGCAGTGATCGGACCAGTGAGCGGTGATGGGGCCTGGAACGTGATCGGCTCCAACGGCGGAAGCGGGATCGTACTTGCCTCGGCCGGAATGGAGAACGTGCGTGTTACGCATAATCTCATTGGGTCCACCTTCCAAATGGACTCCGCTCGCGCCAATGGGATGAACGGCATTCACATTCTCTACGACGCAAGGAACATCGACATAGAAGACAACTATCTCCCATCGAATTGGGGCGATGGAATTCGTATCGAACGCAATGTTGTGATCTTCCTCGATCCAAACCGTCCACCCATCTACCAGCGTCCTAGCAACATCCGCATCACGGCAAATATGATCGGCTGGGCTGGCAACACCGACTCCGTGTTATTCCATGGTCGCAACGGCGTGTCGATCCTCAATGCCGACAGCATCTTCATCGAGCGCAATGTGATTGCCGGTTGCACATACAATGGCATAGAGATCGCTAACGATAGCACACGCTACGTGGTGGTGCGCAACAATCAGATCGGGGCCTTAGAGACCGATCCGATCACGTGGAATAACGGTCGGAGTGGTGTCTATGTGGACGGTGCCAAGGAAGTGATCATTGGCGACGAAATCGACGGGAAGAAGGGCAACAACATCGAACGTAATCAGTGGTGGGGTGTGCAGGTGGCGTATGGTGCACAGAATGTGAAGATCCTTGGTAACAGAATCTGTGCAAACGGTAATGGCGGTATTGCGCTCGACACCTTTGAGACCTACTACTACCAGCACGCCTATGATGCATTCGACGCCGACAGTGGATCGAATATGTTGCAGAACACACCATGGATGTGGATCGGCGCAAAGAAGGACGGCAAACTCCGTGTTGCCGGTTTTTTGGATGGGAAACCCAACACAGCGTATCGCATCGATGTAGGACTCGATGAAGTAATCCCAGACTCTATATGGTATACCATCACCGGATGTGACTATGTGGGGTGGTTCTCTGTACGAACCGACTCGATTGGCTACGCAGTGTTTGATACATTGTTGGCCGTGACCGACCTCGATGCGCGATTGGCCAAACATTCTGTAGTAACAACAACCGCTACGGGCACGGATGGTACCTCGCAGTTCTCCCTAAAGCCCCTTGCCCCTCCTGATGAACTTGCGATCGATATTGCGATCACCATCGACACCGCACGCACAAAGGTGTACGATGATGGTAGGGCAGAGCTCACCGCCATCATCACGAACAGAGGGTTTGACCGAGCAACGCTTGTAACCGTGCACGACTCGATCGGAGTGTGGTTCAGCGCCGATTCGATGGGGATCAGTAAGGGCGTTGTAGATGTGTACGATACCGTTGTAACAGCAACCATTCCAACCATCGACCCTGGCGAACAGATCGTGTTGCGTGTAGTGGGCAGATCGCTCGTAACAGGTACTCACGTACGTCACGTTCGCGCATGGCCATCACAACGGGACCTTGTGGTGTCCAACAACCGCGACTCTATCGTCCTCGACGTAGAGGTTGTGAACAGCATAGATGAGAAGGGGGCTGATCAGTCAACCATCACCTACGGCACCGACGGAACCGTTCGCGTGCACGGATTCCCTGCCGGATCCTATACCGTGCAGTATTCCGATCTCGGTGGACGTTCATTCGGAAGTGCGACGAGGATAGAACTCACCGAAGGTGAACCTCTGAGCGTTGTTCCTCCACGAGGCGCCCGCCTCCTCCTTCTCGACCACGACGGACGCCGGGTCGGCCAATGGGTCGTATGGTGAACGTGGCTCCGGGAGAGTAAGACTCCCGACGTCACTCCGGGAGTGACAGACGTGATCAGTGATGCTGCTTCGAGGTGATCGCGTGTGCGAGGTAGGCCATCGGGAAATACGCTACGATCAGATCGAGTGCCATAAACCACGTGGGTGTGGATGGGATCTGCATGACCATCATCACACCGCCGATGAAGAACGTGGCTGCCACGATCAGCGCGGGGAGTCGAGATTGTGTTCCTGACCACTTTGCCGCAACAAACGCCCCCAAGAGCGTTCCGAGTGCATGTGCGAGGAACGGAACAAAGAAGTGAGCAATGGTGAACTGCTGCATCGCCCCCTCGATCCCTTCCGGCGTATTCGGGTCGAAGCCAGACGGAAACGGAACGACTAACATCCCGACCTTCAGCGTGGCCATGTTTGCGATTGAGCCAACTATTATGCCTAGGAGGGTAAGAAGGATCTGTCGAAGAAGAGGTGGCATGCGTGTACTTTAAATGTTCCTCGATTTTACGGAAGAACCACATACGAGATATCGTCGGGAGATTAAGACTCCCGACGTGACTCCGGGAGAGTAAGGCTCCCGACGCGACTCCGGGAGTGTATATACCATCGGTGACATACAGACGTTGCTGCCAAACGGAGCCATTGTACGAGTCTTGCCGTATGTTTCGAGATACACAACGGTTCAACTAGCCAACACAATCGGACATTCCGCGAAATGGCAACATGATTGAGAGGGGGCTCTATGTATTTGACGATTCTCGTATTTCTCTGTGTGAGCACAGCTGCGCTCGCACAAAAGAATGCCATTGGTAAGCCGGCACCCGAGTACTCATCGCTTGAATGGGTGCGACCCAACGGGGTGTCTGCGCAAGAGTTTGACAACTCTGTTGTCATCCTTGAATTCTGGGCTACCTGGTGCGTCCCCTGCATTAAGCACATGCCTGCGCTCGTGGAGATGGAGAAGAGATACAAAGATCAAGGTGTCAAGATCATTGCAGTGAGTTGGGATGCGCGTCCATTGCAGATTGACTCCTTTGTGAAAACGCATGTGGTACCGAAGTATGTCTGCATCGACAGAGGAAATGCGCTGTTCCTGAAAAAATACAATGAGCGAGGTATCCCGTATGCAATAATGTTCGGTCGCGACGGACGTGCAGTGTGGGAGGGAACGGCAGACTCACTCACACCTGATGTTGTGGACACATACTTCAAAACAGGCGCAGTCCCAACAGATCCAAGCGAAGAAGAATTGACTTCGTTTTCGCTAACTGTTCGCAGAGCCCTCGCATCAGATAAGAACGGTGTTGGCAATGACTATCCAATAATGAGCTACTTAGAGATCAATTCTCAGCCACCGATAGGACTGATCACCAATATGGCTGAGTTTCTCGGATTGAGGCATGCTAAACGAGAACTGCAGGGAGTACCACCGGGTGGCCTTTACAATCTGCGAATGAAGATCGACACGTCACTTCGAAGTCCTGCGATGAGAGATCGATGCCTAGCTCAGCTTGACGACATCCTAGGAACGCGCACAACCATTGAATATCGTAAGAGGACGGTGTATTCCGTTGCATCTGTTCACGATGCTCAAACTGCCATCACAGGCGTGCCTTCGAAGCATTCCAATTCACATCCGTCAGTTCGATTGTACTCGGCCCTTGGTCAGATTCAACAAAAGTTTGGGATTGAGATGATCGTTGATGATGTGGATATCGGACAGAGCATGATAGAACTCACCTCGGCCTTTTCGTCTCTTGAAGAGGCCATTGAGATCCTCAAAGAGTTGGGCATCTCAGTGACGAAAGAAGAGCGCGATCTTCCAACACTGGTTATTGCCAATGCGAGCGGGCGATAGAAGGGGCAGCGAGTACCTGACAGAGGTTCCGCATGGCATTGATTAGACCTTGGAGTGCAATATCATGTGTTTGTTCTTTTGATGGTATGAATAGTCACATATTGTGGAATACTCGGAATAAAAGAGTTGATGTCAATCACACCATCAATCTTGCGGCGCGTGTCTATTGCTGTTGTAAGCGTTTGCGCACTTGCGCTTCTAGTTGTGTATGCGATTACTGACTACTACGCAAATGAAGTCTCCAATTCGCTCGATCGAGATGAGTACGAGACGGCCCTGGATCTCTCCTACAGAGTCGAAACACTTTCATTGTTTACCAGTGACTTCAAAGTCATGCAAGTCCTTTGTGAACGCGGATACGTATATGGCGTAACGGGACGATACGATGCTGCCGTCAATGCATACCAACGCGCGCGAAGTATTGACTCAATCAATGTGAATCCAAACTATGGACTTGCCCTGAACCTATATAGACTAGGCCGTTGCGAAGATGCCTACAGGCACATTGCATTCTGCGATAGCGTGAAAGGCGCGCACTTGTATCTCGATGAGTTTACAAGCGATCAGATCGATTCAGAAGATGTACTCTTCTTGATGGCTGACATTCAAAGATGTCGAGGGAAATATAGATCCGCTGCATGGTATGAACACCGTGCTGCATTGGGAGGACAAAAGATAGTTGTTGGTCTTGACCCAATTGAACCAGACTCGTCAAACGAGCCATCTGATGAGCATATCGACACATCTCCAAAGAAGAATCAACTGCCGGGAATCATTCGATGACTAGTCTAATGGTATTGAGAACAATGCCGTTGCTAAGTATTCTTCTTTTCCTTTCAGCTTCTTGCACGGACAAGAACGCTGGAAAAGGGCCAGATGGTGTCAGAAGTGGAGCCGATTCCGTTTCGGTTCGTTGGGAGATATTTACATCATCGCGAAGAATCGACAGTAAGATGCTCGTGCAAAAGTCGACTTCAGATGATCCCATACATTTGCGAATGCGAAGTTCATCCGGTAGAGAGGCTCTTATGAGAACATTGTCGCTTTTTGCGGTGGAAATGTTAAATGGCAGAGACCCTGAGGCGCGAGTTAGTGATTCGACTCAGGAGTTTGATATAATTGTTCATCGGGATACCATTCGAAGGCGGAGCATGGAAATGGTAGTCATCACGCTAGAAAACATTGGCCGGTACGACTATCGGATTTTCGCCACAATAACTGTTGAAAGGCACCGATGGCTCGCCTACATATATGTCCCGGTCTTCGGAGATGCCATCATGGTCGAGTATTCATCAGCGAAAAGTGGTGAGTGGCTCGCTACGCCATGCTATACCGACTCGATGCAGGTCGAGTATGTACGTACTGTTGCCCAGAAAGTGCTGAATCGTCATAGCCGAGGGAAGTTGCTGGAAGAATAGGAGTTCGTCCGACCGAGCCGCCAATTCGGCATCAGTGATATTCATGAGATCATGATATTGCAGATGAACAGTTCTGGAAATCCAACGGACAAGGGGCATACCAGTGCGAGATGAAACCATTCTGAACCAAGAAGTCACAAGTGCGAAGCCTCGGGTAGGCCGTCTGCTCATGATAACAGCATGTGTAGCTTGTGTTAATCTCATTCTGACGGCAACCATCCTTGATGATCCAATCGTCTTGCCCCTTATTTCTTGTGTTCTCGTGGCGTCGATAGTGACATTGCGGTTATGGAGCCGCAAGATTTAAGCAGACATTGCATTTGCAATCTACTTAACAGCCTGTGCGTTTTGCTACCTTCCAGTCTATCCTGGAAGAATAGGCATTACAATCATGATGATCGGTGACTTCACACTCTCACTTGACCCTATCATAGGAGTGTTGTTGAGCCTTGTGCTAAGAGACATCTATCGCAGTCTTGATGATACTAAATCGGTGGTGTAGGTTCAGTCGCGAGTAATGAGCCCTGTTAGTTTCGATGTATCTGTCAACTCGAAGTCTGATCTAATGTGTGAGGCATCTTCATCAACTGATGTGTTCCAACCATGTATCTCAGAATAGGCATAGGTGAATTCGGCGCCGAATAATATGATCATGGACGAATAGGAGACCCAAAGAAGGATGAGAATAATCGAACCGGCCGCTCCGTATCCCGAACCAGGCTCTGCCGTGCCGAAATAAAGTCCTAAGCAAAACTTTCCCATTTCAAATAGAACGGCGGTAACGACTGAACCAATCCATACTTGTCGCCATTCTACTTTTGTGTTAGGGAAATATTTGAACATGAGCGCGAACATCAGGGACAGTACGAGAAGCGATATCAAGCTGCTCGCGACTTCTAAGGCGATGAGAAGAGATTCGGAAAAACTGCCGGATATCCAAGACCCGAGTGCTGCTAGTATTGAAGACACTACCAACGATGCGATGAGTACAAATGCTAATGCCATTATCAATCCGAAGGAGAGAATTCGTGCCTTGAGCATCGTCAGTATCTCTGATTGTGATGCATCTGCCTTTACCTTCCAGATTGCATTCAATGATTGTTGAAATTGAGCAAACACGCCAGTTGCTCCCAATAATATCGTTACAACACCAAGGATGGCAGCCCATATTGAACTGGCTGATGCGGATGCTTTCGCAGTGATGTCTTGTACTTGTTCCGCTGTATCTGCACCCATCGTCGACGTGAATTGGGCTGATATTTGTCCGTTGATGGCATCTTGCCCAACGAAGAACCCAACGACGGTAATTATCACGACTAACAATCCGGGCAAGGAGAATATGGCATAGTACGATATAACAGCACTTTCTTTAAACGGGTCTTTCGTCCACCATGCTTTGAGAGCTGCTTTCAAGACCTTGAGCAATATTCTTACATGCTCTTTCACCTCTTCTTTTTCGCCGTATCGTTATTGCCCAGGTTGAATAGCCGTTGAAAGAAGCCCCTTTTGTCTTCGGGCTTTACAGCATCAACTGACTTGAGATTGATCTCATTATCAATACTTGGCATGAGTGCCTGGATGAACGCATTGCGCAGTACCTCCCAAACGGCATCAATTGTGCTCGACTCTGGGTCATCTAACCTGCCACTAAGCTCAATCTTCGTTGCAACTTGTTGCTTCTTTTGATTGCGAAGAATCACACCGGCAGCACCAATCACATGTTCATATATCCGATTGAAAATGTTGTCATTCGAATCCTCCGGTCCAACAACATCTAGATTCTTAATGATTGGTTTTTCATACCCTTTGAACTTGCCGCTCTTTGATGCGATCCCCGTGTACATACTGAACGAGCCTTTGTGCACATCAAAATTGCCGTACGCTTTCAGAAAGTCGTTTAGCAATACAAGATTTGTGTTCTTTATCTCCGCGTTAAGGTCGAATGTGGAGTGCTCGTTCATCGCATTCAATTTCATTTTCGCTGTTAGGGTTCCTTCATAGACACTTGCATTTGCCGTAACTGTTGAAGGGAGCTCGTTCTTGTCATCGGTAACATTGGACAGGCTCAGTGCGAGCATGTATGCGTGTTTCAGGGCAACATCAACCTTGGGTTTCGAGGTGTTATCTACGTATCGCAAGTTGCCATTTGTGACTTCAAATCGGTTTATGGTAAGGGGCATAAAACCCTTCAGCAGCTTGCGAAAGTCGGACGTGTCTTCTATCACATCGCTCAGTTCTACCCTATCCTTTGTGAAGATGAGAACGGGTGAGTCAAATTCCAGTTCTCCAACGATTGCCCCATCAAATATTGCCGCCCACTCTATAGACAGGTCAATATTGTTTGCCTTGAAGAAGTCGGTTTCCTTTTGTGTTGTCGAGTCTACCTTGTTGAGATAGATGTCGTTAATGGTATATGCACCGCGGTAAATCGACAGGTCTATATCATCGATATGCCCGTAATAACCGTCCATCTCTGCCAAGGACTTGTTCGCATAGTGCAATACTACATACGGGAGAACGAGGCGAATGGCGACCAACGATACTGCAACACCGATAAGTACTTTGTACTTCTTCTGCATTGTGTGCTTCTCTATTAATGAGCCCCCTTACGGTTTCTTCAGCGGGCAAGCCATCTGTTCAACTGTGCGCACCAACAACCGCGCCGGGCTATTGTCGGCAAGCGCAAGTGATTGCAGCGGTTGTACGGTAGGTGTTACTATTAGGTTCCGCGTTGCTGGAAGTTCCGTGCGCACTGACCAATCAATTACACAGCCAACTGATCACCGGATTCCGTGAGGCATAATGTTGCTAAAGACAACGCTAGATTGAAGTGGGCTAGGTCTGGAGATTCGCGCCCTTGACCATCTACATCCGTGCGATAATGACCACCGGAATCTGTGGTTTGCCATTCAGCTAAGCGAAATGCTAGATTGGAGTTGCCTCTGCACTTGAGTGTGATATCAGGTGATCACTCTATTGCGGATTAGGGTGACCACATAACTTGGAATCTCCACGTAAGGTTCCCGACATCACTCCGGGAGAGTAAGGCTCCCGACGTCATAGCCAAATGCGGGTCTCGCCTATACTACCGTTAGTCCCTTTGTTGTTTGGGGGTGGATACAAAGTGCAGTTTGTTGGAACCACATACATTCCACGATGAAAACAGGACTATGAAACACATATGCTCTTTGCTAGCTCTTGCGTGCCTAACAGTAACTACTGGTTGCGACCGTTTGATATGCTCTAGCTCGGCGCGCGCCTTACAGCATTTGGGTGACAGCTACTATTTTGAAATCGAAGGTTGCAAGTCACCAATAATCTATGACGCGAGCGATGGGAACGCAACCGTAGTTCATAGCCATGTTGTGGATCTTGCTTATGACTCGACCTTCATCATCGTTTGTCAACATCCATACGGCGACACCACCATCGTGGATAGGCACGAGATGTCACTCACAGAATGGGATGAAGCCTTTGCGAGGAGTACATACCGTCAGTATTGGATCATCAATAAGAGTGAACAAAGGAACTGGATAGTAGACCACTCTGATGTCAATCGTTCTCACTACTCTAATGTTTACGGCCCATACCAGAGAGCAGAATTCCTGATGCGTCGCAAGGAACTCGGCGTTCCTGATGGCTTGAAGTTACGTCCAGCGATTCCACGTGACGATTGAGCGAGTATGGATTAATGCAACACGTGTTGAGTAGCCACCGCCAACCAGATCTCGTGAATGTCTATCTTGCAAAAGTCAAACTCGCTGCCGTAGCCCCTTGAATGCCCGCAGTGTACAATGAAGGTAATCGCAACTCTGTGATAAACACATAGACATATCGCTACGGCCCCGACGGCACCAACGTCATCTTTGAACGCAACGCCAACGGCGTAATGACAAAACGCTTCGTCACAACCAACAATCAAGGATCCATCGTTTCGGTTACGGACAACGCCGGTTACGAAGCGTCTGCTGTGTACGATAACTATGGGGCTCCATCTGCCGGTTACACACGACGCACAGGGTGGTTGGACAGAGAGCGAGACTTTGAAACCTCGCAGCTTTCAAGCAAGCACAAGCTATATGATCTCGAGGCACGCAAGTACAACGCGTCAAGGGGGCAGTTCCTCAGTGTAGACCCATTGTGGATGCACTACCTGAGCAGCGGTAGCTACGTCTACTGCGAAGCCGACCCTGTGAATATGGTTGATCCGTGGGGGTTGGGGGAAGTGACAAACTCTGGTACGCCTTATCCGGGTGACGTTGGCTTTATTGGACCATTAGAACAACCAATGGTAGTGGCAGGGTCCGATGACCCTAGCTTTGCTGAGTTCATGCAGGCAAGTCGCGCTGCGCATGAGGCGGCATTTATGCTAATGCCTGTTGTCAATGGAAACACTGTCTAAACAAATGCGATGGACTTTCGAGTAGTAGCAGGCGAGAACATTGCTACTAGAGGTACTTCAGGACAGTTGAACGGCGGGAAGCTTGATAGAACGGTCAATGCAAACCCGCAAGCT
Organism: Candidatus Didemnitutus sp.; assembly: GCA_035299365.1. Classification (GTDB taxonomy): domain Bacteria; phylum Bacteroidota; class Ignavibacteria; order Kapaibacteriales; family Kapaibacteriaceae; genus UBA10438. The sequence goes on from DATGWS010000336.1 coordinate 12,786, forward strand.
CAGACCTATAACTCAAGTCAACTCACTAACGGAGTAGTAAACATTGGCCTCGGTCTCCTGGGAGTGTTTGCTAGTGGCGCTGTGATAGTAGGCACTGAGGGAATGGCGGCTCCAATTGCATGGATTTTGTTTACAACCTCACTCTCATCGGTTACAATCGGAATCGCACAGGTTGTAGATGCATTCGCTAATCCATCGATGCCAACGCGGGCCCTCCAAAATTCTGACAACTTGCCTGGACTAGTTGCGTATGGATTAGACTCGCCGTATGCATGGTCAATCAACAGTGGGTTTAATCTTGGCTCCTCCTTGTTGGGTGGTGCACCGCTCGCCCAGATAAGAACATACTCATCCTCGACAAGCTTGTTCCAACGTACGGCAGCATTAGTTGAGCTCGGAGACTTTGGTCTGGCTGGCTATGATTTCGCCATGTCTTTGGGTCATCATATGAGAAATGTCCCTCAAAGGTCAAACGCAGTTCGAGTCGGACACGGCGTATACATAAACGCGTATCCGTAACCTGTGGAGTTAAGTGATGTGCTTAGATTGGTGTGTTTCTTGTACCGTACCCCCTAACATATGCCTGTGTCAATACAGTCTCCATTAAGGTGCAGTAATGAGCCGAAAAATCAACGAAGTAGAAACACTCTTGTTTAAAGATTCAACTGTTCAGTTGACTGGGAGGTTTGGAACGGTCGAATTGGAGAAGTCAAAACTCTCCACTGAGATTCGTGGAGCTGTGCGACCTGGCTTCTTTGGCATGCGAATGTATTTTGGTTCAGATGGTCAGAGGTACTGGCTGCATCTAAATGAAGAGCGTTTGTTAGATGATAAGATAGTTGACATGCTTAATCGCAAGTCAGCCCCAACATCAACAGAGGGTACAACAAATCAAATCGTTGCCGATAGAAAACGTTCCCAAAAACATGACGACACGTATGTCTATTCACGCCGAATCAAAGAACTCTTGCTATCGTTGGTCATGGTTGTGCTTGGAGCTTGGCTGGTCAGTTTTAGATATGGCATGAATGAGAACGTTAAAGCGATCATCATTTCGAGTGCCTTGAGTACAATTGCTGTGTTGTTTGTTTGGACCAGAGGACCGCTGTTACGGCGAATTGAGATTGCAGAAAGTCATTGTGTTATTCGGTATTGGAGCAACAACAACTTGCCAAAAACGGTTAAGACCCCACTTGGCAATCTAGCGGTACGGACAATTGCATGTAAAATAAATGGCCAAGACCGAGTTGTCGACCTTTTGCGAGCAGATGCACTGATGTTCTTCTTAGTTAGAAATGACGGGATGCTTAGCAGGTGGTCGACGCCGGACGCAAAGGCGTTGCTGAATAGTGGCATTGTATTGATTTAGTTCACTGCCATCAATTGATAGCGTGGAGTTTACTCGTTTCGTGGCCAACGCTTTATTCAAGCAGCAGCCCGCCGGTTTTGTGAGCTACGATGGAGTTAAAGACAATGCTAGAGTCTAGTTGCCATGGCTTGGCGGTGCTCTGTCGAGAGGTCACGGCAAAGCGAAATGAAGTGGTCAACTTGAGTTAGATCTCCTGCCGACACCGCTGAGTCTAGCAACTCGTGGCACCAGGCGCCCCTTTCCTCCCTCTACAACGGCAATATCGGCGCGTGGCAATGGGGCTCTCGTACGTCAACCGGATACAAGGAGAACCTTGCCTCGCGCTACCGCTACGACCTGCTCAACCGCATACGTGTTGACACACTCAGCACGCGAGTATCCAACGCATGGACAGCCACGCCGAATTACCGATCTTCGTACACGTACGATGGCAACAGCCTGCCCTGAGCGAAGCCGAAGGGGCAACCTCAAGAGTCTCGTCCGTGTCGATAGTGCAGGTACGCTCATGGACTCCCTCGTCTACCGATATCAAACAAACCGCAATCGTCTGACACACGTCGATGATCCAGGGGGCGTAGCAGGCAACCACTCGTTTGATGTGGACGATCAGGACACAAACACCTACACCTACGATGCATCCGGTAACATGATCGGAGACACGGCAAGTGGCATCACCGCCATTGTCTGGACTCCATCCAACAAGATCCAGAGCATCACCAAGGGCAGCACGTCAAAGCTTGAATACACCTACGATGCCATGGGCAACCGCGTTGTCAAGAGGTACTACCAGCCAACAAGCACACTCAAGAGCACCACATGGTACGCACGTGACGCGCAAGGCAACATCCTCAGCGTCTACGAACGTCCACATGCCGACAGTGCGATCAAACAAGGCGAAGTCCACATCTACGGCAGCAGCAGACTCGGCATCGAGCAGCGTGGCATCACCTACGGCACCGGCAACTACCCATGGATCGGATCTGAGCAACACCGCAACGCCGGATCAAAGCGCTACGAACTCACCGACCATCTCGGCAACGGGCGTGTAACGATCAGTGATCTTCTCATCGCACGTCCAACCGGATTCGGAGACACCACCCAAGACGCTGAAGTCATCGACCGAAGAGATTACTATCCGTTCGGCATGGAAATGCCGGGCAGACGCTGGAGAGCCAGCGGCGAGGACGCCGCACGCTTTGGATTCAACGGCAAGGAGAATGATAATGAGGTGAAGGGGGAAGGGAACCAGCAGGACTATGGATTCCGTATCTATGATCCGAGGATTGCGAGGTTCTTGAGTGTGGATCCGGTCTCGCATGCATTATCAGGCGTTAGCCCATTTTCTTTTGCGGGCAATAGCCCGGTTGTCGCAAAGGATGAAGAAGGAAAGTTCCCAATATGGGTTCACTATTTGTTGACCTACAACGCCCTACGCAAAGTTGGCGTTGACATCACAACAAGCCAAGACATAGCGTACTATAGCTCAGTCTATGCGGACCATCCAAATGAGTTTATGTTGTGGCTAAATAGGGGACTAGCCATTAACAACCTTTGGTCACCCGGTGTTATGAGTTATAAACCTGAGGATGTGTATGAAAATGCAGCGTCGCAAGATGATAATCTTGTTACCTCTGTCTCCTTGCATGGTATGCGAGCCTGGTGGGAATCGATCACACCGCAAGAAGCTATAGCGAGATCACTCACAGGTGGTGTCTATCAGAAGGCCAACGGGTCGAAGTATACTGTCACTATAGAGGGCGCTCAGGTTGTGATGGACTCATATAGCGGCTCTGATTTGTCGAAGCTCACAGTAGCGGATAAGAAGAAAATCGGACTCGCTTTGCACACGTTGCAAGATGTCGTTATTCACCAAGGGGCACGATGGGTGGACGATCACGATGATGAAGCGGAGGAAAAGGGGCACTTTAATGAACATCCCAACTTCGTAGAATTTATAGTTCCGTTTAATCTTGACGATGGCGAAAAGTATAGAATGCAGGCTGTTGAAGTCACTGACGCTGCTGCACGTAAGCTTGTAGGAACAACATCAAAGAGCACTGGTAGTCAAGGTGCGCATCAGGGTGCGAAGGCAAATGGAGTCGGGCAGCCA
>DATGWS010000337.1:0-3604 GCA_035299365.1 Candidatus Didemnitutus sp.
AAACGTAGGCATGACGTCTGGTATGGAAGAAGATGAGGTCTCCGAACTGGAGATCTGTACGCTTCGATACCGTTCGTCCGATAGTGGATTGTTGTGCGGCTGTACGTGGTAGTTCAACCTTGGCAACACTTGCAAAAACCATGCGAGTGAAAGCCGAACAGTCGATACCGGTACGGGCCTGACCGCCAAAGTCATAGCGCGTGCCAAGCCAATCCATAACAACATCAATGATGTTTTGCTTTGGGATGCCCCCTTCGGTTACCTCTGCTCCATTGTCGTCAACATACTGGAGCCAAAGGGATCTGAATCCGTCCACATCCACCGTAACATCATCTTCGCGCTCGAGTTCAGCGATGTCTTCGCCTTCTTCCAGCATAAGAGTCTGTGTTGTTGGTGCGAGTGCGTCTGTCTTTTCACCATCGGAGGCGATAAGAGCGCGGGCGTCGGTAACGGCTTCACCAGTTGAGGTGAAATCCATACCGGCCAGACGGCAGAGCTCGGGGCTCTGCGTTCGGACGAGATCGATCGCTTGACGTTTTCCTTCCGCACGGGCCGTAGGCGAACACTTGGAACGCTTCGACTTCTTACTTCTTTTCTTTTTGCGGGAGGCTTTCTTCACTACGCTCTTCGTTGAAGATGCGGCCATCGATTCCACTGGAATGATGGTAGTGAAGGAGAACATCATGGCGATCATAACACAAAGGAGAGACAGGCCGGGGATCCTGAGCATAGGCATGTCTCCTTTTTGTCGTGAATAATGCCGACTATCCTTCTTTGAACACACGTTCAAGGAGAAGTCGGTCTGATCCGTCAAGGGTGAGCCCCTTAACGTTTGGATTGTACACGCGTAGAACAACGTGATAGTAGAGGAATATCCACGGGGCTTCTTCCACTACGATCTGTTCCATGCGTTGATAGAGTGCAGCGCGCTCGTCGAATGATAACCGCGGCGAAAGTGCTGCGGCATAGAGCGAATCCAGATCACGCCTATCAATCCTTGTGGTATTAGGACCATTGGGAGCGATGTTGGCGTGAATGAACAAGGCGAGAAAATTCTCAGGATCGGGGTAGTCCCCTATCCAACTCGTTCGCCACAATGAAAGGTCTCCTGCTCGCACCATTGAGAGGTGCTGAGGGAAATCGACCTGTCGGAGTTCGACGTTTACGCCGATCTCTTTCCATTGCGCTTGGATCGCTTCGGCGATCGATGCGGTGCGTTGGCTGTTCCCCAACTGCAAAAGCAGGGTGGGGAGGCCCTTCCCGTTTGGGTAGCCTGCTAAAGCCAATAGCCGACGTGCGTGATCGGGATCATACCGGTATCCTGTAACGGAGGAGCTAAAACCGGGCATCGACGGAGGAAGTACTCCATTCCGTGCCGGTTGCCCCCTTCCGTTGAGGAGGTATGTTACGATGCGATGTCGGTCTATGGCATAATTCAATGCCTGACGGAGGAAACGGTTCCGAACCAAGGGTGATGTGCGTCCCACGGGCAACGAAGTGTCCATGAGAATGCCATAATATTCGACCGTGTTGGCGGCTCGTTTGAGCACGCGAAACCGATCGTATGGTGGGCGCAATGCACCGTTGGGTTCAAAGACAGTTGACACAAATGATTCGTCGATATTACTCACGAGGTCGAATTGACCTCTGGAGAATTCAAGGAACTCATTCTTTGGGTCCCGCAGAAACGAGATCCGTATTGTTTCCAAATACGGAAGTCGTCTACCAACAGAGTCGGTCTTAAAATACCGCGGGTTGCGTGTCAATGTCAGCTCTCTATCCTGGTTCCAGGTACCGAACATGAACGGGCCCGTGCCAACGGGATGTCGTCCATAATCGGCCCCATACGCTTCGATCGCTTCCCGAGGAATAATCGAGCCGTATGGCATGGTAAGAACAGCGAGGAATGGAGCAAATGGCTTTGTGAGACGAATCTTTAGAACAGAATCGTTCTCAACAAAGATGCCTTGTATTGATCCCGACTTCCCTGCTCGCGTTGCCTGATGAAAATCATTGGCACCGAGGATGGTTGTGCGGAATGCCCACAGACCGGTGGACTTCGTACGTGCGTCACAGATTCGCTCAAGACTGTATTTCACGTCCTGCGCTACTACTCTGCGTGTCTTTTTCTGGCCAAAACACGGATCTGGGTGGAACCACACGTCATTTCTGATCGTGAAGGTCCATTCAACCCCTGATTGGTCTACACTCCAGCTCCTTGCAATACAAGGGGCTACGTGGAGCGCGGAATCCAATTCAACAAGTCCATTATAGAGATGTGAACTGGTCCAAAGTGCACTGCGGTACGATGCTTGGGCTGGGTCAAGGCTAAGGAGCCCATCAGGTTCATTGTAGCAAAATGTAGTGTTGCTCTCGGATGGTGACGGCTTGTGGCCGACACACGAATGAACCAAAAAACTGCAGATAACAAGTCCGATTGTCAAAGAACGTAGCGGCAAGGGACGTACCCCAGTGTGGCGGATTGTTGACACTTGCTGCATGGTCGGGTGCAAAACTCGGTAATTCTGCCATGCAAACCAATGAATTGTGGTTCATTGTATCTGGACTGCGTCCAAATTATTCCCCTACAACGAGTTACATCCCCTCTACCATTATATTTGCACACGCGGTAACCCCGTATCATCGTCAATTCATGTTTACTACCAATACCCCGTCACATCGGGCTAAAGCCCGATGCTAGTCATTTCGTCATTTCGGGCTAAAGCCCGATGCTAGTCAATGCGTCACTTCATCTCCATCCTCCTCCTACCTCTGGTGTTCACCACAACGGTGATTGCCGGGTTCGATGTGCATGAACTGGAGAAGCTGGGCAATGTGATGCTGCATTACCAACACCACGTTTCGGACCATGGCGAGACGAACCTCTCGTTTGCCGAATATCTGGTGGATCATTTTTCGGCCTCCTCGTCCCACGAAGATCAAGATCATAGGGGGCTTCCCCTTGCTGAAGCCGGACATTTCTGCGGCAGCCACGTATTGCCTGTAGTTCTTACGCAACATGTGCGACTGCATGTGCCGGTCACTACGGTGTTTCTCGTCCCGGAGGATGCTACTCCGCATCACGCTCCGGCATTTGAACGGATATTTCAGCCCCCTCGTAGCTGAACGTTCGTAGCCCGACTCGTCGGGTATCGGTTACCCCTGCCACAGCAGGGCATACGTTCAAATTTCTCTACGAGGACCCAATGTTCGAACGGATCATCACGTTCTCTGTCCGCAATCGGCTGATCGTAGCCGTAGGTGTCATCGGTTTGGTGATCTGGGGAATTGTCTCCCTGAATTCCCTGCCGATCGATGCCGTGCCGGATATCACGAACAACCAAGTACAGGTAGTAACGATCTCCCCTGCACTTGCCCCACAAGAGGTGGAACGACTGATCACGATGCCGGTGGAACTCACCATGGCATCTATTCCCGGCATTGCCGAAATGCGGTCGATCTCGCGTTTTGGTCTTTCCGTGGTAACAATCGTCTTTCATGACGATGTGGATGTCTACTGGGCCCGTGCTCAGGTAGACCAACGTCTTACCGAGGTGATGGACCAAGTTCCCCAGGGAGCAGGCACGCCCCTTCTCGCCCCAGT
>DATGWS010000338.1:0-2709 GCA_035299365.1 Candidatus Didemnitutus sp.
CATAGCTGACGAAGATACGGTCACCACTACATTTGCACATGCACCGACTCTTGCTCGCCGTCCTCTTTGCTTCTACCTGCGCACTCTCTGCGCAAGACTGCGGCAATCTGCCATGGGAGGCAAACCTCACATATCGAGCGAACAGTATCGAGAGCTCTTTTGTGCGAGATATGTCCAAGGTAACGTCGGACGCCCTCCTGCCCCTTACCATCAGTGTTCCGGTTGGACTCTACGTATACGGAATGATTGCGCCGGAAGGGAGCAACCTCGCAGACAAACGGTATGCGGCAGAATCCGGACTGCAGACCTTTGTAACAATGGGTTTGACGTATGGCGTGGTGCTGGTTCTGAAGAATGTGATCGACAGACCACGGCCGTATGAAGCCTATCCCGGATGCATCGTGAACTATCGAGATGATTCTGACGGTTCAATGCCATCCGGACACTCTGCAGGGTCGGCAGCACTTGCCACCTCGCTCATACTGCGATATCCACAATGGTACGTGGTGGCCCCTTCCATTGCCTATGCCCTCTATACAGGCTTTGCCAGGCTCAACCTTGGCATGCATTACCTTAGCGATGTGTTGGTGGGCTACGCAATCGGCGTTGGCATCGCGCTTGGTGTAAACGCCCTCAACAACGAGCTCTTCGACCTGGCCGACCCGATTTTGCCGAATGCCGCAAGCTCACAGACGATGCTTCTGAACTTCACTCCAACACAGTCCATTCCCGTCTTTTCGATGAGCATCCCACTATGATGCGCTTGGCAGCCGTGCAGTTCTGTCCGGTACATGGAGATCTGGATGCGAATACGGATCTCATCGTTGAGACCATTGCGCGGACCGAGGCCGACGTGATCGTCTTTCCCGAACTGGCCACTAGCGGGTATTTTTTTGTCACCCGCGAAGAGTCAGGGGGCGTTGCAGAGCCCCTTACCGGACCTCACATCACACGCATCATCAACACCGCCAAGGCCCATGGGAGAGTCGTCGTTTGCGGCTTTGCTGAGCGCGACGGAGATCACATTTTCAACTCCGCAGTCATCACCGGTCCGAACATCGAAACACAGGTCTACCGCAAAACACATCTTTTCTACAAAGAAACGTTGTGTTTTGATGAAGGCAACACAGGCTTCTTTGTGATCGACCTACCAGATCTCGACTGCAAGCTAGGTGTGATGATCTGTTACGACTGGCGTTTTCCGGAAAGTGCCCGAACCCTTGCTCTTAAGGGCGCTGACGTTATCGCCTGCCCATCAAACCTCGTTACCCACATCTGGCGTATGGCCATGCCCGTGCGCGCCCTCGAGAACAAGGTCTACTTGGCAGTGGCTAACCGCTATGGCACAGAATCCAACGGCGAAGAAGACGTCACCTTCAACGGTCAAAGCGTGATCTACTCCTACAACGGAGACATATTGGCAAGCGCTGACGCCGAAGGTACCACAACACTCATCACAGAGATCGACCCCTCGTCCACCCGCAACAAAACATTCAACTCGATCAACGACATCTTTGCTGATCGACGCCCCCACCGATACTAGTTACTAGTTACTGGTTACGAGTTACCCCATTTGTGCACAACAAGTGTCTCATGTTCTGCAAAAGGTACCTAGCACTTAGTAACTAGTAACTTGCAACTGGTAACTGGTAACTAGTAACTAGTAACTAGTAACTTGTAACTATGAACTTCTCTTCCGTTCGACACATCCACTTCGTTGGCATTGGTGGCATCGGCATGAGTGGGATCGCCGAGATCCTTCTCTCGCAGGGTTTTGTTGTCAGCGGTTCCGACCTACAGCGCAGTGAGGTAACTGACCACCTAGCCACGCTTGGGGCGCGCATCTGTATTGGGCACGATGCAGAACACGTAGACAATGCAGAGGTGGTTGTGTACTCGAGCGCCGTTCGCCCCACAGAGAATCCGGAGACGTTGTTTGCTTTAGAACGCAAGATTCCCATTATCCGCAGAGCAGAGATGCTTAGCGAGGTCTCTCGGCTAAAGTATTGTCTGGCCATTGCCGGCACTCACGGCAAGACCACCACTACATCCATGTGTGGTCTCGTGATGATGAAGGCCGGCATGGATCCAACTGTTATCGTTGGCGGACGACTCAAGGGACTTGGCGGCACCAATGCAAGGCTCGGTCAGGGTGAGTGGATCGTTCTGGAAGCAGATGAGTATGACCGGTCCTTCCTCCAGCTTCTGCCAACCATCGCCGTAGTCACCAACGTAGAGGCAGATCATCTCGACATATACAGCGATCTCGATGACATAAAAGGGGCTTTTACAGAGTTCTCAAACAAGGTGCCATTTTATGGCACAGCCTGTGTCTGTCTGGATGATCCTGGTGTTCGTGCCATCCTGCCCTTGATAAAGCGAGTAGTTGTTACCTATGGCATGTCCGCTCAGTGCGACGTACGAGCCGTAGATACATCGTTTAACGAGCGATCCTCTACCTACACTCTCGTATATAAGGGAAGCCCCCTAGGAGAAATCGAACTCAATGTACCGGGCGACCACAATGTCCGCAACTCGCTTGCTGCTTGTGCCACAGCATTACAGTGCGGCATACCGTTCGATGTGATTCGCGACGGATTAGCCGAGTTTGGCGGAGTCTTTCGTCGGTTTGAAATCAAGGGCGAGGTAGGGGGCGTCTTGGTGGTAGACGACTATGCACATCACCCCACGGAGATCAGATCTACACTT
>DATGWS010000339.1:0-2001 GCA_035299365.1 Candidatus Didemnitutus sp.
CCACCTGGACGATCCAGAGCTAGTATGATGGTCTGCCTGTCATCGGCCATCATGGCATAGAAGTTTCGACCAAGGGAAGCTACTCCCGGGATGTTCACGAGTTGAACAATCGTGAACCTATCTGTAGTTGCCAAACGCGAGATGATTGCAAGTGAAGGGACCATCTCTCCTTGATCCATGCGATAGGATCCAACCACCAAGGCTGCAAGACCATCGCTCGTAAACGAGAACACAACATCCGGACGTGTGAAGGTTGTGAAATCTGAACGCGTGGCTTCTAGCCATGTTCCTGAACCATCACGTGAAGCCGTCCATACATCATCAGGGTCCTTTACTCCACCGTCGGCATTGTCGGGATGAAGCTTTCTGTCGAGAAACAACGTACCATCCGGAGCCATCACGGGCTGCGTTGTTGTTTGGAATCTATTCACAGCATCAGGCAACCTCTGCCGTCGGCAGGTGGTGATCTCCTGTGCTGAGGTGATCGACGGGAGAGCGGAGATCAACACTGCGAGCAGAGCAACCATCGTAAGTGAACCATCACGAAGCTCTTGTAGCACCGTACGGATCACATCCCAAGGGTAACCTCGATATTGAAGGAATCTCATGAGTTTTTCATCGCGCTCTTTGTCGGATGCCGACGTGATCATGCGCAGTTTCTTGCTAGCTACGCGGCGGGCTGCGTTGATGGCATCATCTACTGTGTAGTGCTCCGCTAGGACATGGTCGATTACAGATTCCGGAACACCCTTTCGAGCAAGTGTTCGTTTGGCCATCGATCGAGAAAGTGGCTTTCTCTCTCGTGCAGCATCAAGAAATCGTTCGGCGTAGATACGGTCATCAAGGAGTCGGAACTCTTTGAGCCACGCCATTACATCGTCGATCTCTTCCGGGGCTGCCTCACGACCAACAAGATAGTCGAGAACTTGGCGCTCGGTTCGAGGTTTATACGTTGCGAAGTGATACGTCTTCTGACGCAGAACCATGCGCCGATCCTCCTTGCGGAGTTGTCGTTCAAGGTCATCGGTCATCTCTAGTCCCTTGCGCAGTCCGAGCGACGTAGCAACGTCGATCGGACATGCAGCAAGGAATACGTCGTCAACGAACACCGAACAGCGTCCACCGTCTTTAACGTTTCGACGGATCGACGTGATCGTGCCCATCTTGTTATTTCGATTTGCTTGTGATGGTTCCCGGAGTTGGCAGGTGAAGTGCCTCTCGAACAGCTGCATCAAGTGCAGCATAGAGTGGTGCGTTTTCGCTCAGGAGTTTGCGCATTCCATCGCGTCCTTGGCAACGCTCATCATTGAATGAGAACCATGAGCCGGACTTTGTGATAATGCCGCCTTCAACAGCAACATCGATCATATCGCCAAGACGCGAGATTCCTTCATTGTACATGATGTCGAACTCCGCTTCGCGGAACGGGGGAGCTACCTTGTTCTTTACGATTTTGGCACGTACGCGATTACCAACAATCTCCTGTCCGTCCTTGATCACATCCTTACGACGAACATCGATACGTACCGAAGCATAATACTTCAGAGCATTTCCACCAGTTGTTGTCTCCGGATTGCCATAGACCACACCGATCTTGGAGCGAAGCTGGTTCGTGAAGATCACGGTTGTGTTTGAGCGTCCGATAGCAGCATTAAGCTTACGCATTGCTTGGCTCATGAGACGAGCTTGTGAGCCCATCTGAGCGTCGCCCATATCACCTTCAATCTCAACACGCGGGGTAAGCGCAGCTACGGAGTCAACCACAACCACATCAATCGCACCCGACCGTACGAGTGTCTCCACGATCTCCAAAGCCTGCTCTCCAAACTCCGGCTGCGAAAGCAATAGGTTGTTGAGGTCCACACCGAGTCTCTGCGCATACTTCACGTCAAGCGCGTGTTCAGTATCAACAAATGCGGCGAGTCCACCATTCTTTTGAGCTTCGGCGATCACTTGGAGACAGACGGTTGTTTTACCTGACGATTCGGGTCCATAGATCTC
>DATGWS010000340.1:0-11592 GCA_035299365.1 Candidatus Didemnitutus sp.
CACCAAAGATGATCGCGCCAGCCGGACATGCCTCTTGGCATGCGGTTACTGCTTCACCATCCATCACGCGCGACCGTCCGTTATCACGTGCATGCCATTTTGCTTCGTGGAGTCTCTGCACGCAGAACGTACACTTCTCCATCACACCACGGAATCGATTGGTTACTTCCGGGTTATACGCAAGGTCAAGCGGCTTCTGCTCGTTCATTGCTGCATAGTTGAGGAAGTTGAAGCGGCGGACCTTGTATGGACAGTTGTTGAGACAGTAGCGAGTACCAACACAACGATTATACGTCATCTCGTTGAGTCCTTCCGGAGAGTGCGTTGTAGCCGCAACGGGACACACGTTTTCACACGGTGCATTCTCACAATGCTGACACAACATTGGCTCAACGATAGCGCCCGGAGAATCCATGTCTCCGGTATAATACCGGTCGAGACGTATCCAGTGCATCTCTCGTCCTACCAGAACCTGATCCTTCCCTACCACCGGAATGTTGTTCTCACTTTGGCATGCGATGATACATGATGAACATCCCGTACAGGAGCTCATGTCAATCACCATACCCCAGCGATGCCCCTTGTACTCGTATGCCTTATTGGCTGAAAGGGGCGTCTTGTACTTTCCGTCATTGCCTTCATCAAAGAAGTGCTCGCTTACAACATCAAAGTTCTTTGCTTTTACATCACCAAGCGTCATCATCTTCGCCACCGGACGATCACCGTGGCCGTCACTAAGCGTATGATGCTGTTGCGTTGTTGCTACACGATGGCGTACACCTTCAACAAGCTTAACCGATGAAGCATTTCCATAAGAAACGGTGTGTCCGGCACCGGCCAACACGTATGCGTTTGAGCCAATGCCCGCCATAACCTTGCCACCCGCTGTGCGGCCGTAACCAAGTTGCGTTACAACCACATTATCGGCCATACCAGGCTGCACCATAACAGGCAGATCAACTGCTCCGTTTGCTGTTGTTACCGTTACGACTTTCTCATTTGCCTTTGCAATTGCCTTGGCATCCTTGCCTGCGGCAAGACCCAGAGAAACGGCCGTGTTTGGACTGATCAGAGCAACATTATCCCATGTGATCTTCGTTACTGGATCGGGTAGTTCCTGAAGCCAACCGTTGTTAGCAAGCTTGCCATCATACATCGCGATCGATGGAACGGTAAGTACTACCATGCCAGTACCAACCGATGACGTTGCAAGGCTGGATCCGGCAGCCATGTTCATTGAACCGGATCCTGTAGTCGGGATTGCCGGTCCAATGGCGCCCTTCGTAAGCAACGCGTTCCATGTTGTGCCTGGCATTGATGCCAAGACCGAGGACGTTGCCCAATTCTTTACATAGTCGGCATAGGTGGCTGTTTCTCCAAGGAACGCAGCATTCACCTTCTTCCCGATCGTGATGAGAGTGTCTTCAACAGACGGTACGCCGTCACAGAGTGGCGCAATCATTGGCTGCTGAATACTGATCGTGCCGTCGAATGCGCGCGCTGAGCCCCATGACTCAAGCCAGTGAGCCGCAGGGATACTAACATGCGCAATGGATGCTGTTTCGTCTTCGTAGAGGTTCACGGCCGCAAGAACCGGGACCTTTGCCAGAACCGTGCGGAAGGAGCGATCAGCTGTGTATTCCGGGTTTACATCACAGAAGAGTGCAACGTGAATATTACCGGCCGACATTTCATTACGAAGTGCTTCGATGTCTGAAGACTTTGCTTGTGAATTCGGGAGGACGTTGGCTGTATCGATTGCCTTGCCTGCACCTACTGCGCCAAGGGCTGCGCTGATATTGATCGCAACAGCTTGGGCACGTGGCGAGAGATGACGTCCAGCAAGTACTACAGCCTCTCCGGCTGGAGCTGCCTTGAGTCGGGCAGCTGTTTCTGCCGCAGCCTTCGACGTTTCAGGGGTAGCCGTTGATGCAAGTTCTCCGCCAATAGCGCCACTACCAACGATCTCACGCTCAACAGCACCGAGGAAGGCCTCGAGTTGTGATGGGTGGAGTCGTACACGATGGTCCGCATTCATCCCTGTAAGGGAATATTGCGCCTCAACAACGGTAAGATCAGACATCGTTGCATTCGCAGCCGACGGTGTGCGGCGAGCAGCAAAACGTCCCGTATGATGAAGTGCAAGCTTATCGGTTCCAAGGAAGTCTGCATCAACGCTCAAGATCACTGACGACTTTGAAAGGTCAGGTACGATCTCGCCATTGATACCGAATACACCTTGATTTGCAACGGCTGCATTGTCGCATACGATGGATGGCATGAAGACAACCATTGCATTCGGCACAGCCGCAATGAATTCTGCGAGAAGTGCTGAAAACGTTGGTGAGCAATGTTCGTCGATTAAGATGGCAACCTTTTTACCGGCACCTTGTGCCTCAAGGATCGCATCAGAAATTTTGGACGCCGCCGCATCAAATGATGTTTGGCCTTTACCAAGGCGTGGACGGCGGATTCGGTCCGGATCGTAAAGCGAGAGCAGCGAAGCCTGCATTTCAGCCGAAGCTGTACCGCAGTTGCTACCATGCAGCTCGTTGCCCTTCACCTTAATCGGACGGCCTTCGCGCGTCTTAACGATAGCACCATATGCTACGTTCCGGTGTGAATACACCGAAGTATAGTAGACGGGCAGTCCGGGTGTAGCATTCTCGAGCGACTTTACGGAAGGAACGAGTTTCTGCTCCGGACGGCGGCATGCTGCTGCCGTAAGAGCCATCGATGCCGACACAAGGGCCATGAAGCCTCGGCGGCTCACCGTTGAATCAAAAACGGGAGCTGACGTTGTGCCTGGTGCGAACTCGCCGGATTCCATTGGACCGTGGGCGAGCTCATCGATGCTCTTCCACGTCGTGTTCTTGGAAGCGTGGAGCGAACGATCGGACATATGCAAACCTTGTTGGATGATCGTGGTTTTCAGAAGGTCGGTTTCGACCGGATCAATAATGGCAAGCCGAACAATTTTCCGGACCAATGCCGGCCTTTTTCGGATGTGGGATGCCCGCTACGGTCACTGGAGGGATGGCCGTTTCATACGAACCGAATTGTGGCACTGTGATAGGTGTTGACACACCTACTTGTGCTGCGATCGGTGTAAAGACGTAGGTGCTGTCGAGCAGGTCCTTCACCGCATGGAGCTTCCCAGTAAACACACCCGAGATTGGACGTGCACCGATGATGTTCTTTTCCGGGTTACGGTGACAGTCAAGGCACCAACCCATGGTAAGGGGCTTGAACTGAGACACAACACCCATCTCTTCTACCGGACCATGACAGCTCTTACAGTCGATCTGCGCACGGATATGTCGGCTGTGGTTGAAGTGTACATAGTCCGGCACCTTGTGAATACGAGCCCATTCAATCGGTTGTCCCGATTCATAGGAATCACGTACCACCTGAAGACGCGGACTCTCTGCCCGAACAGCCGTATGGCAGTTCATACATGTCTGCGTGGTGGGTACCGGCGAATGCGCCGACTCCTCAACCCCTGCGTGACAGTATTGGCATTGTATCTGCAGTGTTCCAGTGTGCAGCTTATGTGAGAACGGTACTGGTTGCTCCGGACGATATCCGACGTCTGCAACATCGTTCCGAACTCCAAAGTATCCGAGGAGGAACACGACGGCTGCAACGGCACCGATAACGGCACCCCCAACCTTCACTCCCATGTCGAACCGGCGTGAGAACATTCGCTTCCCTTAGCGTGAAATGACCTGCAAATATACCGTTCCGAAAGAACCTACATCACATCCATCAACATCAAAGATGATGTTGGCATCAAACAATGCCATTAGGATGTTGACGAAGTCTTCTTGCCACCACCACAGTGGCAACCGTAACGATCGTTAACGGAACTCCCAACATGAAGAGAATCGACCAGGAATAGGCATCCCCAACCGATCCGTTCGCCCCTGCCTTCGTGAAACTGTCCTTACACGCCGGGCATGCCAACGTGTTTTCCACAGTAACCACAAGGAGTGCAATGACACTCACAAAAACAGTCATGAAGTGCTTCATGCAAGTGCGAACCATTGATACAACATGAAATACACCACCACTCCGGTCACGGACACGTACAGCCAGATAGGAAACGTTATCCGTGCGATGCGACGATGTTTCTCTACATTCATCTTCAATCCCCTACTGATCGTGATCGTAGCAAGCACCGGCACGGTGATAGCCAAAAGCACATGTGTAATGAGAATGAAGAAATAGACTCCTCGCCATACACCTGTTCCCTGAAACGTGGTATTGAACGACCCTGTGGTCTCTACCAAATGCCACTTATGAAGAAGGTAACAGGCGAGAAAGATCATCGAAACACTGAAAGCCGATATCATCATCCTGCGATGCATCTGGATCTTCTTTGCTCGAATAAACCGAAACCCCGCCAAAAGCAAAACGGTGCTGATGGCATTTAGTCCGGCATTCACAGCAGGGAGATTTTCCAACATCACTTCAGCTCCGAGAGAACGGTGCGAAGTTTGGCCACATCAGACGAATCGGCACTGTCATAATACCCACGGACGTTCATCGCCGTATCCACCAACACAAATCGTGTTGAATGCATCTCCGGCGATCCGGGTGGGATCAATCCAAGTCCATTTGCTGCCACATCCAGCATCTTCTCATGCGGCATATTCACAAACCACCATACTCCGTCCTTAGCTCCAAACTGTTCACCATACAACTTCATAACCGCCGGTGTGTCAAACTCCGGATCTGAGGAAATCGAAACGAATTGGATACGGTTAGCAAAATCTCGCTGAAGCGTTGTCTGCACCGTATTTAATGCCGGACAAATCGTCTCACATCTACTGAAGAAGAATGATGCAAGCCAGATGTGCCCCTTCAATGCTGATGAGGTAAGGGGCTTGCCATTCTGATCAATTCCCTCAAATGCTGAAACCGTGCGCAAAACCGGCAACGAGTCAAACGACGTTGCGGACACTCTTTCTGGGAGGGCATCCTTGGTTGTACAGGCACTCACCATGAATGTTGCAACACTCACGAGGGTAACGAACCGTATGGTGCGGAAAAAGTTCATTTAGCGCGTATAGGTCCACTTCTCAAGGAAGTTCAACGCAAAGCTCATCACAAAGAACAGGAAGACCGGTACATACACAAAGAAGCGAAGCATCGGGTGATCGAACTTCAAGTGCATAAAGACATACATCACCATGATAACCTTCATCACAGCGATGACGATACCGATGGCTACGTGCAATACGTCTCCCGGCGTTCCCCACTCGGGTGGGAAGTGCATCCACTTGGCCGCTGCCACCGTGAGTACCGTAAAGGCACACAGGGCATAGAACACCTTCATGTACGAAGGCAGAATGTTACCGTGATCGTGACTCATGAGTTTTTCTCCGTTTGCATTCGAGTTCAAGTGATCAATGATGTGCGCCGCCCGCAGCGTACGGGATCATGAGGTACAGAGCCGGGAAGATGAAGATCCACATGAGATCCACGAAGTGCCAATAGAGACCGAGTGTCTCAACCTTACCGGGATGAGGATAGCCGTTCTTCGTGTAGGATTTGAAGAACATGTAGGCCATTGGGATCATACCGCCGATAACGTGCATGGCGTGGAAGCCCGTCATGAGGAAGTAGAAGGAGAAGAAGACCGTGTGATGTTCTTGCCCGGGAAAGAGTCCATCATGCCACTTGGCCGAGTATTCAAAATACTTCACAATCAAGAAGCCAAAACCACCCATGATCGTCAGCCCCATAAAGAGACGGAAGAGCTTGGTGTTATGTCGCTCCAGATGATAAATGGACATAGCCATCGTCAGCGAGCTGCCGATGAGGATGAACGTGTTCACCAACGCAAGTATCCAGCTCAAGTGTGCCGAGCCTTCGCCAAACGTTGCATAGTTGGAGTTCCGCAACACGATGAATGTGCCGAAGAAGCCCGAGAAGAACATGAGCTCGGATGCAAGGAAGGCCCACATGGCAACCTTGCCATGTTTGACCTTTGTGACCGGCTCGTGCGAAAGATTCAATGCTGAAGACATTCAATCACCTAAAAGTTGATCACTGTTTATCGAGAAACATGAGTAGGATAACGCCCATCAGAACGGCATACGACGTAAGGAGCACACGCCGCGCTGCCGAGGCATCTGCCTTGCGAACGAAGAGTGCACTCTCTGCCGTAAGCCAGAGTCCGAGAACAACAGATCCTACGAAATACAACCACCCTGTTGCGCCGAGTATCGTTGGAATAACGAGACTTGCCAACGTTAACACACTCGTAATGGTCATCTGCATACCAAGGGTCTTGCCGCTGTCATCATTGATAGCGCGGAGAACAAAGCCCCCTGACCGATAATCAGACCGGTACATCCACGAGAGTGCATAGAAATGCGGTAGTTGCCAGAAGAAAAGTATGGCAAAGAGCGACCACGCCATGGGATCCATCGATCCTCGCACGGCTGTCCAGCCCCCTGCAAATGGAAGTGCCCCGGGCACACCACCAATGATCACTGCCAAAGAAGACTTGCGCTTCAACGGCGTATAGATTGCCACATAACTCAGCCACGTTGCGATGGCCAAAACAAAGGTCAAGAGATTGATCGTTGCCAGGAGCGCTGCACCAACAAGAGTGAGTACGCTGGCAAAAATCATTGCATCACGTACCGAAATAATACCGGCTGGTATTGGTCTTGTCGATGTGCGCTTCATACGCGCATCTGCATCCTTCTCAATGATGTGATTCACAACACAGCTGCCACTGCTGATGGCAAGGGTCCCAACCATTGTCGATAGGAAGTGAACCCAGTTAGCTCCAATGGCAGCGTAGGATGTTACATCACCAGGAATGGCAAGGTAATAACCGGCCAATGTGCTCATGGCAACCATCTGGCTGATACCGGGCTTGGTAAGCTCGTAGTAATGGCGCAGAACAGACGTTTCTTTCTCCACCGGGAGGTCTACGTTCATGGCTACGGCGTCTGTGTCGTGCATGGCCATACTCAATGTCCTCCCTGCTCTGCCACAACACTCGGTATGGCAGCAGACGATTGTTGAGTAAGGGGCCTGCGGAATGTGGAGTACATCGTGATAGTGTTCAAGATCACGAGAACAACACCGGTCATAACATGCAAGGTTGTTACAAGCTCACCGCGATATGTCCAAAGGATCATTGCGCCAAGGAAAACTTGTACGAGTACGAGAAGTGCCGCAAACATTGATGACCTACGAACATCTCTTGGGGCACCATCTCTTCGGACAATGAAATACTGTACGATCACAAAAATGGCTACAAGGTAGGCCGTGGTTCTATGCAGGAAGTGAATGGTTACTTGTGCGTACTGCCACATATCGGGAGACGGTAAGAATCCGTCTTCACTCCACTGCGGGAACGTGACGCTTGCTCCCCACGCATCAGTATGACGAGTGAGTGCACCCAATACGAATTGAAGGAATGTAAGTCCCCACGTGAGGGCTACAACACTCATCGTGAATGGTCGCACGGACGGCTGCGTGCGTCTAGCATTCCACGATGCTGATGAGAGTAACGCAATCCCGATGATGATCATCAAGAATATCTCTGCCAACACACCGTGAGTGGTTGATGTCCAATCAGGGAGATTGTTGCGAACAGTATACCCACCAAACGTCCCTTGTAAACACACGGCAACAAAGGCCGCCAACGAGAGCCACAACAACCTGCTTTGTGAGGGGGCTTTTGCTGCTTGGATTAGGAAGGCCACTAACAGCACACCGAGCCCGATCATGAACATCTCCATGAAGCCCGGCGGCATAAGGTTGAGACCGAAGATGGCAGTGATGATCGTTGCAAGAACAACTCCAACGACAATGCCAATAGCACGATGTGGACGCAGTGCCACTGGCGTGATTCGCACAGCCATGATCAAGACCACTGTTGTTACAAGACCAACGAGACTTGCAAAGAGCCGATGGCCATGCTCCCAGAATCTGTCCTTAGCCCACAACCATTCTGATGGCTGATAGGTGATCATCGGAGCAAGGTTTGACGTTGGCCAATCAGGAAACGCCATACCGCTTCGCGTTGTATTCACATGAGCACCCCATACGATCAGACCAAACGTAAGAACGCACAGCGCAATGCTCACAATGTTGAGCATTCGGAGGTTCGGTGTTGGTGCTGCTGGGGAGGTCATGGATTCTTAGTGAGCGCCGAAGGTGCGTGTATCGTTGGATTCCGGAACAGCAACCGTATGGTGATGAATGGAGATCGACTTGCCTTCTTCCCACTGTGGCCAGTAGTCGAGTTCTCTCCCATCAACACTGTATTCGTACGGTCCGCGATACACTGTGATGTCAGTGTCAAAATTGCCGTGGCCCGGATGCGCTGGTGCTGCCCACTCGAGAGTGTTTGCACGCCATGGGTTGCGTGGCGCTTTCTTGCCAAACTTGAGTGACCACAGAACATTGAAGACGAGGACAAGCTGCGAGAAGCCGAGTGCAATGGCAGAGATCGTAACGAACTCGTTCACACCACCAAGCCCCTTAAGAAAGTCGTAGACATTAGGATCGTAGATACGACGCATGTGTCCACCAACGCCCAGGATGTGCATTGGGAAGAACGTGAGGTTGAACGTAATGAACGACCAATAGAAGTGCTTGCGCCCCCACGACTCGTTGAGCATCTTTCCGAACATTTTTGGATACCAGTAGTAGATACCGGCAAAAATTCCAAAGAGCGATCCGCCAAAGAGCACGTAGTGGATGTGGGCTACGATGAAGTACGTGTCGTGGATATAGATGTCAACAGGAGCCGAAGCCATGAAGACGCCCGAGAGTCCACCAATGATGAACATCGACACAAAGGCCAGAGCATTCAACATGGCAGCCGTGAACTTGATGTTTCCACGCCAAAGTGTTCCGAGCCAGTTAAAGACCTTAATGGATGATGGTACGGCGATCACAATGGTCGACAACATGAACGTTGTTCCGAGCAATGGATTCATTCCAGACTGGAACATGTGGTGACCCCACACGATGAAGCCAAGGAAGGCAATACCTGCAATAGCGAACACCATGGCCTTGTAGCCATAGATCGGCTTGCGTGAGAAGGTTGCCATCACATCAGACACAACACCCATGAGCGGCAGGATCATGATGTAAACGGCTGGGTGCGAGTAGAACCAGAACACGTGTTGGAACAACACAGGCTGTCCACCACCGAAGTACTTGGAGCTTGTAACAAGATTGTCCGGAAGGAAGAAGCTTGTATGAAGGAAGTTGTCCATGAACAACATCGCAAGACCGGCTGCAAGAACCGGGGTACCAAGCGTGATGATGATGGCGGTGATGAACAATGCCCAAACGGTAAGGGGCATATCGAACAACTTCATTCCCTTTGCACGCTTGTTAAGCACCGTGGTAACGTAGTTCACCGCACCCATGATGGAAGAGAATCCAACGAGGAAGACGCTAATGAGCCACAGTGTTTGACCAGAGATCGTAAACGTTGGGAGTCCGGTCATCGCCGATAATGGCGGATAACTCGTCCACCCAGCGGCAGCATATCCTGTTTCCGTAAAGAACCCCGCCATCATGATAAGTCCGGCAGGAGGCACAAGCCAGAACGACCACATGTTCAATCGAGGCAACGCCATATCATCCGTACCGATCATCAGCGGGATGCAGAAGTTGCCGAACATGCCAACTGCGAACGGGATGATCACAAAGAAGATCATGATCGAACCGTGCATCGTAAGAAGCTGGGCGTAGAATTCAGGAGTGATGATACCACTGCCAGGTTCTGTAACCCATGTTGCCGGGAGGATAGAACCGATCACTGGGATCGGCGTGCCCGGATAGGCCAACTGCCAACGAATGAAGAGCGCAAAGGCACCACCAACGAACAAGAAGAAGAGTGATGAAAGCAGGAACTGCTTAGCAATCACCTTGTGGTCCGTGGAGAATACGTATTTGCGATACCACGGAAGTTCGTGGTGATGTGCGTGATCTGCAGTGCTCATTATATAGGTCTCCAGTTTCGCTGTTTATTATCGGAGGGATGCTACGGCAGCCGTATCCGCAGGTGCGGCAGGTGCTGGTTGAGGTGACCGTGCAGCCTTCACCTCGGCGTTCTTCGTGTCCAGCCACGCGTCGTAGCCGGCCTTGCTCATCACCTGATATTCTGCGCGCATAGCGTAGTGTCCGCCGCCGCACAACTCAGCACACGCAAGCTCATATTTCCCTGTCTTGAACAGGTTGAACCAGATGTTCATCCATGTGCCCGGAACAACATCCTGCTTCACACGAGCGTGAGGGAGGAAGAAGCTATGAAGCACGTCAATGGAGGAGCCCCGTACTACAACATTCGAGTTGACCGGAACACGAAACTGATTTTCCGTGATGAAGTCATCAGCACCTGCAGGATCCGAAGAGTCAATCCCGAATGGGTTCATTGCCGTCATCAGGGATCGCGCTGTACGGTCGTTGTATGCGTTGCGACCGAACGAACCGTCCGCACCAGGGTACATGAACAGCCAACCGAATTGTTTACCGAGTACAAGGATCTCTACATCAGCAGTTGGAACACGTTTGGAGTACTTGGTACGCTCCCAGATGTCATCTGAATACAGGCCAATGGCTGCAAAGAGAAACGTTGGAAGAATAGTCCACGTGATCTCAACAATGTTGTTTCCGTGATAATTGTACCCCTTCCGGTCTGGGCTGTAGCGGTATTTCACAAGGAAATATCCGAGGATCCCGAACGTGAGGAAGAAGATCGCAACGCTCACCCAGTAGATGATGGCGAACAAACTGTCGAGTTCCGCACCGAACGTTGAGATGTTCTCCGGGAACCACGCAAGCATGTCTAAGACGTGAAGGATATCGCCCATTGGATAAAGACTCCGAGGAGGAAAATTTTCGAAAGGAGATTACGGCAGCTCAGCTTCGGTGTAGGGCTGCGTGCGAGCGGTTGTGGCCTCGCGGACCGTCTTGACTTCATCTGCAGTTACAGCTGAGCCGGCATTGCCAAATGCACTGCGAACATATGTCAGCACATCTGCGATCTCTTGATCACTGAGCTGATCTTTCCATGCGGCCATTTGGCCATTGATTTGGACGCCGTTCCGTTCGATCGGCCCACGGAAGCCGTGAAGCACGATACCGATCGGCTTGCCGGCATCACCCGTTGCCAGTGCCGAACCGGCAAGAGCGGGGATATTATTACCCGGGACGCCTTTACCGCTGCCCAAGTGGCAGGCGGCGCAGATCCGACCGTAGACAGCCTTGCCCGGCCCGCCTGCGTCTGCGGTACCTGCCGCTGCGGCTGCCGCGGCATTCGGATCGACCCAAACAGGGTCGTCCTGGAGTTTGGTGAAGAACCCTTCCACGTTGCACGCTGTGAGAGCCACAGAGGCAACGATCGACAATCCAACTAAGACAACGCGGGATCCAAACTTCTGCATGTTCACCAACCTCATCGTGAAGATGTACCAGCCCAATCCCCAAAGTTAATAGGAGACGGCGACGTGAAAAAACTGTAAGGTCGATGTGCAGATGTTTCTTGAAACCAAAACTCTGCACGAAAGGTTCATTTGCGCTCGCGAAACCATTCTGCAGTAG
>DATGWS010000341.1:0-18068 GCA_035299365.1 Candidatus Didemnitutus sp.
GACGGATATGTGGCCAGAAAGACCAATACCGTAAGTGAATGGGGTAAAGTGATCGATCCCGTTGCTGATAAGGTTTTGGTTGGAGCCGTGGTGGTGATGATGCTGGTGAAGGGGCTCCTACCTGCCTGGTTCGTTATCGCCGTGGTGGCTCGCGACCTCATCATCGTGGTAGCCGCTATCTATGCTCGCAGGCGAACCGACGTAGTACTTCCATCCCTTATGAGCGGGAAACTAGCCGTGAGTGCCATTGCACTCACCGGTGTTGTTGCCATGCTTACGAACGGAATCGTGTTGAATTGGCTCATTGGCCTATCCTGTGGGTTAATGGCGTTATCTTTGTGGCATTACGGTAAGAGACTTCATGGGCTTCTTCGATAAGATCAAACAAAAAATCACCGGCGTCACCGAGGCGCTGTCATTTGACCGACTAAAGGAAGGGTTAACCAAGACCCGTGATTCCTTTGTCGGTCGGCTAAAAGCTGTCCTGTTTGCAGGACGCAAGATCGACGCCCAGCTGTTATCAGAGATCGAGGAGATCCTGATCACGTCAGATGTAGGGGTTACCACAACTGACAAGATCATTGCCCGCCTCAAGGATCGGGTACGGGCAGACAATCTTCAAGATGCTGAACTCATCCTTGACGTACTTAAGCAAGAAATCTCAGGCCTCATCGCACAGTCACCATCAGCACAAGCTGATGCCACCTTTACGATTGATGAGTCCACAAAGCCCCATGTGATCATGCTCATTGGAGTTAATGGGGTAGGGAAGACCACTACCATCGGTAAGATGGCGCACAATTACAAAAAGGCAGGGCGCAGCGTTCTCATAGGTGCCGCCGATACATTCAGAGCCGCTGCCAACGAGCAACTCGAGGTATGGGCAACACGTGCCGGCGTAGACATCATCCAGCAAAAACATGGAGCAGACCCCGCGGCAGTTGCCTTTGACACTCTGAATGCTGCCAAGGCCCGAGGAACGGATGTTGTGATCATCGATACGGCTGGCCGGCTTCATAACAAGCAAGGTCTGATGCAAGAGCTCGAAAAGATCGGTCGCGTAATGAAGAAGATCCAACCCGATGCACCACACGACATCTTCTTGGCCCTCGACGCAACAACAGGACAAAATGCGCTCCAACAGGCAAAGGAGTTCACAAAGGTTGCTCCGATTACAGGGATCATTCTCACCAAACTCGACGGAACAGCAAAGGGCGGGGCCGTGCTTGCTATTGCCGACGCGATGCAAATCCCTGTACGGTACATTGGCGTTGGCGAACGAATTGATGATCTTCAGGTATTCGATGCAGCAGCTTTTGTTGAAGCGCTGTTCGAAGAACGTTCACCGGTAGACGAGCAAACGGTTTAAGATGACACGCAAACGGTCACGTCGTTGGTTCTTCGTGACCCTCGTGGTTCTCTCGTTGCTGTACCTCATTCTCGTTGCTCGCGTTTTCCTCCTAGAAGCGGATATGTCGTTAGGTCTCTCCCGTATCAGCGGTCCGGGCCTCATGGGCTTGATTGTAGACCGGTCGTCCTTCGTACCACCCAAGGACAGTGTTATTCGCCCGGGTCAACTAAGCTTGTTCGTAGACGTTGTTGAAACCCTCGACTCTCTGCATGGCAACGAGGCCGGGACACTCGAGGTTAGGACGTCGTTCGCAGACTTATTGAATCGTTATACGATTTCGATCAGCGAATATCGTTGGATCCGTGAGGTAGTTGAGAGAATGTGGAGGAACGTCCCGACACCACGGTCACGTATTCGTCGTTCCGATTCGATCAACTATCAGCGATTTCGGATGTTTGAAGCTCGCATCGCCGAACATCCGGCGTTCTTTCGGGATACGCTTGATCGCGAGGCTCTAACGAAGTGAATGCGGACGTCATCGCTTCGCTCACGTATCTCCTAACGATGTTGTTAGGCATCAGTGCTCGGATTAAAGGTGCAAGTTTCGGCAGATGGCATCATGCAGCATTCGCCGCTACGTGTCTAACAGGGGCTGTGGCAGTTGTTCTACATCCAACGGTTGCACATATCATACCTGCAACAGCGCTCATGGTCCTTCCTTTTACACGACCGCGAACTTCTCGCGTTCACGATGCAGTGGCGGTGTTTGGTGCCGTAGGATGGGGGATGGTGGTCTGGTAGTGTTTTGACTGCAATTGAAAAGGAGTTGGATAACTTTGACGGTATGAACTCAGATGCACCGGTTATGAAAGAAACGATCAAAGACCTCCTAGAGCGAGCATTCTTCTTGGGACAGCAGTCGGTACAGGAAGAGATCCATCGTCTCGCATCAAGTATTGGAGATTGGTCCAATGATCAGGAGCTAGGAGATCTCGTTCGTTGTTCGTACCACTATTGGAAGCAACAGAACGATGAATGCGAAGAACTCATCATACGCTTCTTCAATGGTGCACCAGAGCGTTCGCGTTCGCCATATCGAGTACTGGCTGCGATAATCCTATATAAGGCTCGTTTTCGGCTTCTTCGATATCAAGACGGATTAGAGATGCTCGATGCGGTGATCACGGAGTATCTGGATGTGACCACCATAGAGCATATGGCATTGATGTGGTGCAAGGGAAATGTGCTCGTTGCGATCAGAAGTTTCAACGAAGCCATTGCGTGTCTGAGAATAGCAGAGGAATATGCGTCTGAAGAGGGAGTGCAATCAGTCCGGGCCCTTATACAGGTGGACATAGCTGCAGTAGTCCTCGAAACTGGCGATTATGCAAAGGCCATCATGATGTACGAGGCATCGCTCAGTGTACTCTCTGGTGATCCTCAAAACGAACTTTTCTGCATCATGATTCGCTTCAATATTGCAAGTGCGTATCCGCATCTGCGGCGTGATGATGAGGCGCTGGCAGAGTACAAACAACTCCTCACGTACAAGGCTGTTGTTAATGAATCGAGATACAATCTACCGGTACGACTGAATATGGCCATTTCATTGAAGCAGCTGAACCGCTTCGAAGAATCAATGAATGAATATTTGATCGTCCTCGATGTTGCGAGAGAATCGGCGAATGTTGAGTTTCAATTACGTGCCCATTTAGGATTGGTCGACCTCAATCACAAACTACATGATCTGAAAAGTGCCCGAGAGAACGCTGAACGTGCAATCGAGCTGGCGGAGATATTGGATCGTGACGCATTGCGCCATCAAGCCAGTGCGAGTATGGCAGGTATTGAGTATGCAGAGGGGCACAGAAGTGCTGGTATTGATCGACTAGAGGTTGACTTTGATTGGATGGTTAACAATGCACATTCCCTTCATGCTCTTGAATACGGAGGTATGCTGATAAACTGGTGTACAGAGGAATCCCTCTTCGAAAGAGCATACAGATACCATACGGTGTGTGCACAGATCCGGAGCACGATGTATGCAAATGAAGTTGAGAGGACGGTAGAGCTTACATCTGTGCGTTCGCGACTCGATCACGAACATGAGTCAATTCGCACTAGGGATCAAGAGCGCAACCGTATCCTCAACGCTGTACTCCCGCCACATATCGCTGAGAGACTCATGCGCGGTGAGAAATACATCGCCGATGAGATACCTGAGGTAACGATAATGTTTGCGGACATTGTTGGCTTTACCAATATGGCATCAAGGATGGAACCGCATGACGTGGTTCAGCTCCTTGAACGATTGTTCTCTGCACTAGATGATGTTTGCCTCGCACATGGATGTGAGAGGCTCAAAACCATTGGTGATTCCTACATGGCAATCTGCGGAGTGTCACCTGCGTACCCAGATCATGTTGCTAGAATGTGCCGTGCAGCGCTGGCCATCGTAAAGAGCAATGGTGTATTGCCACTGGATCAATCTCAACTACGGATCGGAATACATACGGGTCCCGTTATTGCCGGCGTCATGAACGGAACCCGACTTTCGTATGATCTGTGGGGGGATACAGTAAACGTTGCCGCAAAAATGGAGGGACATTCGTCACCCGGGAAGATCCTCTGTTCACAAGAGGTCATAGAAGTGCTTCAAGTCCACAACATTGCATCCTTTGAAAAAACAATGCCCCTTGACATTAAAGGCAAGGGGCTCATCGATACGTATTGGCTTACATCTACTTTCGTATATGAGGTGGAATAGCCGGCGTAAACATCCCTGTGATCAACACCACTTTTTGATCAGCAATTCCGCAACCCACATAGTTGTTGATTGGTACCCCTGTGGTGTCAAAGCGAACAACGTTCATGATGAGAACCGGCGTCTGAGCTCTCAATGTATCACCCGTGGATCCAGATGCAATTGTTGCCGGAAACAGCGGTAAAAACTGTACTTGATACTTAGAAAGGTCAATCTTTCTCAATATCGGCGGTACGTCCGTTGGATACGTGTACGTAATAGTCTGCAATGGTGAAGATGCCTGTTGTGGAGTTAGCCAAACAGATCCACTTCCATTAGGACCAACAGCATCCACTGACGTTTTTGCTGTTTCAGCGACGGCCGGCGCTGGCGGATCAACTTTCTTTTCGGCACACCCAATTGCCGCTAACAGAATTATCCCGGCCATGCCAAACGGGACAAGGCGGTGCGCAAATGATTGACTCATTCTATAACCCCTGGAAATGAAAAAGAGCAAAACCCCCATATATGAACTTACGTAATATTGTACTCACCAGACAAAATCTGGAAATCTTGCAGTGTAGAGCAGAATAGGTCGCAGACCATGATCGAAGAAGAACGCTTCTTAGCCTTACTTAACAACATCCTATTCTCCAATGAGGGCGAAGTGGGGGAACAAGATGAAGTAATCGAGAAGACCAGTAGTCTCCTACGTGGTACTACCACGGAGTCCATAGGTGTTGCATTGCGAGCCCACATACACGGTGACAATGAACACGCAGAGCGGATTCTGAAGTCTATGATTAACGACGGTCGTTCAGTCGAACAGAAACAAACCATACCACTTGCGACAATTCTTCTTTCTCGAGTATTGAACAGCCAGGCTCGCCATGAAGAATCCCTGAGCACTATGGATGTTGTCCTTACTGGTACCCAAGGTCGAGAATTGCACCCACAAGAAACTATAGCACTACGGTATCAAATTGGCGTAACTCAAGCTGCTCTGCAACGGTATCCGGAATCGATGGCATCGCTGACATCTGCACACGAAGCCGCTGTCCGGATCGGTGATGACTCTATGCAGATTCTGACGTTGTCAGAAATGGCAAGAGTGAACACTGAGATGGGCGACATCGAGAAGTCCATCACATTGTATGAGCAGCTGCGTTTGAAGGATCCGCATGTGCCATTGTGCCGCGATCAGCTCATCGAATCGAGAATGAGACTCGCTTCACTTTTGCAAAACGTGGGGAGGCACACCGAAGCACTAGCGGTGTATGAGGAGTTGCAATCATTACTTGGCATGTCTCGTACCAAGCAGTCATTACTCTCGGTCCTGTTGAATCGGGCAAATACACTCAAGCAATTGCATCGCTTTGATGACTCTCTTGCTGCATTTCATGAGGTTGCGAAACTGGCCGATTTCGAATCGGAGGTTGAGCATCAGATCCATTCATTTATTGGATCAGCGGAATTGTATCGATTGAAGGGAGACCTCAACAATGCAAAGGCGTGTTTACGCATGGCCCTCGATTTTACCCAACGCTCGCAGAATGAGGAACTTCATACTGATGCAATGGCCAAACTGGCCTCTGTTGAGCATGCCGAAGGCAACGCGGAAGGAGCAATAGGTCAACTTTTTACAGCATTTGAGAGATATCTGGAAGGTGAAAACAACGGATCGGCCATTCGCATCGGAGGCATTCTTGTTGATTGGCTAGCAGTTGCCAAGCGGTTTGAAGAGGCTGTGAGAGTTCAAGAACGCATCTCTGATCTTCAGAAGTCCGTCTACGATAGTGAGATCGAACGAGCTAAGGAGTTAACCTCATTCCGCTCTCGACTAGACCTTGAACGTGAGACGATTCGGCAAAGGGACGAAGAACGAACAAAGATTCTTCATGCCGTGGTGCCACAACATATTGTTGAAAGACTGATGATCGGAGAACCGAGGATTGCGGACAGATTGGCTAACGTAACAATCCTCTTTGTTGATGTTGTTGGATTTTCAGAGATCTCCACCTCACGTAGTCCAGAAGATCTTGTTCATTGGTTAGAGACGCTCTTTACAGCGCTTGACAATGTTTTTTCGCAGTATGGTTGCGAACGCATTAAGACAATTGGTGACTCGTATATGGCGATTAGCGGTGCCACGAAGCAGACCGAAGATCACACAGAACAAATGACACGTGCTGCACTCGAGATTATGTCCGGAAAGACTCAGCTACCAATTGATTCCCACATGCTCAGGATTGGGATCAACGCAGGTCCCGTGATCGCCGGTGTCATGGATGGTTCTCGCCTTTCCTATGATGTTTGGGGAGACACTGTGAATGTTGCCGCTCGTATGGAAGAACACTCACAACCTGGTCGTGTTCATGTGACAGAAAACGTTGCGAGAACGCTTACATCCAAACCGGAATTTGTCCTGGAAAAGAGAGAGCCCCTTGACATCCGAGGCAAGGGGCTTATGACAACGTACTGGGTGAGTTCTGGTGTCAATTGACAGCGCTGGAGTTATCTGATCTTTGACCTTGTGCCGCCGAACATGAGATTCTGAATGTTCTCACCGGCTAAGAAGTCATGCGGCCATCCTAAGACCACCGAACTAACATCTCGCAACCTCTGCAGCTGATCGGCCGATAACACAACCTGAATACAACCAAGATTATCCACGAGCTGTTGCTCTGTGCGCGCACCAACGATTGGGATCACTCCGGGATGGTGTTGACGTAGAAACGCTAAAGCAACCTGTGCAGAGCTCACACCGATCTCGAGTGCAACGTCTGCTACAGCCTGAGCGATCGACATGTTTCGATCGGTTAATCGAACACTTTCCGGTTTGAGGCGAGCCCCCTCAATAGCTTTTGATTGAAGGTATTTTCCGGAGAGAACACCGGCACCAAGAGGGGACCACGGCGTAACCGTTAGTCCGAAGGCCTGCGCCATGGGGAGGAGTTCTCGTTCTGCATCGCGATTAACGAGGGAATACTCCAGTTGGAGTCCAACAAAGGGGCTCCAACCTCGAAGCTCAGCAATTGAGTTGCAACAGGAAACAATCCACGCCGGTGTATCGCTTATCCCGATGTGCAATACCTTACCACTGGAGACAAGATACTCGAGGCTTCGCATGAGTTCATCTGGCTGCATGGTATCGTCCCATGCATGAACCCAGTAGATATCGATATGATCTGTCTTTAACCGTTTGAGCGACTCATCCAAGGCCCGCACCATGTTCTTTCTATGATTGCCGGCAAAGTTCGGATCGCCCATTCGCGTATAGAGTGTGTATTTAGTGGCAACAACAAAATGATCGCGATCGGCCGCAAGGAAATCTCCTAGATACGTCTCACTCGTCCCTTCGGTATACCGGTTGGCAGTATCGATGAAATTTCCGCCGGCATTGGCATACGCATCAAAAACCTTTTTTGACGTTTCATAATCGCTTCCTGTACCCCAATCATTACCAAACGTCATGGTGCCAAGACAAAGCTCTGAAACACGCATCGCACTGCGACCGAACAAACGATAATTCATGGATTGTTCCTCTGAGTAGTAGTTTACAGATACAAACTACGGATAGACACATGGAGTTCTGATGCGCGTCATCTCATGGATCATGGCAGCCATTTTTCTTGGATTTACCGTTGTACAGTTCAATGACGTAGATGCCTTGATCTGGATAGCCGCCTACGGAGCATGCGCTCTTTTGAGCATCCTGCGAGCAACCGGCCGAGCACCAAGGCTTGGTGCAATGGCTTGTGGCGTGATCTTGAGTGTTTGGGCAATTATCCTTTTTCCCAAAACCACTGGTCAGTGGTGGAATGGCGAAATTGAGCGCGAGGTAGGTGGCTTGGCCATTTCCGCACTGTGGTGCGCAGTACTTGCACTTTCGCCACGCAACAAAATGTCACGTTTGTAATGGCTGACGGCACGAGGAAGTCTACAGGACTTCCTCAAGGACCGTCATGCGATCAACACTCTTCCTTCTTCTCCTTGTACCATCGTTCATCTCGGCGCAAGTAGCCGAAACGGTAACAGTGCGTCTCGCACTCGGCGATCCTCAGACCCCTGATGGTCTCCATGCGATCACTGTTCACTGGTATGATGTTCCAACTGGGGGCTCGTCCCTGTCTCAAGAAGACCACACGATAGACCTTAGAAATGGCGAGTGTACGGTTGTGCTCGGTACTGTGAGCCCCCTACCACTCAGTGTCATGGAACGCGGTGTGGCGTATTTGGGTGTGCGTGTAAACGGAACACCGGAACGAACTCCAAGGATACACCTAGCACCACAGGCATTTGCTCGCGTTGCTGCCTTCGCAGAAGTTGCAGAGAGGCTATCTCCGAATGTGACGGGCATCGTTACATCGATCAATGAGATCGCCGGCAATGTGAAAGTACATGCCGGTAATGGTATCCGTATCACCCGTAGTGGTTCTGTCCTACTTGTAGAAGGCGATTCAGCTGTTGCCGAAAGAGGCACGATCTCGGGTACCGGAAGCGAATTCATCTTCACGGTGCAACCGAATACGATCCTTCGATCAGAGCACGATGTCACGTTTTGTGTTGCTGCGGGCACTACAACAATAGCAGTCGGTTGCACGATCGACCTCAATACGAACACGATGGTCTTTGTGACCTCTGCTCCACTGCTGACAACGGAACAGATACGATGGGAGATCCGACGTTGATCACCACGATTCACATTATTCACTTCACTGCAGGATGTTGTATGACCACGCTCAAGACCTTGTTGGCGATCATGACGTTTATGATCATCTCCATGGGCTCTCCAATGCTTTTTGGACAGAGCCAGACTACTGGTACGCTGAATCTTCGAAATGCGCAGCCAGCAACGATCTCGCTGACGCTGCCCAGTACGGGAGTAACAGCCTACACGCTTACACTGCCACCAACAACAGGAGTGGCCGGGCAAGCACTAACGATTCAAAGTGTTACTGGTACGAATGCTTCACTGGAATGGACCAATGCCTCCTTCTGGCAACTCGATGGCACGCAGATCACTACCGGGGGAACAGCAGCAAACGAGCAATATCTCGGAACAAACAATGCGCAAGATCTTGTTCTTGCATCAAATGCAACGGAGGCACTCCGGGTCATTGGAACACCCGGACCACGTCAGGGATTTCTTGGCATTGGTACTGCATTACCTAATGCACCGGTAGACATTGCAAAGACAGTTTTGCTGTCCAATTCCGGAACGTCCACAGAACTTCGTTTTGCAGAACCGTCTGCCGGCGGTTCCAACTACTCGGCATTTAAGGCCGGAGCACAAACGGCCGATATCACCTACACACTCCCTGAGTCGGCACCGGCAAGTGACGGCATGGTACTGACAGCCACTGCCGGGGGCACGCTCACGTGGGATAAGCCGTGGAAGGACATCCCTCGTGGGATCTTCGTGCCCGTTGTTGGGAACTACATCCATGTCATTCCTGTGAGTACAAACATTACATCAGGAACCATCCCCATCCTCACAATGATCAACCCACCAGGTACAACAATCGGTATCAGCCTTACGGCCATTGATGATATCAATGACACGATCACCGTAGAGACGTCCATCGCGCTTGGTCCGGCTGATAAGATTGCTTGGATGCTTGTACAGCCTAATTGATGCACATCGATGGTTCTTGCATTCACCATACTCATACTGATCCCATGCAGCATGCGACTGTCTGCACAGGGTTTCAGTACGACCCGGCTGGAGTCTGCGGCCAACACGCCGCTCCTCATCGCTCAACGCGCGCCGGCGGGACAACCTATCAGGTTTCTCGCCGGCGACGGCGGGTCGATCCGTGCTTTAGAGATAGATGCAGCAGCAACAACCTGGATCCGTGGCCCATTAAGCGTTGGTCCGCTCATCGGTGCCGCTTCCAATGAACGGATGCGCATCGGATCGGTTGATCCGTCTGGGGGGAAGGCCCTCGTCCTATCTCTCCTTGGCACTACGTCGAGTACGGGTCTCCTCATTACGGATATTGGCGCCAGTGGAGTTGATGATGCAGCCATCGTGCTGCAAAGCACATCAAATGGTATCGGAACAGGCATCCGAATCGGAGGATCATCAGAGGGCTTGCGACCAACACTTGCCACAGGCATTGATATCACCGGAGGGACAGGCCTTCGATATAATGCACTCACAACGGGAAGCGGAACAGCCATAGAAATTGGAGGCACTTCGCCCCCTAGAAAGGGTATTGACGTACGTGCTTCTGGTACGGGACACATTGGAATCGTGGCATCTGCCAATACCAATGGTGTTGGGATCATTGGACTCTCACAATCTTCATCCTACACCACCATTCCATCAACTGAGCGAGTTGGGGTACGAGGTCATGCAGCAACAAATTCAACCGTCTCAGCTGATACAATCATCGGTATCCTAGGGAGTTCCGTTCGTGGTGGCGCGGGCGGCACTCTCACTACGTCTGTTGGGATGCTCGGTCGTTGCGATGCTACAGGCACGTCACATGCAGGAACGGCGATCGGAGTTGTTGGAACTGCCACGTCGGTTGCTCCTGGAAGAGCAATAGCCATTGGAGGATGTTTCGGAACCGACGCGGAAGGCCTGGCTCTTGTAGCCTTCGGTGGTGACGTCTACTTAGGGAGTAGTGCTGCCGCACGGCCTATTCAGCTCACACAATCAACTGCCAATATCTATGATGGTCTCACGCGGACCTACGTCTACGATCTCGTCGCAAGTGGACATATCGATGCATCTACCTTGTCACTTAAGGGGGCGGCTGAAATCGACCTCGGTCAGGGGCTGATCAACAACCTCGCTACAGGTGGCTCCTCGATACTGCGATGTGCAGCTGATCCTGCAGTGTCCTCGTTGACTGGATGCGCCGGAGGAATCGCCGGAAGGGTGACCATTCTTGTCGTAACGATGGGTGTACTGCGTTTGGTCAACGAAAGTGTTGAATCACTTCCCGAAAACAGATTCAGACTTCAAGGGGCGAATGACCTGCTCCTCCAACAAGACGCGTCTGTTATGATGTGGTACGATGAGGAGATCGCACGATGGCGCATACTTGCCTTCTGATCACCATGCTGCTTTTCGCTGTGAACAGCTTTGCTCAGACTATCTGGACAGGGTACAAGCAGCGGTCAACGGCCGTGGTTGATCTCGACGAATGCCGTCGCACGATCTCGGTTCTTGATGCTTCGATATTTCGGCATGGAGACAAGGTGTTGCTGCATCAGACTACGAGCAGCAACGACCGATCAACAGGACTCTGCGAGTTCAGCTATGTAGATACAGTGATCGGATCAGTGGTCCACCTCACAACCACCCGAATGCATACATACGATGTACTCCATGGACTTCAAGTGGTGAAGGTGCTCGTGGCCGGCTCAGCCATGGTCATTGATACACTGCGAACACTGCCCTGGAATGGATTGTATGGTGGAATCATTGCCATAGAGTGTTCGGATTCCCTCATCGTTCGAGGTGTGATCAGCGTTGATGCGAGCGGTGGACGGGGCGGTCGAGTTAGCGTCAACACGCGTGATACAACCCCGGTTCTCGACTCGATCAACCCAAACAATGATCGTTCTACCGGAGAAGGTCCAGGTGCTGCCCACGGTGGATCTGCCCGAAATGCCGGTGGGGGAGGAGGTGCACTCGCTGGTAGCGGTGGTATGGGGGGTGACCAGACGTCTGCATTTGAAAGGCTTGCTATGGGAGGACGTGGGGGAGCAACCGTTGAAGACACCAGTACATCACCGCGAATCTTTCTTGGCAGCGGTGGGGGTGGCGGTCATCAGAACGACTTCCATGGTACTCGCGGCGGACATGGCGGAGGCATTATCATCGTCACAACGCCAAGGCTGATTCTTGGTCAGAACTCAGCATTTACGGCAAATGGCGAGTCTGCAAACAATGCCTACGAAGATGGGAGTGGCGGTGGGGGAAGTGGTGGTTCGATCTACATCGTAACCGATTCTGTTGATGGTAGATCCAGAACGTCTGCACGCGGAGGAAAAGGAGGCTCTACTCACGGCACCCTATTCCATTACGGTCCGGGCGGTGGGGGAGGAGGAGGCATATCTGCCTTTCAGTCACGTAGAGTCGCTTCATCCTTTGTTGAAGTTGTCTCTGGTGGACTGAGCGGTACATCAATCTGTGATGTACTCGCTGATACAAGTACCTACGGTGCCACGAATGGGACAGATGGAGCCTCTACATCGGCACGTGGCATTCCGGTGGGAAATACGCGCAGTGAACGTGTTGTGGTTGTGGCTCAAGACACCATGGTACCTGAGGGTAACTCCACTGTTGTTGTTGCAGCCGGCGGGCGTAGGTATACATGGAGAGGGAACATTGCACCCATAAACGCACTTGGTGACTCCGCTCGTACAGGGCCAATCATAGAACCCACGTGGTGCGTGGTTGAGGTGACCACAGAAGATGGGTGTGTTGTGGTTGATTCGGTCTTGATCGCTCCGCAGGTTTCAGCCCTGCCAAAGTTGATTGTCCATGTAGACAATGCTCACGGTACGCCCGGTGATACCGTTGATCTTTACCTTCGTGTTCGGGCAGAGCCGATAAATCAACGCACGGTAAGCGGTACGGTGTGGGTATCGATGAGGGCTACAACTCTACTACCTCTTCGAAATGCAGTACGCCTCAACGATACGGTGATCTCCATGGAGTTTCCATTCTCACTCAGTGCCCGAGCCGGCACAACCTACCGTAGAGCCAGCGTGCGTGTTGCGCTTGGAGACTCAGCTCAGATATTGCTTCGAGTGGAGAGAGTAGAAATCGACACCACTGTTCGCGAGCTCGTGCGTGAACACGGGAAGTTCACAGTTGATGGACTGTGTGATGAAAATGAAAGAACTCGACTCGTCCGGATGTTTGCGCCGGACTACTCCATTCGCGGACGGCAGATCACTGCCGAGGCAGACGGTATCGTGTTGACCGATGTACTTGGTAAAAGAATCACCCACCATGATGATGTACGCACAGGAAGTCAGCTATCTACAACCGTTCCCAACGGTGTGCATGGGCTCGTATTTCTTACGTTGATCAAGGACGGTAGGCAACGAACCTATGGCATCATGATCGAATGATCACCGGTGTGTGTTCTTCAAATACAGTGCAACCAC
Organism: Candidatus Didemnitutus sp.; assembly: GCA_035299365.1. Lineage (GTDB taxonomy): Bacteria > Bacteroidota > Ignavibacteria > Kapaibacteriales > Kapaibacteriaceae > UBA10438. The sequence goes on from DATGWS010000341.1 coordinate 13,233, forward strand.
ACCCCCTTGCATCCAGCGTTGCGAGATCTCTTCGGGCGTTCGTCCGGGACCCATCGATACGTTGCCGAGGAGTATATCCAGATCTCCGTCGCCGTCTGCATCTGCAATGTCTGATACGAGCCAGCGGCCATCTCCGGAATGTGGTATTCTCCATGATTTAGCAGCTGCTGTACCATAGCCTACATCAAATCGCACGAGGTCAATATCTCCGCGATCAAAGCGAGGGAAGTAGGAATAGGAGACCATGTCTTTTGAACCGTCCCCATCAAAGTCTCGAATAAAGGCACCATAGGCACCATCGAGTCGTTGGAACGATTGCTGCGAATAATCTCCCTTGGCGTCTGCGGCATAAACGTATACGCCATGATAGGGTTTTAACGGAGGATCATCGTAATCGCCATTATCACCTGTTGTGATCACGATCTCTTCCGTACCATCGCCATCAACATCCGTGAAAGCAAAAGACGACGAGCCGAAACACGGTGGGAATGTGATAAGATCTTTGGCGGCAAAAACCCCCTTGCCTTTGTTGATATAGGCAACGAGTCCCTCTCTGGCCTGGGCCATCAACACAACGATATTGGGGCGTTTGTCACCATTCAGATCTCGTACATCTGCACGAATCGCACCTGGCTGAGCCGCCAGCTCATGGTACTGTGATCTGCCCCTTGCATCGATCTCGTACCAACCAAAACGACCAATGAGGTTCCCGTATTCACAGACTAAGAAGTCCTTGCGTTTGTCCCCATTAAGGTCTGTAACAGTAACATGTGTTGGCCTGCGCAGCGAATCAAGAACTACCGTTGACGTAGGTACATCATTAACCCATGTGATCTTTACGAGTCGTCCGATTGCAGAGTCGTGCGGTAGCAACTTGCCCATATCTGTTACATACCACGCATCAGGCTGAACATCAACACTTGAAGGTGGACCCTTGAGTTGAACAGAAACAACTGGAGCCCCTTGCGCATTCGTAACGTGCAGTGAGTTGTCCATGCCGTCTCCGATGATCAGGCGTTTGCGCGCTGCATCAAAACGCACAAGTGTCGTCATCGGGATTTCCACGGTTCTTTGAATGAGGACAGACTCGAACTGTGACGAAACACCTTGTATATCAATAGTCGGAGGAGGCGGAAGTACAGCAGGTGCATTGTCTATATACCATTGGGCAACGCTGAACCATTCATCTTCTGTCATCGCTGGAAACGTTGGGTAGAATGCCTGAAGGTCATGGGGAAGCTTCTCCCGCTGTGGGATCTGATCCATACCAAGATATTGTCTCATCACCGGGAATACCTTTGCAACCCAGGTTGTTTTGTCGAGGTGTTCAGGAAGGGGCTTAACATGACACGATTGGCAATATCGTTCTGCTAGCTCTGCTCCATTATCTGGTGCCGAACCAGCTATTGCCAACCCTCCCACAACTGAGGCAATAACCACAACGATCGCAACAGCAGCTTTCACGATCAGGCCAGGCCGCAGCGAGCAAACACAGCGTCAACGTTCTTCAACATGCGGGCATCATCGAAGATGGCATCTAGCTCTACTGCGGTGAAGAACGACATAATCTCGGAATCTTCGCCAAGGGTCTCTCGCAGTGGTGTCTTTGTCTGCCAGGTCTGCATTGCGTTTCGTTGTACCATCTTATACGCATCTTCACGCGTAACATCCTTGCGGACGAGGGCAAGCATGACGCTTTGGGAAAACGGAAGCCCGTGCGTGAGTGCGAGGTTGCGTTTCATGGCGTCCGGATAGACAAGCAACTTATCGATGAGCCCCGTTGCCAAATGCAACATGTAGTCGAGAGCAATTGTTGAGTCCGGACAGATCACCCGTTCAACAGAGCTATGGGAGATATCACGTTCGTGCCATAGGGCATTGTTTTCGATAGCAGCCATAGCATTGCCACGAAGAATGCGGGCCATTCCGCAGATGCGTTCGCTAAGGATCGGATTGCGCTTGTGTGGCATAGCCGACGAGCCCTTTTGTCCAGGAGAGAAATACTCCTCTGCTTCCAACACTTCGGTCCGTTGCAAATGACGAATCTCCGTTGCAATCTTTTCCAAGAAGGCACCAACGATTGCCAGGGTTGTAAGAAACTCTGCATGTCTATCGCGCTGAATCACTTGGGTACTTACAGGGGCCGGTGTAAGTCCGAGTTTAGCACAGACATACTCTTCAACTTCTGGTGAGAGATGTTCAAACGTTCCTACCGCACCCGAGATCATTCCAACGCTAATTGTTTCAATGGCGCGTTGCATGCGCGCAATACTGCGCTTACACTCTTCGTGCCAGAGTGCGAGTTTTAACCCAAATGTTGTTGGTTCGGCATGGATCCCGTGAGAGCGACCAATACATACGGTGTATTTGAATTCCCTTGCCCTACGGGCAAGAATGTCGCGCAAGCTGATCAGATCTGCGAGGATTAATTCACCTGCTTGTTTGAGCTGAACTCCGAGACAGGTATCAAGCACATCGCTCGACGTCATACCCATGTGGATGAATCGCGACGCTGGACCAACATATTCTGCCACGTTGGTCGTAAAGGCGATCACATCATGCTTCGTTACCTCTTCTATCTCAAGGATTCGCTCCACGTTAAAGGCAGCCTTTGCGCGGATCTCGGCTACGGCATCTTTCGGTATCACGCCAAGTTCCGCTTGTGCTTCACAGGCCAAGACCTCGATCTCCAGCCAGATAGCATATTTATTCTCATCGGACCAGATGGCCCCCATGTCGGGTCGAGTATACCGTTGGATCATTGTTCAGTGGCGTTGTTGGGGAAAGGGCGAAAATAGCGAATAGCGAATAGCGAATAGTGAATAGCGAACAGAGAACATCAGCGATTTGTCAAGAATTCCTGTTGATACTCAGGAACAAAGGTCAAGGCATCGTTGAAGGGGGCTCCTGCCTCCAAGAGTTTCCATGCCGCAAAAGCAACGAATCGTGCAGATAGACGCGTGAGACCACTTATGGGGCTTGGTGTAAACTGCATGGCAGCCGGACCGACCACCAATGTAGAGTTGTTGATGCGTCCAACAGCTATATCGCGTGGCAAGAGCTCTACGGGGGCAAGATGTGTTGCATCTTCAACAGGGCTTGATGCAACGTAGTAGAGATCTCGATGTGATGCTACAACGGCAGTGATCGATGTTGAGCGGCCAATGCGTGCAACCTCTGTACCGGCATGCATAAGTGCTGTGAGTGTAGGTACCGCTAGAAGTCTTGGCTTACCGGTAAAACAAAGCCCCTTTGCAAATGATACGCCGATACGGAGGCCAGTAAAGGAACCGGGTCCTGCAGAGACAGCTACTACGTCGATATCTTCCAAGGTGAGTTGAGCATTTCTGACCACATCATGAACACATTTTCCTAGCATCTCATCATGAACATTGGCCTGAAGGATCTCTACAGTGGAGAGGAGAGCTCCATCAACAGACACGGCAACGCTACACACGGACCCACTGGTCTCGATTGCGAGAAGACGAGTCATAGAAGTTCTTCCGTAGGCTCTTCGCGTGGTGCTGCCAGCGATGAGAATTGTTCGAGAATACCTATTGCTTCCTCACGTCTGCCAAGGAGAACTTCGATTAGCAGACGTTTTCCATTCTGCACAAAGCGCGCATTGGGAATGCTTGTTAACAACGGCAGAATCTGCTTAAAGACCTGACCATACCAACGAGTGTCAGAATCGGCCGGGAGTTCAGCAAGGAGTCTGCCTTCCTTCACATTCACGCGTAGGAAGCCACTTGGCAGGGCAGCGATGCGAAGTCGAACCGCGAACAGCAACTCTTCTGCCTCCGGAGGGAGGGTGCCGAACCTATCGCGCAGTTCATTGAAGACCAGATCCACCTCTCGTTGCTCATGGGCATTGTAGAGTCTCTTGTAGACGTCGTACCTATCAGTGTCGCCCGGTATGTACGCCTTCGGGAGCAAGGCATCTGCATCGAGTTCAACAGCAATGTCCTCGTTGGTGAAATCATCAGTAAGAGCCTTGGTGCCGGCAAAGAGCTGCGAGAATTCTTCGTGACGCAACTCCGTTACTGCTTCATCCAAGATCTTCTGATAGAGTTCAAAGCCCATGTCCATGATGAAACCACTCTGCTCGCCCCCTAACAAATTGCCGGCTCCACGAATCTCGAGATCGCGCATGGCAAGTTGGAAACCAGAACCGAGGTCCGTGTATTCTTCAAGTGCTTGAAGTCTGCGCAATGCAGTACGAGATAGTGTGTGCGGAGGTGGAATAAGGAGGAAACAGTAGGCTTGGGTATTCGAACGGCCAACTCGACCGCGCAATTGGTAGAGTTCTGCGAGACCGAAGTTGTCGGCATGCTCGATGATCATCGTATTGGCATTGGGTATGTCAAGGCCCGACTCGATAATCTTTGTAGCAATGAGCACGTCGAACTTGCGTTCGAGGAATCCCTCCATCACGTCTTCCAAATGATCGGATTCCATCTGGCCGTGTGCCATTGCTATCCGAAGGGTTGGCACGAGCATTTTGACCTTCATCATGAGCTTGTCCATGTCATTGATGCGGTCTGTAACGATAAATGCTTGTCCTCCACGTTCGAGTTCTCGTAACAAAGCTTCGCGCAGTACTTCATCGGTCCATTGCAGGATCTCGGTACGAATTGGAAGCCGATTGCGAGGGGGCGTTTCGATCACGGATAGGTCTCGTGCGCCCATGAGCGAAAAGTTGAGCGTACGAGGGATGGGCGTTGCTGTAAGGGTGAGAGTATCAACTGACGAGCGGAGCTGACGGAGTTTCTCCTTTGCGGCAACACCGAATCGATGTTCTTCGTCGATGATCAAAAGGCCCAGATTCTTGAAGTC